>CAYQGB010000301.1:0-5191 GCA_964416895.1 uncultured Calditrichaceae bacterium
GTCACACTTCGACAGGCTCAGTGTGACAGGGAGTTATTGGCTTTGCTGAATAGTATAGTTACATTTCATCTTTACTCTTTGACGGATATATCCCCCAGAATTTTCCCCAGAAATGACCTCCGATGAATCGGGCAGGGGCCGTATTTCCGGATCATCTCCCGATGGTAGGCCGTGCCATAGCCCTTGTGACGATCAAATCCGTATTGAGGAAATTGCTCGTGATAGGCAACCATCAGCCGATCCCGATACACCTTTGCCAGTATGGAAGCGGCGGCAATGGTAAAGCTGTGGGAATCGCCTTCCACAAACGCTTCCTGAGGATACAGCCGGTCGGGAAGCTCTTCTCCATCAATCAGCAGATATTGAGGATTCAACGACAGCGATCCCAGCGCTTTGCGCATGGCCTTGAAGGTTGCCTGGCGAATGTTGATCCGGTCAATCTCTTCCGGGCCGACCACCCCGATGCCGTAGGCCCGGGCCTGCTCGCAGATTACGTCGTACAGAACTTCTCGTTTTTGGGGGGAAAGCTTTTTGGAGTCGGTAACCCCTTCAATATACCGGTACGGCTCGAAGATCACCGCCGCGGCCACCACCGGGCCGGCCAGCGGCCCCCGCCCGGCCTCATCCACCCCGGCGATACGCTCAATATGCTCCTGCCACAGCAGGTGCTCAATGGTCAAATTCGGCGGCAGCGCCGCCGCTGTGGCTACCCGCACCACCGGCGGCTCCTTCCCGGACATGGTGGCTCCCCTAACATAGTTGATGAGAGGTTGCCTCGATGAGCCATTGCTTTCTTTGAGGGAATACCGACCTCACTCCCCCCTCCCCCACAGCCCGAAATTTTTCGATCACTTCGCGGACATCTCCTCTCCATCCGCATCAAAATACACCTGCGCGAACGAGCGCCACTCCCCGGCAGGATACATCCGAAATCCCTTCAGGCGCCGGTCCATCACCGCCACGTTGGTTTCGTGCCACAGGCTGATGTAGGGAAGCTCCTCCTGAACAATCTCCTGAATGCGCCAGTAATATTCCCGGCGTTTGTTTACATCCAGGGTGTGCTCGGCCAGCTCGATGAGCCGATCCACCTCCGGACTGTGGTAGGCCACCCGATTGCGGGAACTCCGGGAATGAAAAAAATGTCGATATACCGCCGGTTCGTAAATTCCCACAATGGAGAGGGAATACAAATCGAAACGCCCCTTTTGAATATCATCGTAAAAGGTGCCGAACTCAAAGCTCTGCACCTTCACGTCGATGCCCACCTCCCGGAGGTATTGCTGAATTACCTGGGCCTTCTGGCGGCTGGCCAGCTTGTCGGTGCATTTGTACACCACCGAAAAGCGGGTCCCGGGGCCATCTCCGTCGGGATCGGGGAAACCGGCTTCATCTAACAGCCGCCGGGCACGCTCCGGATCATACTCATAGACGGGCAAATGGGGGTTGTAGGCCCAGTGACCGGGACTGAGCAGCGAGTTGGCCCGTTGATGCAATCCCCCCAACAGATTCTTAATGATGGCATCCACATCGATGGCATGGGCAATGGCTTTCCGCACCTTTAGCGAGGCCAGGTAAGGCGACCGATAGTTCAGGGCCAGATATACATAATTGGATCCCCGCCGCTTCACCACTTTGAACCGAGAGTCTTTTTCCAGTTCCGGCAGATAGGTTTCCGGCACGCCGCTGGGAAGAATGTCGATCTCCCCATTCTGCAACGCCAGCACCCGGGTGGTCGCTTCCGGCAGGATTTTCATAATGATCTTCTTCAATCGGGGAGCGCCTTTCCAGTAGCGATCATTGCGCTCTAACTCCACAAACGCATCGGAACTCCAGCGAACAAATCGAAACGGCCCGCTTCCCAGAGGCGTGGCTTTCAGATCCACCCGGCCGGTCTCCACGGCATGGCGGGGAACGATGCCCACCTGAAGATGGGACAGAAAAGGAGCCTCCGGCAGATACAGTTCAAACTTGACCCGAAAGGAATCCAGCACGGTAATCCGACGCACATTTTGCAGCACAATCCGCATATTGGAGTGCAGGGTAGTATCCAGAATGCTCTCGAAGGTGTAGGCCACATCATACGCCGTCAGAGGATGGCCGTCGTGAAATGTTACCCCTCTGCGTAAAGTGAAGATGTATTCCCGATCCGAAGGCGTATCAATACGTTCGGCCAGGTCGGGCCGGGGCATCCCCGTGGAATCCATGCGCACCAGGAAGTCGTACACCAGTTCAATTACCCGAAAGGAAGCCACATCGGTGGATGTTCGGGGATCCAGATTGGTGGGATTGTCATTGAGGGCAACCCGCAAAATCTGTTGTGAAATATGTTCATCGGAGTTGCCGCTGCAGGCGCTCAACAACACCGCTATCAGCATCACACCGATTACCGGCCACCAACCACGGCATCGCGTTCGTATTCGTGCAGATTGCATTCGCAGGTACTCCCGTTTTTTAGCGCTTAAAGAGGTTGGAGTGTTGGGGTGTTGGGGTATTCGGGTATTGGTTTCTCCCGGTTGTCGTATATTTCAATTTTCACCGCGCTCCGGAATCAACTCTCCATACAACCGCCGCACCGTATCGTCAATTTGCTCCTCCGGCATCATCCAGGAGATGCGTAAATCGGAGACCTGAAGCACCTCGGGATTGATGCCGGATTTTTCCAGCGCTTGAAAGACCCGGGTGGCTTTTTCGGAATTGAAATTCAATCCCGTTCCCACAATTCCCACCATGCCCACGCCCGATCGGTGAAAGACCGGGCCGGAGTGCCCCGGCCCGGAAGAAGACGTTGAAGCACCATCCGGCGCTTCCGGCATCGGGGAAGAGGATTCGGCGGTCACCGTCTGTAGCGCCTGCTCAATCTCCGGCCAGAACCGCTCCTGACAGATGAATTCCACGTATTCCGGATGCAATAGATAAGACTGCACCTTGATGCGCCGCTCGGCCATCACCAGGTTGAGCCGATTCCTGGCCCGAAAATCCCGGGAGTGAAACCGCACATATACCAGTCCTTTCTGGCCCACGATTCCGCTGATGGCAGATGTATCATGGCGGCGGTCGGTGATGATGGTGCCCACCTTTCCCGTGGCGGTATTGCCCACCCCAACTTTGATCTTGTAGTATCGGGCAATTTCCACCGACTCCGTTTTCAGTACTCCCGCGCCCAGGTTGGCCATTTCGATCATCTCGTCATAGGAAAGCTCTTTGTTGAGCAGGGGGCGGGGCACCAGGCGGGGTTCGGCCACATACACACCATCCACATCCTTCATAAACTCGCACCGCTCCGCCTGCAAGGCCGCCGCCAGCGCCAGGGCGGTGGTATCCGAACCTCCCCGGCCCAGGGTGGTAATCTCCTTATTGATGCTCACCCCCTGAAAGCCGGCCACGATAACGATCTTGCCGCTCTCCAGGGCCTCGTGAATGCGCAGCCCCCGCACTTCCAGGATGCGCGCCTCGGTGTGCCGGTTATCGGTGATGATCCCCACCTGAGAGCCGGTAAACGAGATCGCCTCGTAGCCCAAATCGGAGATGGCCATGGCCAGCAGGGCGATGGAAATCCGCTCTCCCACCGAAAGCAGCATATCCATCTCCCGTTCCGGAGGATGCTTGCACACCTGATGGGCCAGTTCCACCAGTCGATCGGTGGTGTCGCCCATGGCCGAGACCACCACCACAATCTGATTGCCCCGCTTTCGCTCTTCCACCACCCGCCGGGCTACCCGCTTGATGCGGTCGGGATCGGCCAGAGAGGATCCGCCGTATTTCTGAACGATCAGTGCCATAACTCCATCACAGGGAAAAGTTGCCGTTATCCTGGTGCTTTTTCGAGGTTTAGATGACGGGCCGTTATCCTGGACACAATTCATAAAGAGATTCTTCGGGCTGCCGCTTCGACACCACTCCTGCGAATGAGATTAGTATCTTTGAAGCCGCAAATCTTAACATGAAGCCGGTCCTTCCCCGGCGGCAGCCCTCAGAATGACATGAAAAACCGTCAAATAAACCTTGAAAGAACACTCGCTTCTCAGATCAATTGGTGTTCCTGAAGGATGGTTTTTAACCGGGCCACATTGGCGTCGGACATCTCGCACAGGGGCAGGCGGAATCCGCCCACATTCATTCCCATCAAATTCATGGCGGTTTTAATGGGAATGGGGTTGGTCTCCAGAAACATGGCTTCGTGGAGCGGCTTCAGTTGTTCGTGCAATTCCAGGGCCTTCGCCCAATCGCCGG
Source organism: uncultured Calditrichaceae bacterium (assembly GCA_964416895.1). GTDB lineage: Bacteria > Calditrichota > Calditrichia > RBG-13-44-9 > J075 > CAYQGB01. The sequence goes on from CAYQGB010000301.1 coordinate 4,231, forward strand.
CCATGTAGGCGTCGATCATCTCGTTGATCCTGTCCGGGATGATGTTGGCCGTCACCGAGATCACCCCTTTGCCGCCCACGGCCAGGATGGGCAGGGTAAGGGGATCATCCCCGGAGAGAATGGTGATCCGATCTCCGCACCTGCGGTGGATTTCGGAGACCTGCCCCACATCGCCGGAGGCTTCCTTGATGGCCACGATATTCTCGTGCTCGGCCAGGCGTTCCACCGTTTGGGGAAGAATGTTCACCCCGGTGCGACCGGGAACGTTGTACACCACCACCGGCAGCCCCCCTTCATCGGCAATGGTCATATAATGGCGATACAGCCCCTCCTGGGTGGGTTTGTTGTAATACGGGGCCACCACCAGAACCGCATCCACACCGACTTCCTGGCTCAACCGGGTGAGTTCCACGGCGGCGGCGGTGTTGTTGCCTCCGGTGCCGGCAATGACCGGAATTTTTCCCCCGGCCTCCTCCACCACCACCTCGAACAGGCGCAGCTTTTCCGCTTTGGAGAGGGTTGGCGACTCCCCGGTGGTGCCCGCCGGAACCAGAGCCTTGCTGCCCTTCTCCAGATGAAACCGCACCAGCTCTCGCAGTTTGGTTTCGTTCACTTTTCCATCCGCACAAAAAGGGGTGACTAACGCAGGTATTGCTCCGCTGAACATGCTTCATCCTCCCGTTGATAAAGGTTGGCGTTCTATGCAAAGTGCTGCGAATATAAGGGGTGCCGATAGATATGTCAAGAGAATGCGGAATGGCAAATGGGTGCTGCGAAACCACTGCGTAGTGCGTATTGCGTCGTCAATCCATTATGCAATACGCACCACGCAATTCCAATACCTCTCACGTTGCCGGATGTCTATTGCCGGTGTGTGCTGCAAAATAACGGGTGGGCAACAAACGTCGGAAGTCCCTTAATCAAAGATACCCTCTTCATCGCATTCGTAGAGGATTTCCAG
>CAYQGB010000302.1:0-5181 GCA_964416895.1 uncultured Calditrichaceae bacterium
GCCCGAAGAATCTCTTTATGAATTCAACCCGTCATCCAAACCTTGAAAGAGCACTGAGTGTTAAACTGCTTATGTTTAAGAAAGCGGCGAATAAAAGAAGCTGCTTCGTACTGTCCTACTGCTAAAAATACTAAACAATTGTGAATGGCAGTATTCCCGTTTGAAAAAATCCGAATCTAATGTGAAGAACGTAGCCCGGGGAGATTGAAGAAGGAGCGATATGATTTGGGTGTCTGTTATCCCTTTGGAGCCGATCTAATGTCCGATTTGGCGAATTCGAATACGCCAGTTCTTTAGCAATTGACACTGACTTTCTGGAAAGTTTTCATCAAGAATAATCATGTGGAGGTTATTTCTAAAGCAAATTCATGGGAATGTTCACAAAACGCCTGATGGGCTAAACGGATTGCCTCTGCGATGGCCTCCTTTGTGATGCTACCACGCCATTCGTCAATAATCGCTTCCCAGGACATTCCGCTGGCAACCTGTTCCAGAACCTGAGAAACCATGATGCGCGTCCCCAGAAAAGTGGGTTTGCCGTGACAGATCTCCGGGTCAATGACAATGTATCGGCCAAGCAGTTTGCGAGTCATTAGAACCACCCCCGCGACTTTTCTAATCCTGTCTCAATTACGATTTGTTTGAATATAACTCTTAATTACCCCAACCGGTTGCAAATTTTAATCCTTCGCGGTTTACTTGACCAGCCGGGAGATGGCCTTGAACTGATCCGTACCTGCCACCATGCACAATTCAAACAGGATGGATTCATAAGTGGAGAGCATTACACCTTCCTGGATCATGCGGCGCAGGGCCACCCGCTTGTCATTGAGGCGGCGGGAGGAGATACAATCCTCGATGACGACCGGCTGAAATCCCTGTTCCAGCAGATCCAGCGCGGTTTGCAGCACGCACACATGGGCCTCAATGCCCATCAACAGAATGTGCTTCCGCCCCAACGCTTTGACCGCATCCATAAAGCCTTGATCGCCGCAACAGCTAAAGGTGAGTTTTTCCAGCGGCGTAAATTCCCCCACCGCTTCGGCCACCGCCGGGATGGTCGGGCCTAACCCCCGGGTGTATTGCTGGGTGACAATCAAAGGCAGGCCCAGAATTTTCACTCCCTGAATCAGTTTAACCAGATTCTGCTCCAGTTGCTCATGGTCATGAATGTGAGGAAACAGCCGTTCCTGAACATCGACCACCACTGCGGCGGTGTCTTCTTTGGGAATGCGCATGGTGTTTGGCCTCCTTATTTCTGGATACTGGATTCTCGATACTGGATGCTGGTTTACCCCGGTGAGAGGGGATCATGCGGGGTCGGAGCAAAGCCTCGATCCCGAGGAAGTCGGGAATGCTAAATATGAATTATGGTTACAACACTTCTCCTTCCACCGCAGGAACGGTGGAAGGAGAACAGGGCGTGGACAGGCCGACCCGCTCCGGTGCAGGCGGAAAGCTTGTCCTGCAGTGCTACTGCCGTCCTTGCACCAGTGCTTCCACCACCGAAGGATCCGCCAGCGTGGAGGTATCTCCCAGGTTTTCGATATCCCCTTCGGCGATCTTACGCAGAATCCGGCGCATGATTTTCCCCGAACGGGTTTTGGGCAGGGCAGAGGTGAACTGAATCTTATCCGGCGTGGCATGCGGCCCGATGATCTTACGCACCGACTGGCGGATGGATTCGGCGATCCCATCGTTGGGTTGCACCCCGCTCATCAGGGTCACGAAGGCATAAATGCCCTGGCCCTTGATCTCATGGGGAAAGCCCACCACGGCGGCTTCCGCCACGCCCTCGGCCTTGCCGATGGCTCCTTCTACCTCCGCCGTGCCGATGCGATGCCCGGAAACATTGAGCACGTCGTCGATCCGCCCGGTAATCCAGTAGTAGCCATCTTCGTCCCGGCGGGCGCCGTCACCGGTCATGTAGTAGCCGGGGAACCGGTCAAAGTAGGTCTGGCGGAATCGTTCGTGATCCCCGTACACCGTGCGCATCAGCGCCGGCCAGGCGGATTTGATGCACAGATAGCCCGACCCCGGGCCTTCGATTTCCTTGCCGTTTTCATCTAACAGCACCGGTTCCACCCCGAAGAACGGCAGAGTGGCGGAACCCGGCTTGGTGGGAATGGCGCCCGGCAAAGGAGTGATCAAGATGCCCCCGGTTTCGGTCTGCCACCAGGTATCCACGATGGGGCAGCGCTCCTTCCCGATCACTTTATAATACCACATCCACTCCGGCTCCTTGATCGGTTCGCCCACCGTGCCCAGCAGCTTCAGGGAGGATAGATCGTACTTGTTGGGCCATTCATCCCCTTCCTTCATCAACGCCCGGATGGCCGTGGGAGCGGTGTAGAACTGATTTACTTTATGCTTTTCCACGATCTGCCAGAAGCGCCCGTAGTCGGGGTAGTTGGGCACCCCCTCATACATCATGGTAATCGCCCGGTTGGCCATGGGGCCATATATAATATAGGAATGCCCGGTGATCCACCCGATGTCGGCGGTGCACCAGTAGATGTCCCCTTCATGGTAATCGAAGATCAGTTCATGGGAAAAGGAGGTGTACACCAGATACCCCCCGGTGGTGTGCAGCACGCCTTTGGGTTTGCCGGTGGAGCCGGAGGTGTACAGGATGAACAGGGGATCTTCGGCGTCCATCTCTTCCGGAGGGCAGGTGGCATCCACTTTCTCCATCTCTTCGTGCAGCCAGAGATCGCGCCCCTCCTGCATGTTCACCGCATGGCCGGTTCGTTGTACCACCAGAATTTTCTCGATGGAAGGAGCGCCCGCCACGGCCTCGTCGGCGTTGGCCTTCATGGGGATGTCGCTTTTGGCGCCCCGCATGGCCGTGTCCTGGGTGATCAGCACCTTACAGGCAGAATCGTTGATGCGATCCCGCAGCGAATCGGCGCTGAAGGCCCCGAAGACGATCGAGTGAATCGCCCCGATGCGGGCGCAGGCCAGCATGGTGAAGGCCAGTTCGGGGATCATCTGCAAATAGATGCACACCCGGTCGCCTTTCTGCACCCCGTGAGCTTTGAGCACGTTGGCGATCTTTTGCACCTGTTCGTGCACTTCCGCATACGTGAACCGTTTGGATACGGTGGGATCGTTGCCTTCCCAGATGATGGCCGTCTGATCCCCGTGACCGGCTTCCACATGCCGATCCACGCAGTTGTAGCAGGCGTTGAGCTTCCCACCTTTGAACCAGGCAATATTGGCCTTTACAAAATCGAACTCCCGCACCGTATCCCACTTTCGGTACCAGGTGAGTCGCTCGGCCACTTCGCTCCAGAATCCTTCGGGGTCCTCCACCGAACGGCGGTACATCTCCTGATACTGCTCCATCGACTTAATGTGGGCATTCCGGGAAAACTCTTCTGGGGGATAAAACTTCATAACGCAGACTCCTTTGTTTGGTGAGACCGGTTTTTTGAAGGATAGCCGTACTGGTCATGGTTTGCGGATCGGGCGCATAAAGCCGTTGAAAGAGAAAGGGATATAATAGCATCTGAGGGTTTTGCTCACGTGATCGCCTTCCGGTGTTGGAGCGCTAAAAATTTAAATGGGGTGGCGTTAAAGGTATTCATACGCCACCAGGGTCAGGAAATCCACAAATCCGCGGTCATTCACCAGTTGATCCAGGATCTTCCGGGCCAGATCGAATTTGCCGGAAGAGAAGCGTTCTTCGCCCACCAGCCGGCGAATCTTATCCAGTTCCTGGGGTACCATTTCCCGGTAGAGTTCCAGGCTGACCTTGCGGCCATCGTCCAGGACGGCGGTGGGGTGATAAATCCATTGCCACAACTGGGCGCGGGAGATTTCCGCCGTGGCGGCGTCTTCCATCAGATTGTAAATCGCCGCTGCCCCGGTACCCCGGAGCCAGGATTCGATATATAACAGGGCTACATTGATATTCAGGCGCATTCCCGCTTCGGTGATTTTACCCCCTTCGATGTGAAAATTCAACAGGTCGGCGGCAGATACCCGCACATCTTCCCGCAGGCGATCTTTTTGATGGGGGCGATCTCCCAGCACTTTCTCAAACTCCGCCCGGGCCACCGGCACCAGATCCGGATGGGCTACCCAGGTGCCGTCAAAACCATCGGTGGATTCCCGCTGTTTATCCTCGGCCACCTTGGCCAGGGCCACCCGATTGACCTCGGGATCCCGGCGGCTGGGGATGAATGCGGCCATCCCTCCGATGGCGTGGGCGCCCCGTTTGTGGCAGCTCCGAACCAGCAGTTCGGTGTAGGCGCGCATGAACGGCACGGTCATGGTCACCTGGGCGCGATCGGGCAGGCAAAAATTCGGATGGTTGCGAAACTTTTTGATCACACTGAAGATGTAATCCCACCGCCCGGCGTTCAGCCCGGCAATGTGCTCCCGCAGCTCGTACAGAATCTCTTCCATCTCGAAGGCGGCCAGAATATTTTCAATCAGCACGGTCGCCTTGATGGTGCCCCGGGGAATGCCCAGTTCATCCTGAGCGGCGTTAAAGACATCGTTCCACAGGCGAGCTTCTAAGTGGCTTTCCAGTTTGGGGAGATAAAAATACGGCCCGGTGCCCCGATTGAGGAGGTTGCGCACATTGTGGAAAAAATACAGGCCGAAATCGAACAGGGAAGCGGAGATCGGTTCGCCGTCCACCCGCACGTGCTTCTCCGGCAGATGCCATCCCCGGGGACGCACTAACAGCACGGCGATGTTATCGTTCAGCCGATACTCCTTGCCTTCCGGGCTGGTAAAGGAGATGGTGCGGTTCACCGCGTCGATCAGGTTGATGTGCCCCTGGATGCAGTTGTGCCAGGTGGGGGAGTTGGCATCCTCGAAGTCGGCCATGAACACATCGGCGCCGGAATTGAGGGCGTTGATCATCATCTTGCGCTCCACCGGGCCGGTGATTTCTACCCATCGGCGTTGGAGATCGTCGGGAATGGGAGCCACCTTCCAGGTGGGATCTTCCCGAATCTCGGCGGTTTCCGGGAGGAAGTCGGGCAGCTTTCCGGCGTCGATTTCCTGTTGCCGCTCTACCCGCTTTTGCAGCAACTCCTGTCGCCGGGGGTTAAATTGTCGGTGCAGCTTCACCACAAAGGCCATCGCTTCCGGGGTCAGTATCCGGGAAAAGGCTTCCGATACCGGAGCGTTAATTTCCACACCCGCAGGCAGATTCGGGGTTGT
>CAYQGB010000303.1:0-5158 GCA_964416895.1 uncultured Calditrichaceae bacterium
CTTCGACAAGCTCAGTGTGACAGGGGGTTATTGGTTTTGCTGAATAGTTACCAATTCTTGCAGATGAATGCTGAATAGTAACGAATAGCCGATACTGCAATGAAAAATACGCAATACGCAATACGCAATACGCAATACGCAATACGCAATACGCAATACGCAATTTAAAGAAATCTCCCATCATCCCCAAAAAATATGTCCGTTTTGGAAAATCGGTTTTATTTTTTTTCATTTTGGTCACTTTTCCGTATTTTCGTAGTGTGTAATCTGATCTTCATAGAAGCTTGACGGCTTACGGGTGCATTCTCGACCAACCGCTAAATGTTTACAACCGCATCCCTTGTGATTGGTGCGTGCACAGCCCGAGCAGATAACCAACAAAAGCAGACCTCCGGGATAAAGCGATAAAGGAGAAAGAAGATACCCATGAAAAATACTGCTGTCTCTTCGGAAACCGGTTCCAAAGTGAAGAACTTGCTGAAGCGGAAGGGGACTTCGGATACTCAATCCGGGAAGTTCGGCACGTTTGGGGGGGTGTTTGCTCCCACCGTGTTGACCATCCTGGGCGTGATCATGTATCTGCGCCTGGGCTGGGTTGTGGGGAATGCCGGGCTGATCGGGGCAATCGCCATTATTCTGCTGGCAACTTCGATCACTTTCTGTACCGCCCTGTCCATGGCCTCGATCACCACCAATATTAAAATCGGCGCCGGGGGAGCCTACTCCATCATTTCCCGGTCGCTGGGGCTGGAGACCGGGGGAAGCGTGGGCATTCCCTTCTACGTGTCCCAGACGCTGTCGGCGGCGCTGTATATCATCGGTTTTACCGAGGGCTGGCTGCGCATTTTTCCCCATCATCCCCCGCTGGCGGTGGCCTTGCTCACCTGGGTGGTGCTGATGGCCATCTCGTACATCAGCACCCAATTTGCCATCCGCATTCAGTATGTGATCATGGCCCTGATCGGGTTTTCCCTGGTGAGCTTTTATATGGGGCCTGCGGAACCGGCGGTGAATACCCCCTTGCTGGGCACGTTTGAGGACGGGGGGTTCTGGTATGTGTTTTCCATCTTCTTCCCGGCGGTGACCGGAATCATGGCCGGAGCGAATATGTCCGGGGACCTGAAGAATCCCCGCAAGTCCATTCCTCAGGGCACCCTGACCGGGGTGGCGATTACCACGGTGGTATATATCATTCTGGTGATCCTGCTGGCGACCCGGGTTCCCCCGGAGGTGCTGCGCAGCAATCAGATGGTAATGGTGGATTATGCAGCTTTCAAATGGGCGGTGATCATCGGGATTCTGGCGGCCACTTTCTCTTCGGCACTGGGGAGTATTCTGGGAGCGCCCCGGATTTTAGAGGCGCTGGCTCAGCAGGGAACCGTGCCCTTCTCCCGCCTGTTCGCCAAACGCAGCGCCCGCAATGAACCCACCAACGCGATCATTTTCACCGGGGCGATCATCGTGCTGGCGTTGCTGCCGGGCAATCTGGACTTTCTGGCCACGCTCATCACCATGTTTTTTCTGATTACTTATGGGATGCTGAATCTGGTGGTGTTTATCCAGCAGACCATGAAGATCATCAGCTTTCGCCCCACCTTCCGGATTCCCCGGTTTGTTTCCTTCTACGGCGCCGCCGGATGTATTTTTATGATGTTTTTGATTAATCCTATCTTCAGCGCCGTGGCCATTACCATCATTATCCTGTTGTATGTATGGCTAACCCGCCGGGGCCTGCAGGCGGATTGGGGGGATATCCGGGGAGGGATGTTCCTGGTGCTGGCGGAGCGAGCTTCCCGCATCGCGGCCAAATTCCCCCGGCATAAAGTCTCCTGGAAGCCGGATCTGCTCCTCCCGGTGGATGATCCCAAGGTCTGGGCCGGGCCGCTGCTGTTTATCCGCAATATCACTTATCCCGCCGGGAGCATTTTTGCCTTCACCGTGAAAAAGAACGGCCTGGATGAAACCCAGAAGGATTTAGACGAACTGCTGGTGCCCCTGCGCCAGGAAAATCTATTCGTCAATTCCACCGTGATCGAAGATTCCGACTTTGTGCACGGCGCCCGCCTGGTTATCCAGACCCTGAAGGGGGGAGCTTTCCGCCCCAACTGCCTGTTCCTGACCCTGGGGGATAGCGAGGATAAAGATTATGTAATCGAGCAGTTAGTGGCGGAGTCTTCCCGCCACGATCTGGGGGTGCTGATTCTGCGACAGCATCCCCGGGTGGCCTTCGGGATGCAGAAGACCATCAATCTGTGGCTGCGGGAGAAGAGTCCCAACTGGCATCTGGCGGTACTGATTGCGCTGCAACTTCAACTGAACTGGGAGGGGCGGCTCAATCTCATCGCTTCGGCGGAGAGCGAAAAGGATAAGCGGCGGGCATATCGGTTTCTGGAGCGGCTTACCGAGCAGGCCCGGTTGCCCTCGTTGACGGAATATTTTGTGCTGCTGGGTGGATTTCAGGATTCGCTGGCGGCAGCGCCCCGGGCGGACGTGAATTTGTTTGGCCTGGGCGAAAAACCCTCCTTCTCCTTCATGCGCGGCGCCACCGACTGGACCAACGCCTCCTGCCTGTTTGTCAAGGATTCCGGAATGGAAAGCGCACTGGTGTAGCCTCACTGTTCGGGAAACTTGAATCCGAAATAGGTGCCGGAGCTGATTCCCATTAGTCCCAACAGAGTGCCGCTGAAGTCGGGCATCTGGAGGTTGTTGTACACTTCGGCCACAAAGATTACCCCCAGCACCACCGTCCAGGCGAACATCTGAAAGCGGTGGAAGCTAATACCCTGGGCGTCGGATAACAGGTCGTTCAGGAATCCCTGCGAAGCCCGCCCCTTGCGCACGGTGGGAATGGCTTGCAGTTGTTGCTCGACTTTCTTGAGTCGGATTTCTTTCTGCGCCACTTCTTCCTGGAGTTTTACCGCCTGCTCCGGAGTGGATGCGGCGGCGATTTGAGTTTTCATCGCCGTCAGGGCGTTTTCCAGCACCTCTTTCTCCGCCTGAAGTTCCCGGCGTTGTTGAACGGTGGTGGTGGTTTTGGTGCCGTCCACCACCGCAGCGCCCACGGCGGTGCCGGCGCTGATGCCGATCAGCGCCAGAATGGAGTCGGTGATGGAGCCGAGATCTCCGGTGGCCAGCCAGATCAGCAGATAGGACGAGATTACCAGGAAGAACCAGAAGGCCATCTGGGTGCGGGCCAGGCTGTAGGTGCGGCGACCGTCCGGCGGTTTGGGGCCGGCGTCCCGCAGCAGCTCCGTGCGGGTGGCCAGCAGACCGATCCCGGCCAGCAATCCCAGAATCAACGCCAGACTGAAAAAGAACCACCCTTTTTGCAAAACAATCAACTTAAAATCCCTGACCAGCGTGGGCACAGGGATGTCGTCTTTCAAACCGATGCTGATCGATACCTTCCGGGTGAAAAATCCCGAATCTCTCTTTCGGTAGATGGTCTGCCAGTTTTGCCGGGAGGCCTCGGTGCGCCGGAGCAGAAACTTCACGGTGTTCTGATCCAGAGGATGCACGGTGACGTCGGGAAGGGGAAGTCCATCCAGATAGGGGATAATCGGCAGTTGCTGTTGCCGGGAGCGTTGCAACAGCGCCGTCAGGCCTTCCACGGTGAGCACAATTTCCTGTCCCAGACCGCCGGTGGTCTGCTGACACTTGACCACCCGGGTGGAGTGCAAGCCCTCCTGATCTGTCGAAGATGCTCCCGGGGAGGGAGAGGTTTCTGCAGGTGGCTGAGCGGCTGCGGCAATCGCCCATAATCCCACTCCCACCATACACCATATGGCGTTCCACCGGATCGATCTCAACATGGTTCTTCTCCTGTTGGCAGTCAATACAATTTCTCAGGGATGGTGAAAATTGAAAGCATTTTTGCAATGACCGCCGAAGTTACGATTTTCCGGGGCATTATCAAAGGTGGAATTGTTTCTTTTTGAGAAAAGCCTCCATCCCCGCCTTTTGTTGGTTGCCTTTTGTTCGTTGCCGGGATTTGCGTAAATTACTGTTATGGAAAAGATTCTCATCAGCGCCTGTTTAGTGGGCGAGCTGGTGCGCTACAACGCCGAACGTTTACCGGTGCCGCATCCTTTGTTGCAACGGTGGCATCGGGAGGGACGGTTGGTGCCGGTGTGCCCGGAAGTTGATGGGGGCTTGCCGGTGCCCCGCCCGCCGGCGGAGATTGTCGGCGGGGCCGGAGAGGAAGTGCTGGCCGGAACCGCCCGGGTATTGACCGCAGAAGGAAAGGATGTTTCCCCGGCGTTCCTGTTCGGTGCGCACCATGCCCTGCGGGTGGCCCGGGAGCAGGGCATCAAACTGGCGATTTTGAAAGAGCGCAGCCCCTCCTGCGGCTCCCACGAAATTTATGACGGCACGTTCTCCGGCGCCAGAAAGCCGGGACGGGGCGTAACGGCCGCCTTGCTGGAGCGGCACGGGATTCGGGTATTCAGCGAAGAGGAGATTGAGGCCGCGGGGGAGTATCTGGCGGCGCTGGAAGAGGGAGCGGAGTAACACCGGATCTGTTTTGACTGCGGAGCCGGCTGAGAAGGGGGGATCATTAGGATATTGGGGTGTTAGGTTGTACTATCACATTTGGACTTTTGACAAATCACCGCTTATGGGAGACCCAAACTACATGACGGGCTTCGATGTCATTCTGAGGGCTGCCGCCGGGGAAATGCCGATTTTATGTTGAGGGGCTGTTGCCTCAGAAACCTCGGTGTCATTCGCAGGCGTGCTATCAAGGCGGCAGCCCGAAGAATCTCTTTGTGAATTGTGTCCGAGATAACAACCCGTCATCCAAACCTTGAAAGAGCGGCATTTTTTATACTTTAGAGCCAAAAGGGGGTAAAGCTGTAAAGTATAAAAAATCATCCCGGGTCGTGCTCTGAAGCGAAATCGAAAATCATAAGACATTGTTAATAAAAAACTTGAATTTGCCTGTACATGGTATGGTCAAATTTACAAGGTTGGTGTCAAAAGTTCAAATCACATGACATCTTAGAATTATTCATCCAGATTCGGCTATTTCGGGAACACCGGGATTTAACATTGGAAATGGTTCATCTATTATTCATCTCTTACGGAGATGGCAAACAGAAGGGGATGAAATTTTTGCTACAATAATTCAACTTCTCGTATGTTTAAAGTTTGATCTGGT
>CAYQGB010000304.1:0-1971 GCA_964416895.1 uncultured Calditrichaceae bacterium
ATTACGCAATATGCATTGCACTGCATTTCCTGACACCTTATCTTAGTTTATCACCAACGAACCTGTACCGAATATGAAACGAGCCAGCTGGATCAAAGCGGTGGTCATCGTGACGGTGGTGGTGGGGCTGGGGGTGCTGTATCATCAGTATTTCCGCAGCGAGGAGGAGGAAAGCGCCCGTCCCACCTTCAGCGAAGAGGAGGTAAACGTTCGCCCGGTGAAGGTGAAGGCCGCCCCGGCGTTCATCGGGGAGCTGGTGCAATACATCACCGCCAGCGGAGTCACCGAGGCCCTGCAGGAGGCGGAAATCAAACCCCTGCTCAACGGTCGGGTGAAGGCGGTGCACGTGCGGGATGGGCAGCGGGTGAACCGGGGGGCGGTGCTGGTGGAACTGGATGACCGGGAGTATCGCATCGCTCTGGAAGAAGCCCGCAGCAATTTGTTGAAAGCGCAGGTGGAGTATGGCCTGCTCAAGGAAGAAGCCCGAAAAAATCCCGCCGAACCGGCGGTTTCCACCAATCATCTGGAGGCCCTGGAGGAAGAATACACCCGGGCCCGGCAGGCCTATGAGGCAGGAGAATTAAGCGAAGAGGCCTTTCGCAAGATCGAGCGGGAGTATCACACCGCGCAGGTGTTTTCCGGGGAGATGCGGGATGAACTGCTGGCGCAACAGAGCGGCCTGTCGGCGGCGGAGGCGGCCTTTGCCCGCGCCCGCTACAATCTGGACAACTGTCGCCTGGTGGCGCCGTTCTCCGGAGTGGTGGGGGATGTGACCGTGCATGTGGGGGATTTGATCGGCCCTTCCCAAACGGTGATGCGGCTGGTGGATCTCAGCAAACTCAAGCTCAAATTGCAGGTGCTGGAGGCGGAACTGGGACAGGTGCAGGTGGGGGAAGCAATCCGGGCATCCTTTGCCGCCTTTCCCGATACTACTTTTCCGGGGCGGATCACCGGGGTCAGCCCGGTGGTGGATTCCCAAACCCGTACGGGCACGGTGATCGCCGAAATCAACAATCCGGGAGGGTTGCTGAAGTCGGGCATGTTCGCCACGGTGCGGATTGCCGTCAACCGCTATCCCGACCGACTGCTGGTGCCCCGGGCGGCCATCGTGGAGCGGGATCAACGCAAGCTGATCTTTATCGTGCGGGAGGGAAAGGCGGTCTGGTCTTATGTGGAAACCGGCCTGGAAAACGATGAGTATGTGGAGATCGTCTCTTCTCGCTTCAACCTTCAGCCGGGAGAACCGGTGATCGTGGATGGGCACTTTGCCCTGGCCCACAACGCCCCGGTGGAGATAGAGTAGGCGCAGGCTTCATGTCGGCGGAAGCCGCAGCTCAATCCCCTCTTAGCGGAATGTTGCCTCCCATACAAATAAAGCATTCCCTATTGTCCATCCGCCAGCCAGGGAATGGGCAGCTTCAACTGCCGCAGCTTTTCCTCACATTCTTCCCGCTCTCGATTGCGTTTAATCGGAGCGGAGCGATCTTCGGGCAACCAACCATACCGTACGGCGGTCTGGATGGCCTCCTCCGGTTTCCCCCCGGCGATGTTCTGGATTACCTCGATCTCCGGCCCGGAAAGGGACAGGGAATTCAGCCGATAATCGCAGAAGGCCTCCCACACCAGAGGGCACCAGCGGCTGAGAATCTCCCGCCCGATAATCTCCGCATAACAGCGGATCTCATACTGGGCGTTGGGGGCCATCCGCAACTCCAGAAAATGGAGCAGGTTGTGGAGGTCGATCTTCCAGTAGGCTTCGGTGTAGGTACTGAGCGGTAAATCTTTTCTGGCCTGTTCCCGGGCCACTCCCGCATCCAGCCGTTCTTCATAGACTTCGCGCGCCAGGTGCTGCAACTCCGCTTCCCGCCGGGTCAGTTTCTCCCCTTCTTTGGCATCCAGAAAACCGGCGCTGCCCTGCCGATTCCCGGTAGCCTGCAACCGCCATTGATCCGGCGGGGTGGTCTGGGCGGC
>CAYQGB010000304.1:2071-5090 GCA_964416895.1 uncultured Calditrichaceae bacterium
AGCAGCAGCTATATCGGCAACCCCCATTCCCTTTTGTCGCTGTTGGGAAAGCCACTCTTTGCTCTGGTGCATGGGGATCCCATTTACAGCAAACGCCGGAGAATCGACCTTCCAGGTAACTTGCCCACTGCCGGATAACTTAAGCCCGGTAGCCTGTTCTAAGGTCAACCACCCATGCTCGGTGAGGCATAAGTGATCTTTGGACATTTTGAGGGAATAACCGTTTTCCAGGGTTACCTTAAAAACCGGTTTTATACCCGATTCCCAGATATCGGTGATATGAGTATGCCCTATTTCTCCCGTCTGTTCATCACACATGCGCAAGTGCATTTGCCTTATTTTAGACCGTAATGGGACCACTGTTTCAAAGCGCCTGTTGGCGTAATCCATCCAGTCGGAACCTTTCACAAAAATGCTCGGTTTTTTAGGATCAGATTGGGGGATTTTTTCTGCCCTCAGCTTCCCGCCACGAACCAGATTGCGCAGATCTTCCTCGCGACGCTCCACCAGCCGGGACAATTCCGGAATGGTGTATTTTCTCTCCGGATCGATCCGCTCAGTAAATCCGGGCTTCTTCTTTTTACCACAGGTTTGAGTGACCTTATTATGCCATTGATCGTACAGCTCCTTTATGGTCTTGCCCCGATGTTTTCGGCGTCCCTGCTTTATGGCTCCAGGCTCATCGAAGGAAAGCACCGTATCCCCGGCAAGGCAAGCCGTGCGGTGCCGTATCCACTGCCGCCAGGTATCCATGGGAACCCGCACGTGCAGCTTGATCTCGCACATCTCAAACGGGGTGGTGTGGCGGTGACGCATCAGGTAACGGATCAGCCCCCGATCCTGATGCACCTTCTTGGTGCCCTTCCCATACGAGACCCGCGCCGCCTGCACCACCGAGTGATCATTTCCCATGTAGTCGATCACCCGGATGAAGCCGTCGTCCAGAACGGGGAAGGGCTTTCCCAGGATGGCCTCCATTGCCTCCACCCGGGGGCGTTCTAACTTCTCCGCCTGCTGATGGGAAGGCTCCTGTGCCTGCTGAGGAGATGAGGATTTTGCCGACATGTTTACACTCCCGTTTTTTCGCGATGTTGGGGCTTATTTCTCTTTCCCCCCCGTGGGCGCGGGGGTAAAAGGAAGTAAGAGGCGCTCCTGCGCCGTTAAAAATGGGGGTTCCCAAAACGCTCCTAAGTACCCCGTTTCATAATTGCTTGCAGGGTTTCAAAACACAGCTTTTCCACCTCCTTCCACCGCTCCTGCGGTGGAAAGAAGAGAAGGCGCTCCCGCGCCTACATATTCTTCCACCCAACCCTACAAGAATTTCTGAAACAGACCACTAAGCATTGTAGCGACGCGGAGCGTCTGCACTTTCTTCTTCCGCCGTCCCGACTCCGTCGAGGGCAGGCGGGAGCCGCGAAAGGAGAAAGTGGGAGGTGTCTCTGCTCAAGACAACTTATTGGAACCACCATTATCTTTGGGAACGGTCTGTTCCGGATCGACCAGCCGGAAAGGCCATTCCGCTTTGGGAAACTGGCTTTTCAACCGCCCGCCGTCCGCCAAACCGTAGCCGATCACGCACCCCCGATAGCGAACAATGATCTGCCCTTTCCCCTCCACGGGAATATCCATTTCCTCCCGATTGACAAACCGTTGCAAGGTGGGCAAATCCTCTATGTCAATTACATGCCGTTGGGCGTGCTGTCCGATCAAATGACACCCCTCCGTGGTCAACTTCGCCCCCCGGTCCATGGTGGCGACTAAGGGCAGGCCGGTCTGAAGGGGACGGGCATAGAAGGGAAATGCCTCCATCTCCCGACTGCAAAAGGTGATGGAGTTGGTTCCCATCAGATACACGTAGGACTGCCACACCGCTTCGGGAATCCGGAAATGTTCGGTCAAATAGTCCAGATATTTCTTTACCGGAGAATTTTTGCGGGAGAGAAATCCCATGGGGGTGGGGGTGATCGGTTTTTTCAGCCGGGGCGGTTTAAGGGAGTCGGTTTTCCGCAAACAGGCCACGTAAAATCCCTCGGTGATGTTGTCCAGGGGATACATGCGCAGGGTCCGGGCAAGCGAGGGATGATAGGTAGTTCCTTCAAATTCGGTCAGCCCCGGCCAGGTGCGGATGCCGGGAAGCTCGATGGGCACCACCTCCACGGGGAATTCCCGCAGGGCAAAATCCACGATGGCTTCGTTCTCGATGGGCGTGAGGGTGCAGGTGGAGTAGGTGAGGATTTCCCCGGGGCGCAGCGCTTTGATGGCGCTGGTGATCAGATTGCGCTGCCGCACCGCCAGGCGCTCGCAGTAGTTCCAGTTCCACCAGCCCAGCACTTCGGGATTTTTATGCAGCGTGCCCAGCCCGGAACAGCCCGGATCCAGCAGCACCCTGTCGAACATCTCGAAATAGGCGTTGCCGAATTGCTCCCCGTACCACTTGTACAGCACCCCATTGCACAGGGTCATCCGCTGAAGGTTCTGGCTGAGGGCCCGCAGCCGTTTGGAGGCCACATCGTTGGCCAGGATGACCCCCCGGTTTTCCATCATGGTGCCCATCTGGGTGGTTTTGGAGCCGGGAGCGGCGGCCATATCCAGCACCCAATCTCCCGGGCGGGGATTCAAGATCAGGGCCGGGATCATGGAGGCGGTATCCTGAACGTAGATATGCCCCAGAAAATGGGACAGGCTTTTCCCGATGGGATACGGCTGATGGAGAATCCGAAAAATGCCCGGTTGCCCCGGTAAAGGCTCGAATTCAAACCCCTGCTCCCGGAACAGCGCCTGCTGCGCCTCCAGGGGGCCTTTCAGGGGATTGAAGCGAATGTGATGGGGCAGCTTCCGTCCGATCTGCTCGTACAACAGGCGCTTATCCGCCCCTAACAGGGTATCAAACAGCCGGTCCAGCTCCCGGGGGATTTTGGATTCCATCCGATCTATCGACTGCGTTGTCTGGTTCACTTACCCATTTGGGGGAGAAATATAGACGTGAGGAAGGAAATAATGGAAGGGAAAAGTAAATTCG
>CAYQGB010000305.1:0-5055 GCA_964416895.1 uncultured Calditrichaceae bacterium
AAAAAAAGGATGAACTCTACCTGCCCATCGCATCTTCGATACGCTTCGTTTTTGCGGCGCGCCGCAGCCTTTACGTTGGACGCCCTGCTGCTCTTACCCTGGCTGTTACCGGCTATAACGATGATGATGCTTTTTCACCGGGAGATTATCGAACTCGCCTGGCCGCCCTGGCCGGTGTGGGGGGGAATCGGTGTATCGTTGATCTCGGGAATGGGATTTGCTTTTTGGAATACCATCCTTCGGGTCAGCCGAACCGGGCAATCGCTGGGAAAGCAGTGGGTGAAGATTGCAATATATGGAAAGGAAGGGGCGCCGGTGGAATTCAAAAAAATATTGTTACGAGAAACCCTGGGGCGGTGGGCTTCCGGATTGCCCTGTTTTATGGGATACCTGGCGATGGGGTGGGATGAACGCCGGCGTGCCTGGCATGATCGAATTGCCGGAACGGTGGTAATCCAACTGCCTCATCGATCCGGATAAATCGTGCATATTGTGACATCTAAGAATTTCGCAAGAGCCATTCGACCATTGACACCCCTGTGCATGAAGCACCAGAAAACGGAATGCGCATTGCATAATGGACGGGCTACATGGACGGGCTACGCAATGCGCACTATTTTGAATACGGCGTAAATACAATTCTCAGATGCCGCGCAATAGTACGGCCCTTCATACCTCCCCGTTTTCAATTTATCGCCGTACCACCAGCACCTTTCCGGAAGCGTGTTTGCCTTCCTCATTGGTGATCAGGTACACATATACCCCGGTATTGACCAGCTTGCCTTCCATATTTCGGCCATCCCACCGGGCGCGGTTGCCCTGGATTTCTTCGAAATTGGTGGGGCTAAGTCGCCGGACCAGTTGCCCGTTGCTGGTCAGGATTTTGATCTCGCTACCGGGCGCCAGGTTGTAGAATTGTAGTGCCTGAAGAGCGCCTTCTTCCAGAATAAGAGGATTGGGGCCGACCTTAAGGCGGGAAAACTCGGTGAAAGTAGAAGCAAAGGGATTGCTTCGGATAATCGCCAGCCCGGCATCGGTGCCCAGATATACATCGCCGCTGTTTTCATCCAGATACACGCTGTGAATGTTTTCCGAGGGGAGATCGGCCAGAAATACGTTGGGCCGGGTGCTGAGGACTTCCGGATCCAGACTGGTGCCCCGGGGTACCACGTGTACCCAGCTCTGAGGATCAAACGGCGAACCGTCGCCCCGCAGAATGCTCAGCCCTTTATCGGTGCCAAACCACTTGTTGTTGCGGGAATCCACCATGATGTCGTTGATCTTCAACCCGATAGGCTGGAAGTCTCCCCGAAAATCAAACACCGTGGGCGCCACGCCCGAACCGGTCAGGATGGCGTTTAATCCGGCGGTAGTGCCCACCCATACGTAGCCGTCCTGGTCGGCGGCGATGGAGAAAGTGGCGTTGGTCTTCAGATTGTCCCGGGATTCGGTATAGGTGGCGGCAGCTACATTTTCCCCTTCAAAATGCAGTTGCACCACCCCCTGCCCGTCATCGAAGCTGATAATCCACAAATCCCCGAATACATCCTGGGCAATTTCAGAGTATTGGGGATTTACCGGAGTCGGATCCGGATAATATACCCAGGCGTCGGAAACGAAGGCTTTTTCGGAGAAACTCTGATCCAGAAACTGGATAAGCTCCGTGCGAGCGCCGGAGGCCAGATTCAACAGCCAGATGGATTCTCGCCACGGATCGTAGAAGATGTCGGTCACCACGCTGAAAAACGGATTGGTGGAATTGATGGGGATTTTGATGATGTTAAGCAGCTCCGGGGGCGTTTGCACTGTAAGGGTATCCTCTCCTGCCACGGTGTTGATGATGACCCTTCCCGGCGAAGGGATGGGATTGATGGGGGTAATGTTGAAATCCGGATCGAAGACCACTGCGCCGCCTCCCCAGGAACCCACCCAGATGTTTCCTCCCTGATCTTCCATTACCGTCAGAGAAGCATTCAAGGCCACGTAAGTATTGCGATCCCCTCCGGAGAACACGAAGTTGATCCACCCGTTATCGGTACGCACGAAGGTACCCTGATTGCGCTGATCCTTGAGAATGCCGGAGGTTACCCACAATCGCCCCCGGCTGTCCAGGAGCATCTCTCCCAGATAATTGTCCCTCGGCCCGTCGATGACCACCCGCTGCCCGGTGCTCACATTCTGGAGGCCGTGTTTACTCCGGGCGATCCACAGCTCATTTCCCGGGCCGGCGGCGATGGCCGTGATTTCACTGCGCGGCAACTCCACCAGCAACTCGAACCGATTGTCCTGGAAAGCATACGCCCGGCGACCGTCGGCGACATACAACTGGCCGTTTTGTAAGCTCAGATATAGCAGTTGTTGGGAACGCAGGCCATTGGTGTAAGTGATAAACTGAGTGAAATCGTATTCCACCAACCCCTGACGGGTGGCGATATACAGCCGGTTGGCGGAAGCATCGTATAGAACATCAAAAATCTGGTGGTGAGGCAGGCCGTCGGCTTCTCGTTGAATGCGCCAGTTGGCGGCAGCGTACAGGTTGTAGCGCAGAAAATTCCCCGGTGCGCTGATTAACCCTTCGTCGTTGGCCAGCCAGATGCGCCCGTTGGCATACTCCAGGGCGTGGAAATCGCCGATGGTGGTCCCGAATTCCCGATACGATTCCCGGAACTGATACTTTCCCGCCTCGCTGCTGAACAAATACACGGAAACGAACCGACGGGTCAGCACCCACAGGGTATCCTCGATGGCCAGCACATCCACAATCTCGTTGTCGGCCAGATTGCGGTCATTAGATATTTCTCCGGTAGCTTCATCCAGAAATGCCAGGTTTCCCCGCAGGGAACCCAGCACCAGTATCCCGTGGGGACTGCGATCCAGAGCCATCAGGGTGTGATCGAAGATGCCTTCCCGGGCGGTGAAAAAGTTGATGTCGCCGGTATTGCGATCGTAGCGGTACAGCCCCCCGGTAGTAGCGGCGAGAATCTCTCCTTCTTCCACCAGGAATCGGGAAACGGTGTTCATATGGGTAATAATGTCGATCCGGGAAACCAGATCCTGTGCCGGCAGTGCCGACAGAAACATGGTCACCAATAAACAGGAAATGAAATGGTGTAAACCCATAGGTCTCCCCAAATTTACTTGCCTCTAACAATGCTTGTTTGTCAAAAATGTCCGGCTACTCCCGATCCATCTGCTTTAGCAGATCGATCATCTCCAGCGCCGCCAGAGCGGCATCCCATCCTTTGTTGCCCGCTTTGGTGCCGGCCCGTTCGATGGCCTGCTCGATGGTATCGGTGGTAAGGATGCCAAAGATCACCGGCACGCCCGTATCCAGGGCCGCCCGGGAGATGCCGTTGGCCGCCGCCGAAGCGATGTAGTCAAAGTGAGGGGTGGCCCCCCGGATCAGGGTTCCCAGGCAGATGACCGCGTCGAACTTTCCACCGGCAGCGGCTTTGTGGGCCACCAGGGGAATTTCAAAAGAGCCGGGCACCCAGTACACCGAGATATTACCCTCGGAAACCCCGTGGCGGGTCAGGCAATCCACCGCTCCTTCCAGCAAACTCCGGGATACAAACTGATTGAATCGCCCTACCACGATGGCAATGCGGGCATCCTGGGCGGTAAGCTGTCCTTGCGTCTCTTTCGGCATCGGTTTCTCCTTCGGTGGCGCTTATTTTACACAGGAAAGGCAGTAAATAAAAGAGAATAATCCGGTAACAGAACCGGGTAGGGGAGACGCTTGACCCCGGGGAGGGCGAATCCATTCGGGCGGTTGTTCCCTCCGGCAAACTTTGTTACATTGGCCCCGCTGAAATCATGGAAAGGTGCTACGAGGTTTATGGAAATCCTGCGCAAGCTATCGAAGGGCCTCCGTCATTTGCCCAACCTTCTCCGGGGATACAACATCTATGTCAATCCCCACAAGTTGCACCTGATCGACCGGGTATTTGGGGAACTCTACCCCGGGGCGAGTTCCTTTGCCGATCTGGGGGGAGTCTGGCGGGTGAATGCCGCCTACACCCGCTACACCCTGGGGCGATTTCCCATTCAACGGGCGGTGCTGGTGGATACGGATTTTCCTCCCGGCCTGCGAAATCGGCTGGCCCAATTTCCCCATCTGGAACTGGTGGAAGATGATTTCGGAAAGGAGTCGGTTTGCCGGAAAATCGGCCCGGTGGATGTGGTGTATTTTTTCGACGTGCTGTTGCATCAAGTGAATCCCGATTGGGATGAAATCCTGACCCGATATGCGGCGGTGGCCCCGTGTATGGTGATTTACAATCAGCAGTACATCCGCGGGGAACAGCCCCTTCGGCTGACGGATTTGCCTCTGGAGCAGTACATGGAACTGGCTCCCCGAAAACGGGAGGAACTGTATCGCCATGTCTATGAACATGCTCAGGAAATCCATCCTCAGTACGGGAAGCCCTGGAAGGATATTCACAACATCTGGCAGTGGGGGATCACCGATCAGGCCTTACGGGAGGTCATGCAGCGCCTGGGGTATCGGGAGGTGTATTTTCACAACTACGGGCAGTTCTCCAACTTAACCGCTTTTGAAGATCATGCGTTTGTGTTCATAAAAGATCGATGAGCAAGCGCAGGTTCGGTAGCATCTCCGATACGTTAACGTACGCTGCGACCTTGCGTGATGCGAGATCCGTTTTCCTACCGGAGATCGGAACAAAAGCTTTTGCAACCATCCTTATTGC
Source organism: uncultured Calditrichaceae bacterium (assembly GCA_964416895.1). Classification (GTDB taxonomy): domain Bacteria; phylum Calditrichota; class Calditrichia; order RBG-13-44-9; family J075; genus CAYQGB01. The sequence continues at coordinate 4,713 of CAYQGB010000305.1, forward strand.
CTCTACCGGAAAGGGATCGTATATTTGCAAACGCGCTCCGTAAAAAACTCTTTGGGGAGATTAGTTATGACTTCGGAAGAACTGGAAAAGTCGATCCAGGAAATCTGGGAAATGTTTAAAGAAACCGATCAAAAGTTTAAGGAGACCGACCGTAGATTTAAGGAGACCGACCGTAGATTTAAGGAAACCGAGAAGAGATTTCGGGAAACGGACAAGAAGATCGAACGCGTCTCGGCCATTGTAGGAGACCTGGGTGGAAAATGGGGCCAGTTCGTAGAAGGATTGGTAGTGCCCACGGTGAAGGAACTGTTTCAGGAACGCGGCATTCCCGTGGAACGGGTGT
>CAYQGB010000306.1:0-5049 GCA_964416895.1 uncultured Calditrichaceae bacterium
TCTTTCCTCTTTGATCTTTCACCTCCCCTTCAATTTTTCTTGGCGATATGGGTTTGTTTTGATAAAATACCTTCCGGTAACGAGATCGCGCTTCATACAACCGGGAGGTTCAGGATGGCAGCGGAAATCGCCCGCAGGATTCCCCTTCTCCGGGCTGCGCCGGAAAAAGCGGTGGAGGAGTTCGATCAGTATGCCGTAATCCAGCGGATTCCCGCCGGGCAAATGGTGGCACTGGAAGGGGACGCCTGCCAGAATTTTTTTACCGTTCTGCGGGGAGATTTGCGGGTGTATAAGATCGGCGAGAACGGTCGGGAGGTGACCCTGTATCATGTGCGGGAGCACGAGAGCTGCATTCTCACCATCTTTTGCATCCTCAGCCACAACCAGTTTCCGGCGTTTGCCGTGGCGGAAACCGATCTGGAGATAGCGCTAATTCAAGCCCCGATATTCCGCAGCTGGGTGGAGCGGTTCGACGTGTGGCGGAATCACACTTTTGAGACCCTCTCCCAACGGCTAAGCGATATTCTGCGGATGCTGGATCAGATTGCCTTTCAGCGGGTGGATGTGCGGGTGGCCAACTATCTGCTGGGCGCGGTCGGGGAGCATTCCTCCCGCATTCGGATTACCCATGAGCATCTGGCCTCGGAACTGGGCACCTCCCGGGTGGTGGTCAGCCGCATCCTGAAAGACTTCGAGCGGGAGGGGCTGGTGGAACTCCGCCGGGGAACCATTCTCATAAAAGACCGGGAAGGCCTGCTCAAAAAAGTGAACCGAATTTCAGTATGGTAACAATGTGACAGACAGAGCCGGTGATTTGGGTTATCTTTCTGGTGTCAGGATGACTCAAACAGAGGAGGACCTGTGATGAAGTGTAATGTCGGCAAAGCAGACAGGGCGATTCGAGTGATCATCGGGTTGGTGCTGATCGGCGCCGGAGTGTATTTCCAGAGCTGGTGGGGGGCCATCGGGGTAGTTCCCCTGTTCACCGCTTTGATTGGATGGTGCCCGCTGTATGCGCCGTTTAAAATCAGCACCTGCAAGGCCGAGCAAACCGGTTGATATATCTGTTCAGGAGAGCAGGAGAGGAGCCTGCAATAAAGGCTCAGTGGAGGCGCACCACATGGGTTCGTGAGTGCGCCTTTTTTATCCCTTCCCTTTTTCTCCACAAATCGTTTTGATCCCCCCGCTTGCCGTTCTATTTTTTGCCCCGATTTTGTGCTGAACACTCGCTGCCGGCGATTGGATTCGTATGATTGAGCCGGTATCGGAAGTTATATCAATGTGTTTCGTATTTCGTATGGCGTAGCCCATCTATTACGCAATACGCAATACGCAATACGTTTCCCGGCATTTCACGCTGCGCGAGTTGGTTTTGTACAGCTTTCGGAAGCGATATGATAGAGTGAGGATGCTCATGCGAACAGTGCACTACCTTCTGGCCACGGTCTTCGGGGCCGGTTATTCCCCCATTGCTCCGGGAACCGCCGGAAGCCTGCTGGCCGTGCTGACTGCTTACTGGTTGTTCCCGGGGCAGACCCCGGTGCTGATTCCCGCCACGGTGTTGATCACCCTGCTGGGGGTGGTGGTCTCCGGAAAGGTGGAACAGGATCAGGGAGGGGAGGATCCCTCCATCGTGGTGATCGACGAGGCGGCGGGCATGTGGCTGAGCCTGTGGTTTTTGCCCCCGGAACCCTGGGTGTATGGGCTGGCCTTTCTTCTGTTTCGCCTGTTCGACATCGTCAAACCGTATCCGGCCAACCGGGTGGAGAGCATACCCGGCGGCTGGGGTATTATGCTGGATGATTTGGTCGCGGGAGGGTATACCCTGCTGGTAATGCATCTCCTGCGATGGATAATAGCGGGATAAAGGTGGGAGCTTCGCCCTGATGCCCGACATGGATCGTCGGTAAACTCCTTCCTTTCGCCTTGCAGGCTTTGTGGGAGAGTGTTATATTGAAAGCCATTTTTGATAACGATCACCGATAGCGTCAGAGGGAACCATGGCAACCGTCAAAAAGTTGACCCCCCCGAAGTTAAAGTGGTATGAGCGGATATATCTTCCCGCCATTCTCAAAGGGCTGGGGATCACCTTCCGGCATCTTCCCCAAAAGAAGTTCACCGTGCAGTATCCCGAAGAAAAGTGGGTGCCGCGTCCCGGATACCGGGGAGCGCATCGGCTGAACAAAGACGCCCAGGGGCGCATCAAATGCGTGGCCTGCGAGATGTGCTCGGCGGCTTGCCCGGCCAATTGCATCCACATCGTGGGAGGGGTTTCCCCCTGGGATGATCGGGAGAAATATCCGGTGGTTTTCGAGATCGACATGCTCCGGTGCATCTACTGTGGCATGTGCGAGGAAGCCTGTCCCCGGGAAGCCATCGAACTCACTCAGGTATACGATTTTGCCGGATACTCCCGGGAGGAACTGGTCTGGGACAAAGAGAAGCTGCTGGAAATGTTCGACCTGACCAAAAACAACGACTACTATGAGAAGCGGGTCAAAAAAGCGGTAAAAACCTCCCACGTTACGCCGAATGGCGCCTGAACAGCGTTCCCGTGGGAGAGCCTCCGGGGGCCCTTCGGGCATCCTGTAAAAACAGTCGGAAGTCAGGTAAGCACAAAATTTTCCCATTGGAAAGCCGGGTGACAGTTATTGCCCGGCTTTTTTGTCTATTTTAGCCTTTTAGGGGGTAGGCTGAAGGCAGTAGGTACAGGTTTTGGGCGGCGAGTTGTGAGGTAGGGAACAGTCGGTTAACATTCCGCTGTTTGAATTTCCCTTTTCCGGGATTAACTTCCGAGGAAGTGGAAGAGGCAGGAACTGAATATATGCTCCGGAGAACCATCCCTGCGCCGGAAGCGTAAGAGGAAACGAATCGGAAGGCATGAGCGGGTTTTTCCGATTCATCAATATCGGGTAACCCTGACGTAAACGACCTGTGATGGAATGCAACGAGGCAGAGAACGATACATTTACATCTGGGCGTTCATCATCTCCATCCTTTTCCATTTGATGCTGCTGTTTCTGTTCGCCCTGCTGAAGATTTTTTCCTTTACCGTACCTGCCTACGCCCGGAATAGTGAACCGGCTCCTATCGTGCTGGAATTTGAGCAACCCCCTGCCCCGAAGGAATTCCCGGCCAGGGAGGAAACGCCATCCGAGCCGCAGCCGCTTCCGGATCCCGCCCGCCTGTTCGAGGTGGTGGAAAATCCCAATGCCGATGAGCAGACCCCCGATGAGACCGCCTTTCTTTCCACGCAGGCCTCCCGGTCGGCGGCGCCTCAGGTCACCTCGCCGGATAACTCTCCCCTTCCCAAAGATGCACCTCAGCAACCCATGTCCAAATTCGCCGCCGGTCAGGAGCAATCTCAAGCGCAACCGGATCAACCGGTGCAGGATCCTCAGCTGGAGGGCACCGCGACGATTTTTGCCGCCAACCAGCCGGAGTTCTCCCGGGAAGCCCTGACGGGAGAGAAAAAACATCCCGGTCAGGCCGGACCGGAGCGGTCGCAGGAGGGAGAGAATGCCGCTCCCCTCTCTCAGGAGGAATTCGACGCCGACATGATCGGAGAAGTACGCATGAGCACCTACGCCTGGGAGTGGGCGCCCTGGTGGCTGGCCTTTGAACGCAAGCTGCGGCATTACTGGTATGTACCCACTGCCTGGCAACTGGGCCTCATTGACGGATACACCTATGTCAAAATCCGGGTCAGCCGGGAGGGGGAGCTGATGAAATATGAAGTGCTGAAACACGTGGGGCACCCCTCCTTGCAGGAAAGCAGCATCAACGCCCTGGAAGGGGTATTCCCCTTTAAGGCCCTGCCCCCGGATTTTCCCGACGAGTATCTGGAATTGCAATTCGTGATGATTTATCCCAACGTGCGGGAGCTGCTCAAGCAGCGGCAACGATAACGGATCGTTTGAACCTTTAACCATGTTGTGGAGGCGTATGCTGGAGTTATTTGAAAAAGGCGGGGTAATGATGTACCCCCTGCTACTGTGTTCCGTTGTCGCGGTAGCGGTGATCGTGGAGCGATTGATCAATTTGCGACGGAAGCGCATTCTGGTGCCGGAGATTGTAGCCGTGCTGGATCAGGTCAAAAAGGAGGAAGATTTTTCTCTGGTGCATTCGGTGTGTCAAAAGTTTGCCGGGCCGTTTTCCGAGCTGGTGATCTGTTGTATCGAAAATCGGGACCTGCCCCTGGAAGAGCTACGGGTTACGGTGGAAGATGAAGGACGTCAGCAGGTGCGGGTGCTGAGCCGGGGGTTGACCGCTCTGGAGACCATCGCCGGGATTGCCCCGCTGTTGGGGTTGCTGGGTACGGTGTTAGGGATGATCCAGGTGTTCGAGATCATTCAGGAGATGGGGGTGGGGCAGGCCAAAGCCCTTTCGGGGGGAATTTCCGAAGCCCTGATTACCACCGCCACCGGCCTGATCATCGGTATCCCCTCCTTGATCGCATATAACTATTTCAGCGCCCGTTCCCAGAACCTCATCCTGGACATCGAGAAATACACCATGCTTCTGCTGAACAAAATCGTGCGCCTGCGAGCCGCCGGCGCAGAAGAATCCATCCAACTCAATCTCCGATCCGAATGAAACTACTGGACTTTAAACCCAAAAAGGTGATGTTGAACATCACCCCTCTGGTGGATGTGCTGTTTATTCTGATTATCTTTTTTGTGGTCTCTTCCACGTTTCTGGAGCAGCCGGGCATCAAGCTGGAATTGCCCAAAGCGCAAACCGCCCAACTGGAGCGAATCGAGAAAGCGGTGTTGATGATCTCGGAAGATTCCCGGCTATTTTTCCGGGGAGAGGAAGTGACCCTGGCGCAGTTGCCGAAGGCGCTGGCCGCGGCCATGGAACAGAGCACCGACCGCAGCCTGATTATCAGCGCCGATAAACAGGTACCCCACGGCCTGGTGGTACAGGTAATGGACATCGCCCGGCAAAACGGAGTGGCCAAACTGGTCATTTCCACCCGGCAGGAGTAAATCTCCCTTTGAATTGCGTAATCCGTGTTCCGTGGGGAGGTACTATATTCAAAAGAAC
>CAYQGB010000307.1:0-5005 GCA_964416895.1 uncultured Calditrichaceae bacterium
ACGTGATTACGGCGGATATTTAGTCATGTTTTGAGGAAAACGGAACCTCTTTGGTAATGTTGGCTTTGCCCCGTGAAACGTGATGCGTGAAAAGATATGGTCACGTTTTACACTTCACGTTTCACAGTTCTGCTCATAGTTTTTTATAGATTTCGAGAGCTTCGGTAATTTTTTGTTGCTACCCAATCGCTCTCCATTGGGTAGAAAAGGTTGATCTTTCTCCGGTGTCATTCCCCCCACCGCGGCGGGGGGAATCCATAACGTTTGGGAGGCGTATGGATGCCCGCGTTCGCGAGCATGACATCTATGGAAAGAATTACCGAATGCTCTCGATTTCAAGAAAATGTTTTTGGGTAACCGCATCCCGCCCGGCGGGATTGCGCAGTCTAAAGCCTGCGCCTACTGGAACGCCAAAATCTTTTTCTTAAACAGTATAGATACTTCGCGGCTTTGCGGTTCATAAACCATTCAAACCATACACCGGTTTTTCCACGATTTCCACTTCCGGGGTACTGAACCGGAGAGAGTTCTGCGTAACCCCTTTTCGGAGGACAATCGCCCGGGAACAACCGAATTTCCTGGCGAATCGCAGCAGATTCTTAACATCCTTTTCCTGGATTTTTCTGCGGTATTTCACCTCGATGGGCACAATGCTTTCATCCGGTTCAACAGCAACGAAATCCACTTCATGGTGGTGGGGATCCCGCCAGAAAAATTGATACCCCTTCACCGAGACCACCGCATTCTCTACCAATCGCCCTGTATCCACAAAATCGGTTAACGCCCGGCTAAACGAGGGTGAAGCCAGGTAGTACCGCTTCAGTTTGCGCTCCGAAGTGATCCGGTTTCGGGAAAAGTTGTACAGCTTTTTCACCAGAAACGCTTCCTCCAGAAAATACAGATACCGGCTAAGGGTTTTGGCGGACATTTCCAGTTCGCTTGCCAGAGACCGGTAATCCATAATCATCCCCGGCTGCTGAGCCACAATGCGAACAATTTGCCACAGAATTTCCGGATTGCCCACCATGAACAGGGAAGGAATATCTTCAAAAATGATCTTTTTGATGATGCTGACGAAGTACTCCCGTCTGGAATACGGATCGGGAAAGGCCATACTTTCAATAAACTGGGTAGACAAAAACATTTCAAATTCCTGTTCGATCTCCCTCTCAAACGCCTGAGGACGCTCTAAAATGGGTTCCTTCTCTCGAAAAGTCAAATACTCCGTAAAGTTAAGCGGGGTAAGGAACAGACTTTTCACTCGCCCGGCAAGGCTTTCCTGGGTCTTTTTTTTGATGAACAAAGAAGTGGAGCCGGAAATGAAAAACTTCAGATTGGGATACAGATCATACCACACTTTTAGCTGGTTTTGAAAGTTAGGCAACTTCTGAATTTCATCCAGAAAGATAAAGATTTTGTCTTTCTTAAAATCCACGCCCGTCTGTTGGGAAAATATGTAAATCAATTCTTCCAGAGGAAGTTTTTCTTCATCAAAGGTAAAATACCACAGGGCAAAAGGATTGTGCCGCTGTTCCAACAAATAATTGATCAACTGGAACAACAGGGTGGTTTTACCGGTTCGCCGAAGGCCGGAAAGTTCGATGATCTGCGGGGTTTCCACTTCACTCACCAACTGCCGGAAAAGCGCCCGATGCTTCGGATAGGGATATCGAAACCCCTGCTCCCAATGGCGGTTGTATCGAAGTAAGTTTACCGGCATAACTCTTCCCCTGAAATTGAAAAATATTGGAACTATCGTTCCTGTATTTTTCAAATTGCATCATTGAAGAAAAGAAATCAAGGGAAATTTTCCTCTTGAGACGCCGGTAACCGTTCGGCGGCGCACCCAACCTGCCCCAACCGCTATATCCCGACATACATCGTGGGACGCGGTCGCGCTTATCACGCACCAATCCACCAAGCACTAATCCCTGCCGACCAGCAGGCGATACAGCACCGGCACAACGATGAGGGTCAGGGCGGTGGAGACGATTAACCCGCCGATGATGGTCCAGCCCATGGGCGCCCACATGGTGCCGCCTCGCAGGGTTAACGGGAGCAGGCCGCCCACGGTGGTGGCGGTGGTCAACAGGATGGGGGTCAGGCGGGTCTCCCCGGCCTCCCGCAGGGCCGAGAACACATCCTTTCCCTCCCGCCGCAACTGATTGGTGTAATCCACCAGGATGATGGCATTGTTGATCACAATGCCCACCAGGCTGGTCAGCCCCACGAAAGCGGTAAAGGAGAAGGTGTATCCGGTGATCAGCAGGGCCAGGATGGATCCCACCACCGCCACGGGGATGGCGGCAAACACGATCACCGGCTGGATGTAGGAGCGAAATTGCAGCACCAGCACCCCTAAAATGGCAATCATGGCGATGACGATGGCGGTGGTCAACCCGCCGAATGCTTCCTGCCGAGATTCCAGTTCCCCGGCCACGTAGTAGCGGTACCCTTCCGGCCAGGGATACCGTTCCAGCCTGTCGATGATCTTCCGGGTGACCCGATCCACCGAATACCCGGCGGCCACATTGGCGGTGACTTTGGCAGTGCGCTCCAGATTGAAGTGATCAATGCGGGTGGGGCCGGCTTTGAACTCCAGCCGGGCCACCTGATTCAGGGGAAGCAACTGCCCGGTAACCGAGGCCACATACACCCGGTCGAAATCCCGGACGGTGGGGCGTTCCCGGAAGGGCAACCGCACCACGATGTCGTACTCCTCTCCCCCGGCGTCCCGAAAGCGGGAGATGGGCAACCCGGCGATGGCCGCCCGCACGGTCTGGTCAACCGTCGCCGTGGGCACCCCGAACAGGCTCGCTTTGGTGCGGTTGATGTTCACATGCAGATTGGTATGCGCCGTGCTCAGAGGATTGTTCACGTCGATGGCGCCTTCGGTGGAAGCGATGACCTCCTCCACGTCTCTCGCCAACCGGGAGAGCATGCCCAGATCATCGCCGATGATCTTGATGGAGATGGGCGCATCCACCGGCGGCCCCTGCTCAAACTCCTTCACCTGAATTTTCGCCCCGGGAATGTGGGAGAGGGTATCCCGTAGCGCTTCCACCAGCGCCCCGGTTTTCCGGGCATACCGGGGCTTCAACTGCACAAACAGCTGGGCATGATTGCTCTTTTCCCGCGCCGGAAAGGTGTTGTAATAGACCTGGGGATTGCCGTGGCCGACATTGGTGGCATAGTGTTGCACTTCCGGCAGTCGGGCAACCACCGCTTCCACCTGCCGGGCCACGGCATCGGTTTTCCACAGGCTGGTGCCGTCGGGCAGGTCGATGTTGATCAAAAACTGAGGCTTTTCCGCTTTGGGGAACAGGCTTACCCCCACCAGGGGAAACAGAGCCAGGCTTCCTAAAAATACCCCCACGGTGATCATCACCACCCGAACCGGATGCGTCAGCGCCCATCCCAGTGTTTTTCGATAGGGTCCTTCAATCAGGCGGCGGATCAGTCGCTGAAACAGGCGCCCGTCTTTTTCCGGGTGAATCCGCAGGAATTTGCTGGAGAGATACGGGGTCAGGCTCAGGGAGATCAGCAGGGAGGCCAGCAGGGCATATGTAACCGTCAGGGGCATGCTGCGGATGAAACTGCCGGTGGTGCTCTGCATGGCCGCGATGGGCAGGAAGGCCAGCACCGTGGTGAGGGTGGCGCTGACCACCGGCCAGCCGATCTGCGCCGTACCCCGAACCGCAGCCTCCCGCGCCGGGTAGCCCATCCGCAGAAAACGGCTCACATTTTCCGTGACCACGATGGCATTATCCACCAGCAGCCCCAGGGCGATCACCAGCCCCACAATGGTCATCTGCTGGATGGCATAGCCGGAGAGATCCACAAAACCCAGCGCAATCAGGATGGACATGGGGATGGCCAGAATCACGATGGCAGACGCCCGCAGTCCCATGGCGAACAGCACCACCAACCCCACCAGAAAAATCCCCTGGAGCAGATTGGAGAAAAAGCCGTCCAGGCGATGGGCCACGCTCCGGGATTGATCGAACACCATAACCGCCTGGATGTGGGCGGGCAACTGTCGGCGAAAGGCTTCCAGCCGCCGGCGAACCGCTTTCATAATCCGAAAGATGTTGGAACCGGCTTTTTGCTCGGCGGTAACGAATACCGCCGGGCGGCCATTCAGGCGGGCGAGGTAGGTCTCATCGCGATGATGATAGGTTATGGAGGCAATATCACGGAGAAAAACCACTCGCCCGCCGGCCGCGTGGACAACCGTGTTGCCGATCTCTTCCAGAGAGTCGTACCCCCCGCTGGTTTCAACGATAAACCGCTTTCCCCCCAGGTCCATGCTCCCCCCGGGAATGCTGGCGTTTTCGCTGCGAACGGCCTGAATCACCCGGGAAAGCGGAATGCCCAGCCGGGCGGCTTTTTCCATGTCCAGGGACACCCGCACCTGCTGTTCGGGATAGGCCAGGGTGTGCACCCGCCGGATTCCCGGCACCCGCTCCAGAATCTTCTTCAGTTGTTCTGCCTCTTGCTCCAGTTCCCGATAACTCGCCGAGTCCGAAACCAGAGCGATCTGAAAGATGTTCACCTCCTGGGGCGTGGCCTGTTCTACTTCCAGACTGTATAACTCCTCCGGCAATTCATCCCGCACACCGTTCACTTTCTCGCGCACTTCATCTTCTTTCTCATCCGGATCGACTCCCCCGTAAAATTCGATCCGCATGAACACCAGCCCATCCCGGATCACCGTCTCATACTTCTTGATATCCTCAATCTCGTTGACCGCTTCCTCAATGGGATCGGCCACCATTTTTTCCAGATCCAGGGGATTGGCTCCCGGGTACACCGCCGTGATCAGGGTAATGGGAAGTTTGAACTGGGGATCTTCCGAGCGGGGCATGGTGAAAAACGCCGAGATCCCGAAGAACACCAGCAGTGCCATCATCACGATGGTGAATTGATGGTTATCTATGGCCAGTTTGGGAAGTCGCATGGAAAGGAACCTTCTGTTTGATTACGTATTGCGTATTGCGTATTG
>CAYQGB010000308.1:0-1982 GCA_964416895.1 uncultured Calditrichaceae bacterium
TTGGAAATGCCTTCCGATCTTTGTAAATTATTCACGCCATGAATAGATTTCATTCATCACCTGAATGGAAATATATCCCCCGGTGGATTACTCCCCATCTGGCCGGTGCCCTGGAAGTACATCCGGTGGTGGTGATCACCGGGGCCCGACAGGTAGGGAAAAGCACCCTGCTTCAATATGGGGAACCCACACAGGACTTCTCTTTTGTTTCGCTGGATGATATGGATGTGCTGGCGGAAGCGCAAAAAAATCCCTCCGCTTTGTTAACCGGTAAGACACGTTTCATTATTGATGAAGTGCCCAAAGCGCCTCAACTACTCCCGGAAATCAAGCGACGGGTGGATGCCACCCAGCGGCAGGTGCGTATCGTTCTTTCCGGTTCCACCAATTTGCTGATGATGAAACAAATCAGTGAGACGCTTGCCGGACGAGCGGTCTTTTTTTCTTTAGATGCCATGGCTCTGCGAGAAGCACACTTTTTGCCACCTTCCGGTGTTCTGGATGCGCTTTTTGCAGGAAAAATTCCTCAGGCTCCGGAAGGGGAACTTGAACTTGATCCGCTTCCCGAACTTTTGATTCGTGGCTTTTTGCCTCCTTTGCTTAACATTCCGGGAATTTCCGAAATCGTGCGCTGGTGGGAAGGTTATGTGACAACCTTTCTGGAAAGAGACCTTCGCACATTTTCCCGGATTGACTCTTTGCCGGATTTTCGCCGCGCGATGGTGGCAGTGGCCCTGCGCAGCGGCCAATTGCTGAACCAATCGGAGATCGCCCGCGACATCGCCTTGCCGCAGCCAACCCTGCATCGTTATTTGAATCTCCTGGAAGTGATGAATATTCTCTATCGGGTTCCGGCCTTCACCATCAACCGCACGAAGCGATTGATGAAATCGCCCAAACTGTACTGGTTTGATTGCGGTCTGGCCTGTTTCCTGGCCGGATTGTATGAACCGGAGGCAGTACAGGGCGCCCGGGAATGGGGAGGGCTGATGGAGACACTGATTTTCCAACATCTGCGGGTTTGGTGCTCGTTGCAGGTTCCCTCGGCCAGGATCTTTTTCTGGCGAACCACTACCGGGCAGGAAGTCGATTTTGTTATTGAGAAAGGAACTTGTTTGCTGGCGATAGAAGTGAAAAGCGATTCACAGGTGCGCTACAGAGACCTGGGGAACCTGCGTCTGTTCCTGAGTGAGTATCCGGATTTAACCGCAGCAGGTGTGGTGGTTTATACCGGAGAAGAGATTGTTCAACTGGATGAGCAGATTTTTGCCATTCCCTGGCACATTCTGGTATAAACTGCAGTGCAAGCTAAAATACGGTCAGAATTTTTCTCCGAAATTCCGACAGCAGCGATTCCTTTCCGGGGAGGTTAGCCGCCACCATGGCGAGCAAAATCACGCTGGAAAACAGGTTTAACCAGTAGCGGGGAAAGGCGGCCAGCACATCGGATTGCACGCCCAACAGACACACCACCAGACCAAACATGGCTACCCCTTCCACAGGCGCCAGCCGCAATATATGGGCGGTGCGCATGATCTGCAAGCAGGTTTGGGCGCGAGCCTCGGGAACGGAACCTGCTTCGTTCAATTGCTGTTGTAGCTGCCGGGGATCGTAGGCCCGGTTGTACAGGGTAATGGCTGTGGGATACAAAATCAGCGCCAGCGCCACGTGCACAATACTGAGCAGTTCGATCAACTGGTGGGCGCTTTCCGTGGGAGGGGCGGCGTCCGGGGCTTTTACCCGGGCAATCATCACCACAACGGCGCCAAAGATCAACACTCCGGCTGCTATGGTGATGTAGATTGCCCGGAAAACATTTATCTGCTGCGGAGTTAGTGCGCTGGAAAAATCCTCGGTAGAGGGTTTGTCCTGGGCAGACATGGCCAAATCTCCATCGGTTAAATTCATCCAATGAGTGGGAAACAGGGGATTCCCTGAAACGAACAATGGTTCTTTATACCCAATAATCTTGTTTTTCCCTA
>CAYQGB010000308.1:2082-4988 GCA_964416895.1 uncultured Calditrichaceae bacterium
ATTTTTGATAAAACGACGGTGAAAACAAAATAATCACCGTGAATAGCTCCAACCGTCCCATCAACATCAGCAGAGAAAGCACCCATTTTCCAATCCAGGGCACGTGAGCGTAGTTGTCCGTAGGGCCCACGCTGCCCAATCCCGGGCCGATATTGCCCAGCGTGGCCGCCACCGCCCCAAAAGCGGATTCCAGATCCATTCCCAGCAAGGTCATAATGATAACCCCCACCACGAAGATGAACATGAACAGCACGAAAAAGCCCAGGATATTCATCAATACATCCCGGCTGACCGTGGTGCGCCCCAGCCGCACCGGTACCACCGCATGGGGATGCAACAACCGCACAATTTCGCTGAACAGAAATTTGACCAGCACGATCAGCCGCACCACCTTCATGCCTCCACCGGTGGAACCGGCGCAACCGCCGATGAACATCAGAAACAGCAGCGTCACCTGGGGCGCAAACCCCCACTGCTCGTAATCCGCCGTGCCGTAACCGGTGGTGGTCAGGATCGAGGTCACCTGAAACAGGGTGTCCCGCATTGACCGAAGAAAGGATACTTCGGAACGAAAGAAGGTGTGCGCCCCGATGAGCGCCGTTGCCCCGACAATGATCCCCACAAAGAAGCGAAACTCCGGATTGCGCCAGTACACCGACCATTCTCCTTTGAGGAACCGGTAATGCAGGGAAAAATTGGTTCCCGCCAGGATCATGAATAGAATTACCACATAGTCGATGTATGCGCTCTGATAAGCACCGATGCTGGCGTTACGGGTGGAGTAGCCTCCGGTCGCCAGGGTGCCGAAGGTGTGGCACAACGCCTCGAACAGATTCATTCCCCCCAGCATCAGCAATCCCGCCTCCACCACAGTAAACAGCATATACACGCCCCAGAGAATTTTGGCCGTTTGGGTAATGCGGGGAGTTAGTTTGTCCGCCACCGGCCCGGGCACCTCCGCCTTGAAGAGCTGCATTCCCCCCACTCCCAGAAAAGGCAGGATCGCCAGAGACAGCACGATGATCCCCATACCGCCGATCCAGTGGGTCAGGCTACGCCAGAACAGGATCCCGTGGGAGATGCTTTCGATGTCGGTAAGGGTGGTGGCTCCGGTGGTGGTGAAGCCGGACATGGTTTCAAAAAACGCATCCGTGAAGGAGGGGATGGCCCCGGAAAGCATAAAGGGCAGGCTGCCGCACAGGGAGAAGGCGATCCACCCGAAAGCGACCACGGCAAAGCCCTCTTTGGGCCGGAGGTCATGTCGGAATTTTCCCAATCGAAATCCGGCAAATCCCAGAAAAAAGGTCACCACGCTGCTGACGCTCAGCGCCACATAATCGGTTTCGCCGTAATACAGGGAAAAGGGGATGGGCAGGATCATGGCCGCGGCCAGGAACATCAGCAAAAAGCCCAGGATATGAACCACACTGGAAAAATGCATACCGCCGCTTCACTGGATCGGTTGTTATGATATGATGGGAAGGAGTTACTTAAACAGTTTTTCCACTTCCCCCAATGCCCGGGGCAGGGTAAACACCACCACCCGATCTCCCGGTTCGATTCGGGTATCTCCCCGGGGAATGATCACATGGCCGTTGTGCATGACCGTTCCCACGATGGCATGTCGGGGAAAATGAATATCCTTCAATGCCTTGCGCACGATTTTGGATCGTGGAGAGGCGATAAACTCGATGACATGAGCGTCCACGCCCGGCAGGGTCGCCATAGAGGCCACCTGCTGGGAGTGCACGAACCGGAGTACGGCATTCACGGTTAGTAGTTGTTTGCTGACCACGGCATCCATCCCGATAGTGGGGGTGATGGGCATATATTCCACCTTGTTTACCAGGGCGATGGTACGGGGTACTTTCAGGTGCCGCGCCACCAGAGTGGCAATGATGTTGGTTTCATCGCTGCCGGTGACGGCGATAAATGCGTCCATGTCCATCAGCCCTTCCACCGCCAGCAGGTCGATGTCGGTGCCGTCGCCGTGGATGATCAGCGAATCGGGAAGGATGTCGGCAATTTCCTGAGAGCGTTCTTCGTTACTCTCGATCACCTTGACGTTCAGGTTTTTGCTCAGCTCCCGGGCGACAAACTGGCCGATCAATCCCCCGCCCAGAATCATCACGTCGTGAATCCGGCTGTCGGTTTTTCCGCTTTGCCGGATAATCTCCGGCATGCACGTCGGATCGCAGATCACGAACACCTGATCGCCGGGAACCAGCACATCCTCTCCCCGGGGGATCAGGGTTTGCTCCTTGCGGTTGATGGCCACGATCCGCATGGGCAGATCGGCAAAATTTTGCCCCAGATCCTTCAGGGGGATGCGCAGGATGGGGGCATTGTTCTCCAGGCGGATGCCCAGCAGTTGAATTTTGCCGCTTTCAAATTCCACGATGTCGGTGGCAATGGAGCGACGGATCAATCGGATAATGGCCTCGGCGGTTTCTTTCTCCGGATGGATGAGCAGGTCAACCCCCAAACGTTCCCGGGAGAGGAGAAAATCCGGTTGAGTATATTCATACCGGCGAATTCGGCAAATGGTAGAGGCCACTCCGGCCTCTTTGGCCATCTGGCAGGCGAGGATGTTCACTTCATCGTTGTTGGTTAAAGCCGCCAGAACATCTGCATGATGCACATCGGCCTGCTTTAACACCCGATAGCTGCTTCCGTGCCCTTCCAGCACAAAAGCATCTAACTGTTCACCGGCCCGTTTGATTTTTTTAGGATCGGAATCAATCAAGGTAATGTCGTGTTCGTGAGAAAGGCGCCTGGCCAGATGAAACCCTACTTCTCCGGCGCCAACGATGATGATCTTCATAGTGCCGTAATCTCCCGCTTACGATTTGGCGGGCATAATATAAGGGAAGAGAGAGACGGGGGAAAGTTTAAAAGTGGGGAGG
>CAYQGB010000309.1:0-4961 GCA_964416895.1 uncultured Calditrichaceae bacterium
GTTGGGGTGGGGATGGGTGAGGGCGGTTTAATTTGACATTGTCGAGATAGTTACCTATGGTCTTACACAAATGAATCCCTTTTTGCGACTTTATTTCTTAACCGTGAGCCGGATAATTGCTCTCTCGCCCGACTTCCCTATTGATTTTTTCCTCTGCTTTGCTTAATTACCTCCGTCTAAACAGCGACTGAAGATTACAAAGGCAACCGATGAGCAGTTCAGCCGAACAGGAACATTCTCCCCGAAATGATCGGCAACTGGTGGAAGCCATTCGGGAAGGGGATTATGAGGCCTTTCGGGAGCTGTACTTTCGATATTACCAGAAGTTGTACAACTTCATCTGGTATCGCACCCGGGCCGACGAATTGACCAAAGACCTGATCCAGGAACTGTTTGTGCGGGTATGGCATCGCCATGAGACCCTGGATCCCGACCGCTCTATCAAAGCCTATCTGTATCGAATTGCCAATAATCTGCTGATCAACCACCTCCAGAAAGAGTCGGTGATCAACGCTTATCGCGCCGACCAGCTTCACAAGCCGGCCCATACCCTTCCCGAGGACGACCGATTTGAGGTCAAAGACAGGATACAGGAAGCCATCAACGATTTGCCGGAAAAGCAGCGACTGGTGTTCATCCTCCACCGATTTCAGGATTTTACCTACGCCGAAATCGCCGAAGCCCTGAACATTTCCATCAAAACGGTGGAAAAGCGGATGAGCCAGGCCCTGGCATACCTGCGGGAACGCCTGGCCCCGTTTCGATAAGGAGCATCATTTAAGAAGAATATTGGCAGAGGGTAGGGTTTGACCCAAAGCGACTGTATATAACTTCAAACGTTTATGACCCCGGTAGTTTTGCGTAGGGCGTGCTATCTGAACCGGGTCATCATATCTTCAAATACGCAATACGCATTATCGATACGCATTTAGCGTATCCAATTACTCAATAACTACAGCAGGTAGAAAGATGAAAACCAATTCCAGCCTGTACCATCTGATTGCGGAAAAATTTGCCGGAAGGATAACCTCCCGGCAAGAAGAACAACTGCAACGCTGGATAAACAGCTCTCCGGAGAATCAACAGATTTATGAAGAATTGATCCAAATTTTGGACAAGGCGGAACTGCCTTCCCCTCCCACTCCCCCGGACATCGCTGCGGAGTGGCAAAAACTGGCCGAGAAACTGGGATTTGTTGCTCCGGGAGAATTACATCTGCATCGCTTCCCCGGGGTGGAGGAATCCGCCTCCCCTTCCCGGTGGTCCTGGCGAGAGATGTTTCAAGGCGGGCGCCGGGCCTACGGTCTGGTGGCAGCCATCCTGCTGGTTGCGGGAATCCTGTATTTCCTGAAACAGACTGCGGCTCCCCCGGAGTTTTTAGAAGTGCATACCATCGGGGACCACAAAGAGGTCCTTCTGCTTCCCGATGGCACGCAGGTGCAGTTGAATCATCACAGCCGCCTGCGCTACCCCCGGAACTTTGCCGAAGCCTCCTCCCGGCGGGTGTTCCTGGAAGGCGAAGCCTACTTCGATGTAATGGCCGATCCGGAGCATCCTTTTGTGGTGGAAACCGGCTACTCCCGGGTGGAAGTGCGGGGTACCCGGTTTGATGTGTGGAATCGGGAGGACCTCACCCGGGTGGTGGTAGAAGAAGGTACCGTGGTGCTGGTATCGGCGCCGGAAAACGCCTCCCCGGCAGAAGTCACCGTTACCGCCGGGCGGATGAGCCGCTGTGCCAGAGGCCTGCCGCCCCAACCGCCGGAACAGGTGGATGTAAATATGGCCCTGGGATGGCGAGAGGGCCGGCTGGCTTTCTATCGGGCGACCCTCCGGGAAATCGCCGCCGAACTGGAAAACCGCTACGGCATCCCCATCGACGTGCAGGTATCCCATCCTGAGCAGTACACCGTCACCGGAACCTTTGAAGATCAATCCGTGGAAGAAGTAATTTCTTCCATTTGTTTAACCCTGAATCTTGAATATATTAAGGGAGATCGGCGGATCGTAATAAAGCAATAAGAAAAGGATCCCTATGATCCCTCCCTGCCGCAGTTGGTGGCCCAGAGGTGTGCTGCTGTTCTGGGTGCTGTTTGCTGTTGCCCTTCCCGCGAAAGAAATCCACATTGACCGCATCCCCATCAATCTAAAACTTCACAATGTTTCCCTTCGCCAGGCTCTGGAAGAAGTTTCTCGCCAGAGCGGGGTGAATTTTGTCTATAACGACGCCCTGGTGGATAGCATCCGGGTAAGCTGCGAATGCACTCAATATACCCTCCGTCAGGCCCTGGATTTTCTGCTGAAAGATACCGGCATCCGCTATCGAGTCATCAATCGCCAGATTGTGTTGATCGGAACCCAGAAGCTCCCCACCCGGGATGTGCGCGGGTACGTTTATGATGCCTATAGCAAGGAGCCGCTGCCCTACGCCAATGCCTATCTGGAGGACACCCGTTTTGGCAGCTCGTCTAACACCGATGGATATTTCGTACTGGTGGGCGTTCCCGAAGGCCCGTATATGCTTCGGGTGGATTACCTGGGATACCAATCCTGGAAGCTCCCCATAACGGTGAACGATTCTCTTCCCTCTCTGCGGGTGGAGTTGGTTCCCGACATCGTGCGCGGGGAAAGCGTTACGGTAACGGAAGAGAACTGGAAGATGCTGAAATTGACCGCCGAACCGGCGGAAGTGCGGTTTTCTCCCCATCAACTATCGGTGCTGCCCATCATCGGGGAAGAGGATGTATTTCGGGGGTTGCAGTTGCTTCCGGGCGTCAGCACCATCAACGATGGCTCCGCCGGGCTGTACATCCGCGGGGGCACCCCCTCCCAGAACCTGATTTTGCTGGACGGGATGACCATCTATCATGTGAACCACTTCTTCGGCTTTCTCAGCGCCTTCAACGCCAGTGCCATCAAAAGCATTCGGGTGTATAAGGGGGGATTTCCGGCCCGGTATGGCGGGCGCACTTCCGGAGTCGTGGAACTCACCGGAAAGGCCGGCAGCACCGAAGAAGTTCAGTTCGGAACCGGGGCAAATTTCCTGGGGTCCCGGGCCTATCTTTCCCTCCCCTTCAAACAGCGCGGTTCCCTGAGCATGTTCTTCCGCCGCTCCATCAACGACATGGTGGAAACGCCCCTGTACCGAAATGTGGTGGATCATTTCCTGCGTCAGGAAGAGGAGGCTTCCGGCAGCGCTCCCGGCGATGAACAACTGATCCGCCTGCACACTCCGGGGATATATTTTCACGATCTGAACATCCGGTTAACCCTGAATCCGGGGCAGAGGGATCGGGTAGCTCTCAGTTTTTACAATGGCCGGGATGATGTGAATATTGACGAGGATTTTACCTTCCTGGGAATCGGGGCCACCGATCCTTCCTGGCTGAAACTGAACCGCACCAGCGCCTGGGGCAATGTGGGCTTTAGCGGAAAGTGGTCCCGGGTATGGAACAACCGGTTTTATTCCCGCCTGCTCCTGGCCTATTCCACCTATTTCACCCGCCTGAACGATCGCTTCACCCAGCAAGACCCCGGAAACCCTCCCTTTGCCTTCGCTTCCGGAAATGAGAATCGCATCAAAAACAGCGGCGCGTATCTGGATACGGAATGGCATCTTTCTCCGGGGAACACCCTGCAAATGGGGCTGGCCTTAACCGATGCGGTTCTCCGGTATTATCTGAAAGACGAGGCCTCCCGGTTGTTGATCGATCAACGGCGGGAAGCGTTTCAGGTGGATGGATATGTGCAACACACCTGGACGCCCATGCGGGGAGTGCAATTGATCGGCGGGATTCGCGGCGCGTATTATCAACCGTTGGGCCGGATATATCCGGAACCGCGCCTCTCTTTTTCGGTGAAACCCGCCCGGCACTGGCAAATTCGGGGCGCCTGGGGGCACTATCATCAGTTTGTCAAGCGGATCATCAACGAAGAGATTTCCGAACGCTCCCGGGATTTCTGGCTCCTCTCCGATGCCCATATCCCCCCGGAATTCGCCGAACATCTGATTCTGGGAGTGGATTTTGAAAAAGGCGGCTACCGCATCGATGTAGAAGGGTATTACAAAAAGTTGCGAGAGCTAACCGAATTTTCCCTCAACTATGTGGATGATCGGTTTCCCCTCACCGGAGAGCGGCTGTTCTTAACCGGTCGGGGGCAGGTGTGGGGGATAGAGTTTCTGGCCCAAAAGCAGTCCGGGCGGCTAAGCGGATGGGCCGGCTACACCCTCTCTCTGGTGGAGCACCAGTTTCCCCGGATGAATCACAACAACCCCTTCCCCGCGGATCAGGATCAGCGGCACGAAATCAAGTTGGCCGGAAATCTGACGCTGGGGAAGTGGAATCTTTCCGCCACCTGGATCTATACCTCCGGCAGACCCTACACCGCCCCGGAAAATCTGTACTTTATCTCCCTGCTGGATGGAACCGTACACCGCAACGTGAACATCGGCGATAAGAACGATGCCCGACTGGTTCCCTATCACCGTCTGGATGTGGGCGTCTCCTACCGGGATCAGATCCGCTCCACCCGCGTGGAAATGGGCTTCTCGGTATTCAACGTGTACAACCGAAAAAACGTATGGTACCGGAAATACAACCTGATCTCCACCCCCATTCTGGTGCGGGATATCCGGATGTTAGGTATCACTCCCAATCTCTATTTCAAAGTTGATTTTCAGTAGCCCGATCGGTACATAACTCGAAAAATTTATCGGGGGGCAGCGAAAGCGGTTCCCTAAAACTGGTGCTCTTTCAAGCCATAAAGAGTTTCTTCGGGGTGCCGTCTCGACCCCACTCCTGCACCCCCCAGGCCGGTGTCTCCGAAACAGAGTTTCGGTTCTTATCTCGTTCCCAAACAGGAGGTTGGGAACGAGTGTTCTGTCAAGCTTAACGTGACGGGTTTCCAGTGTCATTCTGATCCCGCCCGGCGGGAGAAGAATCTCTTTATGAATTCAACCCGTC
>CAYQGB010000310.1:0-4959 GCA_964416895.1 uncultured Calditrichaceae bacterium
TTCGTAGGACAGGCATCCCTGCCTGTCATTCGTAGGGCAGGCATCCTTGCCTGTCTCACCCCTGCTTTTTCAAAATTTGGAAGACAGGTTGTTATCCTGGATGGCAATGCATAAGGTTGGAGATGCTTCTCCCGTCTCGACAGCATCCGAGTGAGAGGGAAACCCTTCAGGGTAAGCTTAAAAGCACAGGAGCATGACTTTGAAAACACAATAAATGCAGCCCCACCCGGCCGGGGCTGAAGATAAGGAAGCGCCTCGTAGAGGCTCCACTATTGTAGCCGGATGATCCGCCCAAAAAACCGCCATCCGCGTAGAGGCTGCACAATCGCCTGAATTCATCCCCTACAGGGATGTGGGTAATAATATGGGATGGGAGCGGTGCGCTACAATAATTCAACTTCTACGAAGTTGAGGGCAGATGAGAATTTCAATCGGCATCGAAATGTCATCATCCGTTGCCGAATTCTCCAACAGCAGAACTCCGGAGAGGCTTCACCATATGGAGTGTGCTTTCTATGTTTGGATGACGGGGTATCCTCTACGAAATACGCAATACGAAATACGCAGTTTCTCCTATTACCCCCATCCCCACTCCCACGGTGTAGCACACCAGATCACTCCACAGGAAGTCGTAGCCCAGTAGCAGGCCGCCGAGGGGGGTGTCGCGGACGGCGTCAATCCAGGGGGCGTGATAGAACTGGCTGAATTCCACGGCGAAGGAAATGCCCAGCGCCAGCGCGGCCACACGGAGGGTAGGCAGACGGGGAAACAGGAATCCCAGCACCAGGAAAACGTTCAGCGCCCACAGGGTATCTCCCCCGTATTCCACCACCAAAGCCGGAAATAGATGGGGCAGGCGGCGGGTACTCAACCCCAGGATGACCACCATCAGAATCAACACCCCATACCGGGAACGTCGTCGGGTGACTCCGGATAGTTGGAAATTCATTTCCGATTCACTGTGGATCGAGTGTGTAGGATAGCATTAACGTATTGCGTAATGCGTATTGCGTAGAAAGCCTTTACGAAATACGCAATACGCATTACGCAATACGAAAACTTCCTTAACATAAAGGGGGGAATCAAAACCAAACTCGCGATAATCTACAGTCTCCCCTGTCATCTCAGCACCTTAAACAACCGATACGCCAGCCGTTTGCCGGCGTCGGGATAATCCAGGCGCACCCGGCCCCGGGTGAACACATCCTGATTGACCATCACCTGGTATTCCAGGGTGCCCTCCTGGCCCAACGCCAGATACACCTCCGGGTAGCGGCGATTTTCCGGAGGATCAAAGTCGATGTTGCAGGCGCGCAGTTGATCCAGGGCCTGCTGCACCGCCGGGGAAGGGGATTCCCTCAGTTCCGGCGCCAGGTGCAGGCGGAAGCGCATCCGCACATCGGAGAAGGGGATCAACTGGGGGTAGGTGTAATAGAGCATGTTCAGATGAAACTCCTGCTGAGGTTCCCATCCCTCCGCTTCGGCGATTCTGGCGCAGCTTTCGTGGATGCGGGCGATCAGCAGCTTCTCGTACTCCTGATTTAAATCCGGGTCCCGGAGGATGGCGGTCAGGCGGTCGTAGGCCAGATCGTTTTCCCCTTTTTCCTGGAGAATTCTCCCCAGAAAATATTCGTAATAGCGGTGCAAATTGGGCCGGGGGTCTTCGTTCTCATTCCGGGTCAGCACCTTCCAGAAGTAATCCAGATCGTAATGCCGCAGGATGTTCCACAACTCGTCAAAGGTGATGATGTTCTCGGTATGGAAGATGTGGTAGAACACGATCTCCCGCTCGGGATTGAGCGCCAGCTCGTTGGCCAACTGATACACGGTTTTGAACTTCAGGAACGCCAGTTTGGGAAAGGCCTTCCACCACTCCCAGCTCAACCAGCGGTGGCGATTCTCAAACCGTTTGGCCTTCAGCCGGTAGTCGAACTCCATCATCCGCAGGGTCTTGAGCATGAACCGGTACTGATCTTCCCGGAAGGAGCTGTTGTAGTGCACCTCGGTGAAGTGTTCCGCGTTGTTCAGGGCTGTGGCACACTGATCGACGTAGCCGGCATACAGATACATCCGGGCCAGGCACAGGTTGTCCCACCCGTAGCCGATGGTGTAGCCGTGCTGATCCCGCTTCTGCTGCAATTCCGCGGCCCCTTCCAGAGGGTGGCCTTTGTACACATACACCGCGGAAAATCCCTGCCAGTGGCCTCCCCGGGTTTTGGAGCCCCGGTCGGGCACGTTGGCGAAGTAGTGTTCGGCGTTGCGAAAGTCGATGTCGGCGTAGTAGGAGTAGCCCAGATTGACGAACTTGGCCACGCTGTCTTCGTCATCCAACTTTTTGAAAAAGCTTACCGCCGTGCGGGTTTTCAGATTGTAGCCGTACAGGATCCCCCGAATGTTGGCCACATAGGTGGGCGGTCGATCAATAAAGGAGCCTTTGAAAAAGGCGTGGAATCCTCCCCCTTCCGGGTAGGCCCGCAGGATTTCCCGCCGAAAATAGGGTACTTCCTGCCGGTACTTCCACTCCAGAGAATCGGCATACCGGAAGGCCATGCGGATGTTTTCTTCGATGGAATCCTTCAGGAAGGGGTATCGCTTGCTGGTGTAGATGCGGCTGCGGAAATAGAGCCAGGCCAGTCCCTGATAGGAGCGGAAGTCGATGGCCAGGTCGGCGTTTTTCAGGCGCATCAGGGCGCTGTAGGCGGAGTCGGGCATCTCCAGGGAAAAGTAGCAGTCGATCAGGGTGCTGGCAAGGGTGAGGTAGTCCAGTTGCCGGAGCATCTCCCGCCAGGCCCCCATGAAGATGTCTTCCAGGGTGTAGCGTTTGTTCAGGCAGTAGCCGAACTCCTTCTCGAACCGGGCCAGGGCTTTTTGCAGGGGTTCCACCGCCTTGCGCAGACCGCTTTGCTCTTCGGCGCGCTCGAAGAAGTGGAAGGCCTCGATCAGGTAGCCCACGTAATAGGTGCTATCCAGATGCTGGGCCTGTTTGGCCCGGCGGTAGGCCTCGGCGGATTTGTAATCGAAGCCCCAGCGCAGGCTGTCGATGATGGCCCGGTTGCGCTGCTGGTCGGCATGCGCCTGGCCGAAAATGAGCAGCACACCGAAGAGCAGGAAAAACAACCGATAAAATCGAATGGTCATGGAGGAGAACCTTCCGGGTTCGCTTTCAGGTTTACAAGTCGGCGTCATTCCTTTTGCCTTTGCGGCGCCTTTCCAGCCAGCGGGCGAAGGAACTCTGGCTTTCCGTAGATTTTTTTCCTAACAGCAAAGCTTCTACGCTGATGTCTTCGTCTAAATCCGGCCAGTGAATACCGTATCCTGCCCCTACGATGAGAAAATTTGCCCGTTCCTTCGGGCTGCCGTGCGCCAACCGGGGATACCAGCTAATGGGAACCGAGATGGTTCGCCCATCTTCAAGGGACACCGAGAGAATATTCCCGGTTATAGTAACATCAGTGATTTCACAAAGAGTTACACTCATTTTGTTGAGATACCCGCACCACAAGGTGGCATCTACGATGTTCTTTTTAGGTTCTATATGATTTGGGTGGATGACTCACCCGCTTTTCTCCTTCCCCCGCTCTGCGGGGGAAGGAAAGTTCAGACGCTCCGCGTCTCCGGATGCCTCAAAATCTCTCTCTTAAAATCTATTATTCTATCCATGCTCAATCCGCAGATCCTCCAGGCGCTTCAACTCTCGATTGACGATGTTCTGCAATACCGTGGCTTCGGCTTCGGGGGTTTTGTAGATCATGCGGTGATTCAGCACATCCTGCGCCAGCACTTTGATATCGTCTTCGATCACATAGGATCGCCCGTTCAGCAGGGCAAATGCCCGCAGGCAGCGCAGAAAGATAATCCCGCCCCGGGTGGAGACGCCCAACCGGATGCCGGCATCGTGGCGGGTGGCCCGGGCAATATTCGCCACCGCCTGAATGATCTCCGGATGAATATACACCTTCTCCGCTCCCCGGCGGAGCATGAGGATGTCCTCATACCGAATCACCGGGTGGATGGTCTGGGGAATCCGGTTGATCTGCAAATAGTCGTTGTAAATCTCGATCTCTTTCTCCCGGGAGACATACCCGAAGCTGATCTTCATAAAAAAGCGATCCAGCTGGGCGGCGGGCAATGGATAAGTGCCCTCAAATTCAATGGGGTTCTGGGTGGCGATAACGAAGAAGAACTCATCCAGAGGGTAGGTCTTTTCCCCCACGGTGATCTGATTTTCCGCCATACACTCCAACAGCGCCGACTGCACCTTCGGCGAGGCGCGATTGATCTCATCCGCCAGCACGATGTTGCTGAACAGCGGCCCCGGCTTGAAGATGAAATCCTTGTTGCGGTCGTCGAAAATGTAGGTGCCGATCAAATCCATGGGCAGCAGATCCGGAGTGAACTGAATCCGCTTGAAGCTGACATGGGAATCGGCGGCGGTGTTGCCGTCGATGTGCTGCCCTTCAATGGAAAAGGCCAGCGCTTTGGCCATGGAGGTCTTTCCCAGACCGGGCAGGTCTTCTAACAAAATATGCCCTCCCGCCACCAGAGCAGTGAGCACTTTCATCACTTCCAGATCCTTGCCCCGAATAATCTTGCCGATGTTGGCGGTCAGGGCATCGACTTTCTCCTTACACAGGGCGACCTCTTCGGCGCCGATCACTTCCACGTTCTCCATACTCTACTCCTGTTTCTGGGTGCTTGATTCTGGATGCTCGATGCTTGATTCTGGATGCTCGATGCTCGATACTTGATGCTGGATACTTGATACTTGATGCTGGATGTGTAACTATTCAGGTCGTCGTCGGCCAGAATTATCCCGGATTTATGTGACCCTTTCAGGGTCATGAAAGCCGCTCAAGCTCAAGATTTTATGACCCCGGGGCGGTGCCCTTCGCTATCTCATTTAGACCCCTTCGGGGTCTGAAATATGGAACTTACACTCTCAGTCTAAATGGCTACAGC
>CAYQGB010000311.1:0-4953 GCA_964416895.1 uncultured Calditrichaceae bacterium
AGCACGCTCAACAATAAGCAACTGTAAACATGGAAGTTAAGCGAGCGTATTGCGTATTGCGTATTGCGTAACCGGCTATATCAAAATACGCATTACGCAATACGCAATACGTTTCCTGCGGTTAAAACCGAAACAGGTAACTGTTCAGGTTGTTTCCAGAGCATTGCCTGCTTTTTGCTGTTTTGCTCTCATTTTCCGCCCCGGCAAAATGGAACGCCCCTCTCCCGCCGGGAGAGGGGCCGGGGGTGAGGGGGAAATCGCAGAAAAATACTCCACCATTGCCGTTTGAGCACTTTCTCAATGAGTAACTGAATAGTTACCGAAACAGCAAGAAGTGACGGTAGTGGGCATTTCCCATAAACTGTCCGGTCGCGAAACCAGATGAGGAACTTATGAGCACTTCTCACAGCATCGAGAGCATTCTGGAGCAGATTTACCATTTTCTTCGGGAGGAAATCTATCCCTTAGAAGAGCAGGCGGCGGGGAAAAACTTTTGGGAACTGGAGCCGCTGCTGAAGGAAAAGCGGGAGCAGGTGAAGCAGATGGGGCTGTGGCTGCCCCAGATTCCCCGGGAATGGGGTGGCCTCGGTCTCACCCTGGAAGCGTTTGGGCGGATCAGCGAGCTGTTGGGGCGCAGCCCTTACGGGCACTATGTGTTCAACTGTCAGGCGCCGGATGCCGGGAATATGGAGATCCTCATGGCGTATGGCACCGGAGAGCAGCAGGAACAGTACCTCCGGCCCCTGCTGGAAGGGGAAATCCGCAGCTGCTTTGCCATGACCGAACCGGAGTATCCCGGTTCCAATCCCGTGCTGATGGGCACCACCGCGGTGAAAGACGGCGATGACTATGTGCTCAACGGGCACAAGTGGTTTGCCACCGCCGCGGACGGGGCGGCTTTTGCCATCGTCATGGCGGTGACCGATCCGGAAGCGAAGAATCCCTATCGCCGGGCCAGCCAGATCATCGTGCCCACGGATACCCCCGGCTTCCATCTGGTGCGCAACATCCCCGTGATGGGACATACCGGGGAGGGCTATTTCAGCCATGGGGAGATTCGTCTGGAAGATTGCCGGGTGCCCCGGAAGAATTTGCTGGGGGAAGAGGGCGCCGGGTTTGCCATTGCCCAGGAGCGCCTGGGGCCGGGGCGGATTC
This sequence comes from uncultured Calditrichaceae bacterium, assembly GCA_964416895.1. Lineage (GTDB taxonomy): Bacteria > Calditrichota > Calditrichia > RBG-13-44-9 > J075 > CAYQGB01. The sequence goes on from CAYQGB010000311.1 coordinate 1,156, forward strand.
ATCACTGCATGCGCTGGATCGGCATCTGTGAGCGGGCCTTTGAGATGATGTGTCGGCGGGCGGTAAATCGGGAACTGGCGCCGGGGCAGCCCCTGGCCTCAAAACAGACCGTCCAGAACTGGATCGCCGAGTGCCGGGCGGAAATTCACGCCGCCCGATTGATGGTGCTGGACACCGCCCGGAAGATCGACAGGGAGGGAGCCTTTGCCGCACGGGTAGAGGTATCCCTGATCAAATTCTACGTGGCCAACGTGTTGCAAAAGGTGCTCGACTGCGCGGTGCAGGTGCACGGCGGCCTGGGCGTCACCGATGATACCCCCCTGGCGGGATGGTTCCGCCACGAACGTGCCGCCCGCATCTACGACGGCGCCGATGAGGTGCACAAAAGCCGGGTGGCCAAAGAAATCCTCAAACAATACGGCTACCGGAAATGATACACTCGTTAAGGATGAAAACCTGTGTTTCTCACCGGTGTAAAATTCCCCAGTTTTTCGCTACCGACCGTGAAACGTAACCGATTCATCACGCATCACTCCGCCGTGGCGGAGTTTCACGCAGCGCTGCGATCTTTGCCAGTCGTTAAACCGGGCACAATCAACTTCGCTTTATCTTGTGAGGATATCTATGGAAGATAAATGGATCGACCGGCCGGCGCCGGTGCGAAAAGGTGAGGAACTCGATGCCGGGCGATTGCAGGCTTATTTGCAGGAACATCTCCCGGAATTGTCGGGCACACTAAACATCGAGCAATTTCCCCGGGGGTTCTCCAACCTGACCTACCTGTTAGAAATCGGGGAACAGCAACTGGTGCTGCGGCGACCCCCCTTCGGGGCCAACATCAAATCCGCCCATGATATGTCGCGGGAGTACCGCATCCTTTCCCGGCTGGTGAAGGCCTACCCCAAAGTGCCCCGTCCCCTCCTGTATTGCGAGGACGACTCGGTCATCGGAGCGCCCTTTTACGTGATGGAACGGGTGCAGGGGGTAATTTTGCGTCCCAACATGCCGGAGGCGATGCATCCCTCGCCTTCGTTGATGGGGCGCATCGCCGGAGCGCTGGTGGATACCCTGGCGGAACTCCACGCTGTGGATTACGTCGCCGTGGGTCTGGATGGCCTGGGGCGCCCGCAGGGATATGTGCGGCGACAGATCGAAGGCTGGATTGCCCGGTATCATAACGCCCGCACCGAGGACATCGCCGATATGGAAAAGGCCGCCGCCTGGCTGAGCCAACACATTCCCCCGGAAAGCGGAGCCGCCCTCATCCACAACGATTTCAAATACGACAATCTGGTGCTCCATCCCGACGACTGGGCGGAGGTGGTGGCGGTGCTGGATTGGGAAATGGCCACCGTGGGCGACCCGCTGATGGATCTGGGCACCACCCTGGGTTACTGGATCGATCCCGACGATCCCCCGGTGATGCAGCGGCTTCAACTCAGCCCCACTACCCTGCCGGGAAATCCCACCCGCGCCGAAGTGCTGGAGCTTTACATTCAAAAAAGTGGGCGAGAGGTGCCCGATCCGGTGTTCTATTACGCTTACGGGATATTCAAAATCGCCGTCATTGCCCAGCAGATTTACTCTCGCTACAAACAGGGCTTTACCCGGGATCCTCGATTTGCCCATCTGATCGAGGCCGTTCGAGGGTGCGCCCGGATGGCCGCCCGGGCCATCGAGTTGGGGCGGATTGACCGCCTGTTTTGAGCCACTCCCGGCAGGCACCTACCGCCACAGCGAAAAGGCAATGTTCCAGGTTTCCAACCGAAACAACTCCGACTGCATGGAGATCTCCAGGCGGTAGCGCTTCCAGTGTAGCCCCAGACCGAAAAACTCTCTCCGGTTGGTGCGGCGAAAGGTTCTGTCCTGCTGAAAAGTTTCCTCCTGAATGATATTGTCGATTTGCCGGATTTCGGTGTTTCCCCGGGTGAAGTTCCATACCTCACCCACTCGAACCTCCACAATCCCTCGCCGCACTTCCAGCCCCAGAGGAAAGGACACATGGGTCTCCTGAAATCGGGAACGCGCCGGGGTTTGCCCGCTTGTCTGAACGGCGCTGGTATCGTAGGCAGTGGTGTCCTGCACCTGCCCCTCGAATATCAGGGCGCCGCTGACCGGAGTTACCAGATGCTTCACAGCAACGCCGGCATACAGGCGGCTGTTGCGCCCCAGGGGAACGGTTCGCCCCAGGGAACCGTGAACCAGCCACAGGGTATTGTCGAAACGCATCTCCCGGTGTTCGGTGCTGTGATGGAGGGAGTTTACCGAATTGAGCAGAATTTCCCGACGGCTGGAGGCCGCATCCTTAAACTCCTCTCCGGTGAACGCCGCCACCCGCCCGAACAGGTGAATCCGGGTAAAGCCGCGATGCAAATCCAGCCCCAGTTCCCAGGCGGTGATTTTTCGGAGACCCCGGCCCCCGGTTACATCCGTCTGGGAGACCTGAAAAATGATGCTATCCGGAGTAGAAGGATTTACCTGAGTATCCAGGCGAGTCGCATCGCTGTGAACACGGAAGCGACTTCGCCAGTAGGTGAACCGAAACCAGGGCAGAATGTCCCACTTTCCTCCCCGGAAAGCCGCGCCCACCGATACCTGATGACCGCGCCAGGGAATGTTTTCCCGATCCAGCTGGGTTTGATGGCGGGTGTTGATATTCGTTTCCGAAATGAGGCTGTCCATCGTGGAAAGCGTCATGTCCTCGGCATTCTGGAAATAGTGAAAGGTATAGCTCAGCCCTACCGAAAAGGTGGGGCGTTGAATCACCCCCAGCCAGAGTTGCCCGGTAAATTCATCGGCAATGCGGGTGGTGATCTGTTCCCGGCGGCGAAATTGCAACAATGACCGAAAAACATCGGTGGAAGCGATGACGTTCTGGTTGTCATCCTGACTGGAACTTCCCCGCAAAAATACTCCTCCCGGCAGGCCGATATTCAGGAAATCCGGCGACCAGTAGCCCAGCGCCAGAAAGGAGCGACTCGCCGGGAATGCTCCGCCCGAGCCTCCCCGAAATCCCGTAGATGAAGAAACGGGATGGTAATGCGCCAGCGCAAGCGTATGGGACAGATGCCCTGCATTCGCGGGGTTGATGAACAAATCGGTCAGAGTGTCCGGCACAAGGGCGTGAAAAGCTTCCCCCAATCCCTGCAATCGTACCGGCATATAATTGAATTCCTGAAGCGGGAGCAGAACAAACTCCTCAAGCGCCGGGGAAAAATACTGGTGAGAAAAACTCTGGGCTGAAATGACACCGGTAACCAAAACCCAAAACACCGGTACCCGGCAAATACGCATTGTGTGCATCATGACATAACCCTCCTCGAATTGATGATGGTACCAGGTTCATTTATTTCCCACCGGCAGGCTATTGTCGGCAGAGGAAATGCCGCCGGCTGTTTGCGTTTTCCGGATGTCTGGCAATTGTTGTGGGGTGGAAAAAATATAAGGGGGAAAGCAAAATTATCAAATACGTACCAAAAAATACACCGGAGGAAACAGGGTATGTTCTTGTTCCAGGAAACGGTTAGATATACTCGTTAAGGATAAAAGCGTGCGTTTCTCAATTGAGTTGTCGGAACTGGCTCAAGTGCGGAAGCAGGTACCGGAAAATCGGCTGGTTTTGATCGGTTTGTTAAAGAGCGACAGGATAAGCAAAGCCCGGCAAATCATGCGTCGGAAAGGAGTCACCTGGCCGCAAATCCCGGTCACCCGGGCGCTGGAAAAAGCCTTTGGCGTGACCGTCTATCCGGCGAACAGCACCGGAAGCACCCTCCTTGAAGTGCTGTTCAAATGTAGAAA
>CAYQGB010000312.1:0-1918 GCA_964416895.1 uncultured Calditrichaceae bacterium
CAAACTTTAGTTTCCACAGATATTCCCATCGTTAAGCAAACCCTGCGTTTCCTGATGACCTTTTGAAGAACCGGAATCAAAGCGACTTAAGCGGTGATTAAAAAGCAACTTTTAAGCCTTAAAGAGCGCACAATCGTATCGGTTATCATTCCCACATATAATCGGAAAGAAACGCTACTTCGGGCGCTGCGGTCGGTGCTGCACCAAACCCGCCCGCCGGAAGAGATCATCGTGGTGGACGACGGCTCCACCGATGGCACCGGGGCCGTGGTTCAACAGGAGTTTCCTTCCGTGCGGTATTTGAGGCAGGAGAATCGGGGCATCAGCGCGGCCCGGAATCGGGGAATCCGAGAGGCTTCCGGAGAGTGGGTGGCGTTTCTGGATTCCGACGATGAATGGCTACCCCGAAAATTAGAGCGGCAATTGGAAGCCTTAGAACATACCCTTATACTGGAAACAGAGTTAACACGGCCAAACTTTCTTCACGGATCACGCATCACGCATCACGTAGCTTCGGATAACCTCCCCGCTGAATTAACACCTCCGATTTCCACTTCTCCATCCCATTTTTCCAAATACTCCCTCTGCCACACCAACGAAATCTGGATTCGCCGGGGGCGCCGGGTGAATCCCAAAAAGAAGCACGCCAAATCCGGGGGATACATTTATCAAAAGTGCCTGCCCCTGTGCGTTATTTCCCCTTCTTCGGTGATTATCCACCGCTCGGTGTTTGAAGAAGTGGGGCTGTTTGATGAATCCCTGCCGGTGTGCGAGGATTACGACCTGTGGCTGCGCATCTGTTGCCGCTATCCGGTGCTGTATCTGGAAGAGCCGTTGATCGTCAAATACGGGGGGCATGAGGATCAGCTATCCCGGCGCTACTGGGGCATGGATCGCTTTCGTATTCAGGCGCTGGAAAAGATGCTGGCTTCGGGAATACTTGGGGAAGCCGACTACCTGGCCACGCTGAACATGGTGGTAGAAAAGCTACGGATTGTTATTCAGGGAGCGGAAAAGCGAGGCAACCGCCCCCTGCTGGATGCACTTCGTCCGAAACTGACCCACTATCAGGCCCTGCTCAATACTCATCCTCGCCGGTAAGATGTTTCTCCATCTCATCGGCTTCCGAGGCAACTTTTAACAGCAGGTTCCGGAAACCTTCCCGGGTCTGCTCCCCGGTGACCTTGCTGGAAAACACCAGCAGTTTTCCCTCTTCTACGGGTAAGCTCTGGTACGAACCGATATCCACCTCCCCATTTCGCACCAGCAGGCTATCGGCGACCTCCGGGGACAGGGTTCCCTGATAGGTCATGATGCCCGACCACACATCGTAGGCGCTCCGGGAATCAAACAGGGTCATGGTGGGAGTAACCATGATTACCTGACTGCGCCCGTCATCAAAATTGATCACCAGCCGATACTGCCGGTTTTCGTTTAACTCATAGGTATATCCCAGCGCTTTGAGGAGCCTTTCGGTGGGAAAATCCCCGGCGCCTTCTTTCAGGCGAAAGGAATCCAGAAACCGGTTGCCCACACCCCCCAGAGCCACGGAATCCGGCCCGGCGACAATCATCTGACACAGGCGATTGCCCACCAGGTAGTAGCGGGCCCGCAACAGACCCGCCCGGCCCGGCACACGAATGTGGATTTCCCGACCGGGAAACGTCCCATACTGGATCGGCTTTTCCAGCACCAGTTTCCCGCGGACATTGCTCACCGCTCCTTTCCGGGCATTGGTCAACAGCGAATCCGCCGGGCGCACCCGGATAAACACTTCCGGATACTCCGAATAGCCCAGAATCAGGGCGATGTCTGCGTTGCTGTAACTCAGGGTATGCATCTCCACGGTACCGACTTCGGTCTGTACCGGCTGCACGGATTCCGTGGGCTTGCCCGGAAACGATACCGTGATGTCACC
>CAYQGB010000312.1:2018-4943 GCA_964416895.1 uncultured Calditrichaceae bacterium
TCATTGCAATTTGCACACTGTTCATGAAGCGCTCGTAGCCCGCCCGCCGTACGGGAGTGCCCTCGAACATTCGTCGAAACGCTTCTTCCGAAAGCTGCTGAAGTTTTTCCAGCCTCAGATCGTCGAGGGAAAAGCGGCTGGCGAAATCCGGTTCCTCAGTGGAAACGCTGAACCGATTCCAGGGGCATACCACCTGGCAGATGTCGCATCCAAACACCCAGTTTCCCATCCCAGCATGCCACCGGGGATCGATATCTCCCCGGTGTTCGATGGTCAGATAGGAGATACACCGGCGGGCGTCGATTTGATAAGCCCGATCCAGAGCACCGGTGGGGCAGGCCACCTGGCAGCGGTCGCAGGTACCACAATGATCAAAGGCAAACGGGGGATCGGGAGGGAGTTTTGCCGAGAGCAAAATCTCCCCCAAAAAGAAGTAGGAGCCTTTCCCCTTGAGAATCAGATTGGTGTGTTTTCCGATCCAGCCCAAACCGGCTTTCACCGCCAGGGCCTTTTCCATGATAGGAAAGGAATCCACGCAGATCCGACCGGTGGTTCCGGGAATCTTTTCCTGAATAAAATTCAGCAACCGCCGGAGTTTTTTCCGCAACACTTTGTGATAATCCCGCCCCCGGGCATAAAGGGAAATATTTCCCCGATCCGGAGGAAGCAGGATGGGTTCATCCTCCCGATAGTAGTTCTGGGCCACCACGATGATCGATTGAGCCTGGGGAAAAAAGCTTCGGGGATCGGCGCGTTCCCGGCGGGTACGGGCCATCCAGTGCATGGTGCCATGCAGATTTTGAGCGACCCACTCCTCCAGGCGCCGACCTTCCTCCTCCAGGGGTTCCGCATCGCAAATGCCTGTAGCCGAAAAGCCCAGACGCCGGGCGAACGCTTTGATGTCATCCACGAGGTTCATCATATTTTCGGCCTGCAGGCGGTTGCAGATTCAACGGCGCCGAATGGGTAAGCGGCCTTCCTTCCGCCCCGGGAGGGAAACCGACCAGTTGATAAAAACTTTCCGGCTTGTTGGTGATAATGCCATCCACCCCTTTTTCCAGCATCCGCCTCATGGAAGACTCCCGATCCACGGTCCAGGCATATACCCGGTATCCCCGGGCGTGCAAATTGGCCACGTATCGTCGGGAAAGGGCCCGGTAGTAAACGTGCAAAGAATCCAGCGGCACCCCGTTGGCGACGATTTTATGGCTGCGGCGCTTGTAAATGAATCCCAGCCGAAACTCCGGGGCCAGAGCATGAAAGCGCTTGATGACCACAGGGTTAAATGAAGAGATGATGATATTATCACACAGGTGGAAATCCCGGAGAATGCTCAGAATTTTTTCCTCGAACCCGTTGGAGCGCATGGATTCCTTTTTTACATCCAGATTGATCCATGTTCGATCCCGGATCAGTTCCAGGGCTTCCTGCAAGGTGGGGATGAAATGCTCCCGTTTCTCCTGTAGCCGAAATTCCCGCAACTGCTTCAAGGACAACTGATGCACATGCCCCCGGCACCCGGTCATCCGATAGGTACGGCGGTCGTGGAACACCACCACATCGCCGGAGGCGGTAAACCGCAGATCCATCTCGATGCCATCGCACCCCATTTGCAAAGCGGCCTCAAAGGCCGCTAAAGAATTCTCCGGCGCGAAGCTATTGGCTCCCCGATGGGCAAATATCAGCGGACGGCGTCCACACTTTGCGGTTGGATATTTCATACAGAGGTCGAACCAGGGCTTTCCCGGGTATCCTTCAATGGAATGGTCAGCACGTCTCCATCATTGGCAATCTGAACCGGGCCGCTAAAATATTTGCGGGCCACAGAGAGGGGATCCCCTTCCAGGGCATCGGGATAGAAGTGGGTCAGGATGAGCCGTTTCACCCCGGCGTTTTCGGCGACCTTTGCCGCCAGGCTGGGGGAGAGGTGCCCCTTCACCGCCAGTTCGTCGGTGTGGGAACATTCCAGCACCGCCACGTCGGCATCTTTGCACAGGCGGATGAGATCCTGGCAATAGCCGCTATCGCCGGAAAAAGCGATCACCCGGTTTTCAATCTCGAACCGAAACCCCAGGCTTTCCTGATTGTGAATGACCCGATTCCAGATCAGCCGGAATCCCGGAAAATCAATCAGGCGGCGTTTCAATTCGTAGTACTTCACATCTTCGGCGGCGTGTTGAATCCATTTCCCGTAAGCCCGTTCCATCCCCTGCACGAACCGATGCAACCCCACCGGCCCCCACACCCGCAGGACGTGAGGTTCCCCCGCTTCCCGGCGGGTATTCCGCAGCGCAAAGATAAACGACACCAGGTCTCCGATATGATCCGGATGAAAATGAGTGATGAAAATGTATCCGATCCGGTGAATATCAATGCCCTCGGCGGCCATCCGGCGCAGGGTACCCGCTCCGATGTCGATCAACAGGTGCTCTTTGGGCGTTTCCAGAATGGTTGCACTGCACGAGCGGTCAGGATTGGGAAAGATCGTCCCGGTTCCCAGGAAATGCAGTTTTAGGTGACGCTCCATGGCAACCCCCTTCCGGAAAAAGGTCAGCTATGATTCCCCGTACTGCCAGGTTTTCACCGGTTCATCGATTTTTTCGATTTGAAGGCTTCGGGTTTAACGTAAAGGGAATTCGGCTATTGGGTTATTCGGATATCAGGAACTTACAGTACCATCCGGGTTGTGGTCAACATTTCTTCCATCTCCCAATAACCTTATCTCCCGATATCCTCCCTGGGTAAATGTAATGCGACCGGTAAGATAATTCAAACGCTATCTGGATATTTTCTCAAGAGATAAAAAAAGCCCCCTTCACCGGGAAGGGGGCTTGAAAACACCTCGATTGGCAACGGCCGGTTATTTGAGCAGCACCATCTTGTAGGTGCGCACGAAGTCGCCGGCCTGGAAGCGGTAGATATACA
>CAYQGB010000313.1:0-4912 GCA_964416895.1 uncultured Calditrichaceae bacterium
ACCCCTTCGGGGTCTGAAATATGGAACTTACACTCTCAGTCTAAATGGCTACAGCCTGCGTACCTGAACAGTTACCTGGATGCTCGATGTTGGCCTGTCCCGACGCACTCGACCAGTATCGAGCATCCAGCATCCAGTATCGAGAATCCAGCATCCAGTATTCCCAACTTCGTCCCGACATTCATCGGGATCTAAAGCCCGGGATTTCCGCTTCGCTCCAACCAGTATCCAGCATCCAGTATCCAGCATCGAGCATCCAGCATCCAGCATCAGGCAAAAAGAAATCGCAACGTGCGCACGAAGTTGACAAAATTCCGCATCCGCTCCCACCGGGAATAGGATCCCAGCACCCGCTGCTTGAATTCCCGGCGAAATTCTTCCACAAACTCCTGCTCTTGCGGGGTCAACTCCAGGTTGGGCGGAGCGTATTTGGCCTTCAAATAGATTTCCATAAATAGGCCGAACCGGGTGCCGAATTGGGGATCAATGTTCTCCCGGGCGAATTCCAGGGGCGTCTTCAGCACTCGATAGAAGCCCAGTTGATTCAACACCATCAGGGAGAAGCGATACAGCCAGTACAGCCGCCGCCGATCCCTGGACAATCCCACTCGCCAGGAGATGTAGGCATACACCAGCATTCCCGACAGCAACAGCAACACCGCCCCACCGATCAGCAAAGCCACCATCCACCGGGCAATCACCGTGGTCACCGGGGTTTGCTCGATCTCCAGCATCACCCGATCCACGGGAATCCGCTCCGGGAAGCTGTTGCGGAACCAGGTCTGGAACGGCTCTGTGGCCAGGTAGGGGCGAATCTGATGCAGAATCTTCTGGCTGGATTCCGCACTAACAACCATGGAATCCCCTACGGCAAACTCCCGCAGGGGGCGCTTCTCCTTTCCGATATGAATCATCCCATCCACCGGGCGGATGTGGATGGGCATGGGTTTCACGTCTTTCAGGGGATAATTTTTGCCCCGGTAGTAGATGTTCCGGGGGATAATGGTCAGCCCCGAGGAATCCGGCAACAGGCGTTCCACCCGCCCTTCCACGGCAAAGATTTTGCCCGACTCCCCGGTATCATCCCTGTACACGATGATGGCCTCATCCACGGGGATGGGTTGGGGGAATCTTTGCTTTACCCACTGTGCGATCTCCGGGCGCCCCCGATATTGGGGCAACTGTTCCAGTTCATAGGCCGTGGAGTAAGCCGACAACACCATGGTGCGCTCCAGGGGAAATTCCCCGATGCGATACACCTTTCCCTCAATCTTCACTTCCGCCCGTTTGGGCGCCAGGGTCAGGACTTCCGTCGAGGCGTCGTCGAGGTCGTACTCCCGGGAGCGGAAGGTCAATTTGTAGGGGCGCACCAGAATGGCGGTGGAATCGGCGGTAATGCCGGTGACTTTCCCCAGCACGGCAAACACCGGCTCCCGGGCAAACTGCGGCGGGGTGGCGTCGGGCTTGGGCGGTCGGGTGACCTCCGTGTCCTCGGTGGGGGTGGTGTCAAAATCCACCCATCCGTAAGAGGGGAAATACACTTCCACCCAGGCGTGCCCCTGATCGGCATACACCCAGTACCACCCGGTGTTCTTGTTGCTCCGATCCACGATGGCATAGCCCACCACCAGCCGGGCAGGAATTCCCGCCGCCCGCAGCAGCAGGGTGGTCGCCCCGGCAAAATAGGTGCAATAGCCCTTCTTGTTTTCTTTCAGGAAATAGTGCATCATGGACTCGTTGGGATCATCCGGCGCGCCGGGCTTCAGGGTGTAGGTGAATACAGGATTGCCGTTCTCGTCGGTCTGGAAGAAGTAATCGATGATGGCAGCGACTTTGTCATAGGGGGTGGTTTTTCCGGCGGTCAACCGGCGGGCCAGATTCATGATCAGGGTGTCGGTGGTATCCACCTGAGTGTAGTACCGTAAAAAGGTGGAATCCAGCCCGGCGTAGCTGCGATCCCGTCGCAGGGCCTGAGCACGCATCTTGCGGAATTCTACCAGTTCCGGCAGGGAACTGCTGTACACAAACGGGGGCAGGTTCCAGATGGAGATCAACGAAGAACACTGATAAGCGGTGTGAAAGGTCTCCCGATCCTCCTCCGGTACGGGCAGCTTTTGATAAAAGTAGCCGGTGTTGGGCGCCAGGTAAGCATCGGGAGAGAGGGATTGCAAATACACCAGGCAATTGATATTCTTGCGATTGAGGTACAGCATGGTGGAGGATTCGATGATCGTATCCCGGATGGCGAATCCCACCGGCACATCCCGGGTGGATGGAGAGAACAGATCGTTGGGAATGGCCGAAGGGGGATAGGGATCCAGCACAAACCGCTCCTTTTCCGGCTCATACCGGTTGAGCACAAACCGCCGGAAATGCACCGGAATGGGAATTTTTCCTCCGGTCTTGAGGGGAAAGAAGTTGTTAATGTAGGTGCAGAAGACGGTCTCGTCGGAAAGCTTTACTTCCGGGAGCAGTTGAGCATATTCCCGGAGATCGAATTCCGGGCGGTTGGTGGCGGCGTTGTAGGTTTTCTTCAAGAAATCCGCCGAATTTACCTCGGTATCCTGCAGGCGCTGCTGCAAAACGCCGGGGAACCCGAACCAGCGCACGTATAGAATGGGAGCGATGACAATCAGCAGAAGGATCAGCAGCAGGGTGGCGCTGCGAAACATCAGGGAACGCCACCGCCGGGGTTGTTGAATCGCCCACTTGCGGAGAATTTCATGGATGGAAACGATGTAGCCGCAGTACAGCAGCACGGGGGCAAAATGTCGCCACAGGATCACGAACCACTGGTGGGTGATGGAACCTTCGCCGAACCATTCCAGGGCCGTGCGCCGGGCCAGGGACGGGCTGATCAGCGCCTGAAGCCCTTTCACATCTCCTAAAAACAGGAACAGCATGGCGAACAGAAACGCTCCCGCGGCCATGATCCAGGGGAAGTAAGTCAGGCGGGCAAAGCCAAATCCCACCACCCAGGCCAGCACCAGCACCACCCCGTAGGCCAGAAACATGGTGGAATAGTAAAAGGCGTCGAACTCTCCTCCGCCCAGGTTGCCGATAAATTTGTAGCCCAGCCACAATATCCCCACCAGGATAACAAAGGTGATGGAAAAACGCAGGCGGTAGGAGTATAGCCAGTAGGCCAGCAGCATCCCTCCGGCAAACACCGCCAGCCCCGCGCCGGTGGAGATGTGAAACTCCGCCGTGGAAGCCGCCGTCAGCGACCACAGATATGCCACCATGCCCAGCGTGGGCAACAGCCTCAATAGGACATCGATGATCCGGGGATAGTGTTGCCGTTGATGGGTCATATCACCGCCAGATTGTTGGAGTGAAAAGTTTGTTCGATCCTCTCGCTGTTGCGCAAAATGTATTTTATGGTCGGGCGGGCATTAAGTTTCCGCCGGGCGGCTTCCAGCGGCTCGTAGGGATCGACCACAAACAGCCGTTTGATCAAAGACGGCGGTCGGCTTTCCGTCAGGGTGCGGGTCACATCGTAAAACAGAAGATGAAAATCGTTCAGCCGCCCGTTGCGGAGATTCTCCAGCGCCGTCGAGGCGCACAGAGAGGAAAACACCAGCACGGTGGAACCGCCCCGGAGCTTATGCCGATTTTCCCGCACGAACTGATCCACCGGCATCTGCTTCTGCCACCGGGAAGTGCTGATCATATACAGGATGCGATGGTATTCATCCAGACTATAGTGCTCCGGCACCGGCTGATCGGTAAAAAAGCGCACCGCCAATTCCTGCTCTTGCAGGGCATCCACGATCTGGCGCAGTTTTTCCTTATAAATATCCAGCAAAAACTCCTTAATTTCCGGGGTCTGGTGGGAAGGGCTTCCGTCGTAAAAGCTGGCCAGCACGTTGATATGGGAGACGTAGGGATAGGTCATCTCCGGCTTGCGCACGGTCAGTTCCCGGGTGCGGGCGAACACCTTCCAGATGATTCGGCGAATATCATCTCCCGGGGCATACTTTTTATAATCGATCAATTCCCCTCTGGCGGTTTTGTGTTGCAATACCTTCTGCACCGGGTCTTCCGATTTATCGGTGGAAATATCCACCGCCGCTTCCTCCCGCCGGGGCGGCTCGGTGTACAGTCCCACCTGCTCCGTCTCCCGGTAGGGTAAAGCGAACAGGTGAAAGAAATCCTCGAAGTAGATAAAACTGCATTGCAGGCGATAGTCCCGAATGTTGGGCAGAGGCAGGTGGGTGCTCACTCCCACGCCGACGGTTTTCTTCCCGGATTTCACCTTTTGGGTAAGCAGGAGATCGTCGGTTTGTAGAAAGTCGTCGAACACCAGCTGCACCCGCAAAAATCCCCCCGGAGGTTTTCGCACTCCCAGCACCTGAATTTCGACCCCGGCCTCCCCGGCGACGGGATGCACTTCCTTAAAAAACACCTTCACGATATCAGCCCGTTCCCCGGCATCTCCCTCGAACACCCGTTTGCGGAGCCAGAAATGCCCATAGGCCAGCCCGGCAGTAACCAGGCTGAAGCCGAACATCAGGGCACAAAATCCCAGGGTGATCATGCTGAGCATGATCTGTACCCGGGCGGTATCCCCTTCCAGGTTGGCGTAGTGGTTAAACCAATAATAGGCCAGCCCGGCGATGAAGGTCAGGAGGAAAAAGTTCCGCCGCAAAAAGAGGTAGTTGCCGTAATAACGGAGTTTTCTATTCATACCGGTGGATACGTTTCAATACCATGCACTAACCCGGCTATCTGCCTTTGTTTGATCGATGTCTCCCCGAGGGTTCTCCTCTGAATGGTTCGCAAATAATAGGAATTTCCGGAGGCGGATGCAACGGCAATTGTGATAATTTATCCACGGGGTTATTTATGATGTTTTTTGCGATTGGTTCATACCAAACCACCCTGAACCGAGATCGCTGCTTTGCGTGAA
>CAYQGB010000314.1:0-4897 GCA_964416895.1 uncultured Calditrichaceae bacterium
TGATTACCATAAATTTAGCCATGTGAAACGGAGTTTCACGTATTCTTGCGTTCCAAAACAGAGTTTTGGAACGAGGGGAGCATGCCCAATCGTTAGGTTCACCCCGCCCGACGGGGCTCCCGCGGGGGAAGAAAAGTTCAGACGCTCCGACTCTTCTCCCCTTTCTCAACGCCCTTCGCGGTTGAAGGAAAAGGGATCGGTCCCGACGGAGAGGAATGACATTTTTGCTTTTCCTACCCGGTAAAATCTATTATCTTTGGCCCGGAGAGGTGCCGGAGTGGTCGAACGGGGCGGTCTCGAAAACCGTTGACCCTGTTTCGGGGTCCGTGGGTTCGAATCCCACCCTCTCCGCAACTTTTCTTTCCTGCCGGAAAATCCCCTCTGTCATGGCAGCTTTACCGGAAGAGCCCTGAATACCGACGGATAACCCGCCAGGTACAGGGCGCCTTCCGGTGTAAACGCGATCCTCTGTACCGTGTGGCCTGCTTTCCGATCCAGCCGGATGTGAGCGGTGAATGTCCCGGTAGCGGCGTCAAAGCCGAACAAGTCGGCGTTGTGCTCCGAAGTGGCCAGATAGACCCGCCCCTGAAAATAATCCAGCGCCATGATATAGAAGTAGATGAACAGGGCCTGGCCATCGGGCGATGTTTCCAGCGCTTTATTCAGTTTGCTCAATCCCGATTGAAACACAGGCACCTCGCTCAGATGGGTTTCCCACAGCAGTTCCCCCTGAGCATTATATTTGCGAAGGAGGGGGATCTTGCTGCTCCTGAATCCCACGTAAAGGTTATTCTGATCATCCAGATCAAGGCTGGCGCCGTTGTGCAGATGGGCGATCTCCTGGTTGACTTCTTCGGCGGATATCGCTACCGTGCCCAATGTGCGCAGCTTGTTTCCCAGGCTGTCGTAACAGGTGATCAAGGTATTGGCGGTAAGGTCGGGATCGACCACATACAACTGTCCCCGGGAATCGATGGCAAATTCGATGTCCGGAATCCCGGAAACCGGAATATCATACCGATACTCCCCTTCCAGAGTGAGCACTTGAATGCGCTGGTTTTGCCTGTCTTCCACATATAGCCGTTCTCCATACACCCTCACCAATCCCGGCAATTCAAATTCGCCCGGCCCTTTGCCCTTCCTGCCGAAGAAACGGGGATGGGAGAAATCTTCCCGGCATCGGATCAGCCGGTGTTGCATTCCGTCGGAGATATACAACTCTCCCGCGTGCCAGGTCACCGAGACGGCGCCGAAGAACCCGTTCTCTACCCCGGTGAACTCGGAAAGAGAATCGCTGATCCGGTAGGCCAGCTCTTCCACGGTGGTCTGTTCGGTTTTCTCACATCCGGAGAAAAATGCCACCGCCATCAGAACGGAAAAGAGAAGGAATTGCGGAAGGCGACTCATGCTGTGGCTCCGTAAATTTTACCGGTTGCATGTTATGGAAAAACTTCCCGGCCCTCGGGATATTGCTCGACCCCGGTTACCGGGAAAAATTTCCCGGCTGTTGATGTCCTCAGCAATCCCTGCTGAATCGATGGATTATTCCTGCGACGAGTGTACTATCACGCAGCAGTTCGGGAATCTCATGGGGTATTGGAAGCTGCTGAAACGGGGAACCGGAGAATCGGGAAACCGAAGCTCAGGATAAAAAGAGATGGGAGATTCTCTTCTCTGCTTCTCCGATGCATTTTCCATAAAAAAGAGATTCTCCCGATTGGCAAATTCTCGGAAATTCTCCTGCTCCACGTGATAGCACCGTTCAATGGGTTGGAAAAGTATATCGGCAAAGGGGGAATTATGCAAGGGGTTGGAAGAAATTAATCCCGGAATAGTTGGGGTATCAACGCTTTTTCTCGATCAGTTCATTCAGTTCCCACTCGATATCCAGCATGATATCCTTATACACCCCTTCCTGAAGCACTTTCAGCTTGCCGTCTTCCACCAATTGCTGAATCGCCTGCAATACCTTGCTGATGAACACCACGGTATCCCGCACCATGCTGCGCAAACGGAGAGAAGCCTCTTCCTCCATATCCATGATCTGAACGGCGAAATACAGGGGCGTCAGGGCGTTGTTGATATAGTGATTGAGGGTAACCACCAGGCGTTGAATATTCCTGAGATACTCCAGCTGCGCTTCTTTCTGTTGCAATTCCTGATGCAATTGATTCAGTCGCTGCAGGGAACGCATTTTCAACTGGATTTCTATGGGCGAATAGGGCATAAAGATGAAATCATCGGCCCCCATCTCAAACGCCAGCAACTGATCAATGACCCGACTTTTATCCAGCAAACAGACCAGGGGAATACTCCGCAAGGCCTGGTCTCGCTTTACCTGCTGGCAAATGTCCAGCACATCGGCCCGGGTATAGTTGAAATCCAGCAAGAGAACCCGGTAATGACGGGGGTTCTGGCGAAGCCGCAGCAGCATCTCCGACACGTCATCGGTAATTTCCACCGGAAACCCCTCATTGCCCAGATCGGTTTGAATCTTCTGCGCCCTTTCCGGGGTGTCAGATAGCAAAAGGATCATGGGAGGGAACTCTTTTAGTATATTGTTCTTAAACGGCTTAAACATCGGCGCAAATAAACAAAACTTAAGCAGAGAGGGCGGGGAATTTTTCCGTTCCCTTTCTCCATCCCGATCCCGGCTTATAGATACAAAAGTCCTTGCTTTCGTGCCCGTTTCTGCTAATTTCCCCCGTCCCCGGTCAGGCAGGAGGACAGGTTCTCCCAAAAATATCAGTTATCCCTAAAAAACGGAAAGGAGCTTTTATGTACCGCCGGATGTTATGCGGATGGCTACTGGTGTTGTTTTTTTCCTTTGCGATAATGGGGCAGGGATTGTTTCCCGATCCCTTTCAGTTTCCCGATCAAAGCGCTGTGGGAGGCGGCATCGGGGTGACCTGGATCGACAACCAGCCGTACACCACACTCACCATCTCTCCGGATATTGCCATCGGGAAGTTTGGCCTGGGCATCTATTTGCAGTTGCTGTTTGACAATCAAAACAACCTGAAGCTGCGGGAAGATGAGTACAAAGGCGGGGCAGGGATTCTCCGGGCCATTCGGTATGTGCGCTACGGCCAGAAGTACGAGCCGGTCTATTTCCGGGTGGGGATGCTGGATCGGGCGACCCTGGGGAACGGCTTTCTGGTGTGGAATTACCACAACGGCACCAACTACGACAAGCGCAAGGTCGGGCTGGTGGCAGATGTGGATATGGGCAAGTTCGGGGTTGAAACCCTGTGGAGTTCCGTGGGCACTTCCCGATTGCATGGCGGAAGCGTGTATGTGCGCCCGTTCCGGCTGGGCAATACTTCCGTTCCCATCCTGAAGCGGTTTCGCATTCATGCCACCTACGTCCGGGATAAGGATGTGCCCGCCGGGCCGGTGCTGGATTCCACCGCCACCCTGAGCGCCTTTGGAGTGGGCGCCGATCTGCGCTGGCTGGATCTGCCGGTGATCAAAAGCGCTATTTACGCCGACTACGCCAGGTTCACCGACTACGGCAGTGGGAAGGTGGTGGGCGTTAACCTGATCTTGCCTGAATTCATCGGCCTGTTTGGTCTGGCGGCGCGCTATGAAAAGCGCTTCAACGGAGAGCAGTTCATTCCCAGCCTGTTCGGCCCCCTGTATGAATTGCAGCGAGAACTGGGGATTTTCAATCAGTTGCAGGCGGCGGAAAAAAGCGAAGGCTATTTCGGAGAACTCTCCGGACATGTGATCCACAAGATTTTGCTCCGGGGAAATTATCAGCGGCTGAACGGGGTGCAGAGCAGCGGCATCCTGCATCTGGAAGCTTCCGCCCCGGATCTGATTCCTCAGATCGAACTGCTGGCGTATTACGACAAAGTGGGCATCGAAACCTTTGAAGATGTGCGCACGCTGGACAACCGCTCCGTGCTCACCGCCGAGGCCAGCTATCAGATCAACCGTTTTTTGCTGCTGACTATGGTCTATCGGTGGTACTGGCGGGAAATTCCCGAAGGCTCGGGCATCTTTAAACCGGTGGAGCGGATCGAACCCCGCATCTCATTTCGCTACAATTTTCAATAGACTGCCGATGCACCAGACCTCATGCGCTGGCATGCGTTGACAGATGCCGCCCGGCGGATGGCGCATTATCTGGAAGATTTGCTGTTCCCACCGCTGTGTTTGCATTGCCGGGAACCGGTGGAGACCTCCCCGGTGCCCGGCCTTTGCCCCACCTGCCTGAACCGGCTGAAACCGGTGCTGCCCGGCTCGCTACAAACCTACGTGCTGGATCGACTGCTCCCCTGCCATCTCGATGCCCTGTGGGCCGCCTTCCAGTTTGATGAGATTATGCGCGACATCCTCCACGGGATCAAATACGCCCGGATGCCCGATCTGGGATACCGGATGGGGGAATTCGCCGCTGCCCGGCTGGCTGACTTTGGGGATTGGGAGAAAGGCGAAGGGGTGTGCATCGTTCCCATTCCCTTGCATCCCCGGCGGGTAAAGGAGCGGGAGTATAACCAGAGCCATCGAATTGCCCGGGGGTTGTTTACCGCGCATCCGGAATGGATCTGCCCGGAGGTGCTGGTACGGGAGCGCTATACCCGGAGCCAGACCCGCCTGAATCGGGATGAGCGTCGCCTGAACGTGCGCAATGCCTTCCGGGTGGTGCAGCCGCATCGGGTGCGGGGCAAAACGGTGGTGCTGGTGGATGATGTAATCACCACCGGAGCCACCATGAACGAATGCGCCCGGCAACTGAAGTTGCAGGGCGCAGCGCGAGTGGTAGGAGTGGCCCTGGCCTCTCCTTTGCGGGAGGAAGATAACGAGGATGGCAAACTTAGTTGACCGGAATGCGGCGGTGGTTCACATGGTCAGGGCCATGATGGCCTTGCAGGTGTGCAGCCGATTTTCC
>CAYQGB010000315.1:0-4888 GCA_964416895.1 uncultured Calditrichaceae bacterium
TTTTTGAAAGCGTTTTCCAACCGTTCTTGAAATCAGAATTTTCCCTGACATCAATCACTTTTTTGGCTGATCGGTATCATGTTGTCCGGTTGAGAAACGTTATAGATTTTTAATGTGATGGCAAGGGAGGCTGGGTCATGGCCCGGCGTTATACCACATTGGGCGCTCTCCTAAACAGGCTTCGCGAGAGAATGCTCTCCCGCCTCCAATCCCTGCGATTTCGTTTAATGGCTCTGATCACCATCCTCCTTCTGCTGGTAGTGGGTACCCCGGTCTATATCCTGGTGCACATTGTAGATGAGAATTTCCGCACCTCTTATGAAAATGCCCTGGAAACCACCACTCAGGCCATTTACCAGGCGCTGTTCAACGACCTGATGCGCCATGATACGGTAGCCATCCGGGAAACTCTGGAAGAATTTGCCCTGCGCCCGGAAATCTATCTGGTTCAATTGTATCGACCTTCCGGAGAAGTGCTGTTCTCCCCTCCCCCGAAGCGGAGTCGTTCTCCTGTGGTGGAAACGGTGGCGCTTCGGCGCGCTCCCCCGGTAAGTTCCGGGGAAGAGCTGTTCGTGCGCCTCGGAGATCGATATGTGCATCACCATCCGATTTTTCTCCAACAGGAATGCCTTTCCTGCCACCGCCCTCAATCTCACCCCATCGCCTTCATGGATGTGCAATTGTTGTTAGGCCCTTCGGCGCGATTTTACGGGTTTATCAAAAAGTTCTCCGTGTTCAGCGCCCTGTTTACCGTGGGCATGTTGTGGATTCTGCTCAACTGGCTATACGAACGGCAAATTGACGTGCATTTGCGGAAAATCGTGGGGGCGGTAGAAGCGGTGGACGGCAAGCGCCTGAACGTTCATATCGATATTTCTGGGAAGCACGAATTAGCCCTGCTGGGTCGGAAATTCAACCAGATGATCCACCGCCTGCGCCAGGCCCGGGAAAAGGAAGAGCAGTTCTTGCAGGAACAGCTCACCCGGGCCGACCGGCTGGTGACCCTGGGAGAAGTGGCCGCAGAAATTGCCCATGAGGTCAACAATCCTGCGGCAATCATCCGCTCCCGCAGTGAATATCTCCGGGAAGAACTATCCGAATATCCCTTGCCCCCGGAAATTCTGGAAGATATAGACACCCTCATCCGGCAGACCGATCGTATTGCCCGCACCACCCAGAGCGTGCTCCATTATGCCCGAAAGTTTCCCCAGAAATTTTCCCCCGTGGATTTGAACGAACTCATCCGGCAGGCTCTGAGGGTGCTGGCCCCGCGAATCCGTCATTATCCGGTGGAGGTGAATTTTCATCCTCACTCCCGCCCGGCGGTGGTGCGGGGAAATCCCACCCAATTGGAACAGGTATTCTGCAACCTGATCAACAACAGTCTGGATGCCCTCGACGGAGGCAACGGCTGCATCGATATCGCCATCCGTCAGGTGGCCGGAACGAACGGGCACCCCCTCTACCGCCTGATGTTTCGGGACACCGGTTGCGGCATTCCCCCGGAGGTGCGGGAGAAGATTTTTGATCCCTTCTTTACCACCAAGCGCAACGGTCGGGGAACCGGGCTGGGGCTGTTCATTGTGCGCAACATTGTGCAGCGCCACGGGGGGCGGGTGTATCTGGATAATCAGGACGCTTCTGCCGGGAAAGGAACCACCTTTATCATCGAACTGGAGGCTACCGATGAACCCCCATCGCATTCTGGTGATTGACGACGAGCCGGAGATGCTGCGCAGCTATCAAAAGATGTTGCAGCGGGCCGGCTACCAGGTGCATTGCCTGACCGGAGCGCCGGAAGCGTTAAAGCATCTGGAACAGGATGCCGCCTTCAGTGCCATCATCTGCGATCTGAAAATGCCGGAAATGGACGGGATGGCTTTTTTTGAAGCCCTGCAGGAGCGGTATCCCTTCCTGCCGGTGATTATCGTTACCGGTCACGGTAGCCTGGAGCAGGGAATTAAAGCGGTAAAGCGGGGGGTGTTTGATTTTATTGAGAAGCCCTTTTCCACCAAAAAGCTGTTACAATCTCTGGAAGAAGCCATCGGCGCCAGCACTCCCCGGCAGCCTTCCGGAACGACCGTGGAACGCTTCGACAACATCCTGGGGTGCAGCGCGGCCATGCAGCGGGTGTTTAAGTGGATTCAGCAGGTGGCTTTTGGCAATGCCAACGTGCTGATCACCGGGGAAAGCGGGGTGGGCAAGGAACTGGTAGCCCGGAGCATCCATCGCAATTCCGGGCGCCGAAACAAGCCGTTCATTCCCATCAACTGCGGGGCGCTGCCCAATTCCCTGTTCGAGAGCGAAATCTTCGGCTATGAGAAGGGCGCCTTCACCGGGGCTTACCAGACCCGGCCGGGCCTGGCGGAACTGGCCGACGGGGGCACCCTGTTTCTGGATGAAATCTGCGAGATGCCCCCGGAATTGCAGGTCAAGCTGCTGCGCATGTTCGAAGATCGTACCATCCGCCGGGTGGGGGGAAAACGGGAAATCCCGGTGGACATCCGGGTACTCAGCGCCACCAACCGCAACGTGGAAGAGGCGGTCGCCTCCGGAGTATTGCGGGAGGATCTCTTCTTCCGGATCAGCACCATCCAGATCCACATTCCTCCCCTCCGGGAGCGCACCGACGATATTCCCCTGCTGATCAATCACTTCCTCAAAAAACTTAACGAAGAGTACCAGCGGGGAATCACCTCCATAGAAGCCCCGGCCATGAAGCGATTGGTGGAATACGACTGGCCTGGAAACGTGCGGGAGTTGCAAAATGTGATCGAACGGGCTTATTACATGGCCACCCCTCCTCTGATCCGGGTCGGCGACCTGCCCACCCACCTGTCGGCGCAAAACGGACGGCGCTACCTTCGGCATCTGGAGAATCTGCCCTACAAAGAGGCCAAACAGCGCCTGCTGGAGGAGTTCGAGCGGGATTACCTGCTCCATCAGTTGAACAAGCATGGCTGGAATATCAGCCGCACGGCCAGAGCCTGCGGCATCGACCGGCGCTCCCTTCATCGGTTGATCAAGAAATTTCGCCTCTCTCGCACCGGAACGGAGCGGGAACGATAACCCGATACACCAACACCGAACCGCCTGCCCCTGGTGTCTGTTCCAACCTTAAATCCCGGAGGATGAACCGATGAAACTGCAATTACCTCGTTCGGCGCGCAACTGGATTTCCCTCACCGGCGCCATCATTGCTCTGATCAGCTTTTCCATGATTGTGTTTCTCCTGGTGATCTCGGCCATCTGGCGGGAGACCCATGTCTATCTGGGCATCGTCACCTATATTTTGCTGCCGGCAGTGATGATGTTGGGACTGGTGTTGATTCCCGTGGGCATGTGGGTACAGGTGCGGCGGAACCGCCGCCGGGAGCGAGAGGCGCTTCCCCCTTTGCCGATCCTGGACTTGAACAATCCCCGACATCGCAATGCGTTTGTGGTCTTTGCGGTGGGCACGGCGGTGTTTCTGTTTTTCTCGGCTGTGGGAAGCTACGAAGCCTATCACTACACCGAGAGCGTGGAGTTTTGCGGGCAGCTATGCCATGAGGTGATGAAGCCGGATTTTACTGCTTATCAACACTATCCTCATGCCCGGGTGGCCTGTGTGGAATGTCACGTTGGGGCGGGGGCCAACTGGTATCTGCGTTCCAAGCTGTACGGGCTGCGGCGGGTGTATTTAATGGTCACCGGGAAATACGCTCGCCCCATCCCTGCGCCCATTGAAAATTTGCGCCCGGCCCGGGAAACCTGCGAACAGTGTCACTGGCCGGAACGCTATTACGCCCAAAAATTCCGCCTGCAAGATCATTTTAAATTTGATGAAGAAAACACTCCCTGGAAGATCGGCCTGCTCATGCGCATCGGCTCCCCGGAAGCCCACAAGCGCCTGGAAGAAGGAACCCACTGGCACAACAATCCCGCAGTGCAGATCGACTACATCGCCCGGGATGCCAAACGAGAGGACATCCCCTATGTGCGCTACACCAATTTGAACACCGGAGAAACGGTGATCTATCAGGATGAGGAGGAGCCGCTGGATCCCTCGGAAATTCGACCGGAACGGATGCGGCGCATGGATTGCATGGATTGCCACAACCGCTCTTCCCATGATTTCCGCACCCCCATCGCCTTTGTAAACGAAGCCCTGGCCGCCGGTTTGATTCCCCGGCAACTCCCGGAAATCAAGTCCCTGGCGGTGGGGTTATGTGAGGATAAATACCCCACCGAAGATTCTGCCCGAACGGCCATCGAAAAGAGGATTCGGGAATTTTATCAGGAGGAGTACCCGGAGATTGTGGAAACCCATCCGGAGTGGGTGGATCAGGCGGTGGAGGGAATGCAAAAGGTGTACTCCCGAAACATTTTTCCGGAGATGAACGCCGACTGGAAGGCCTACCCCAATCACCTGGGGCATCTGGATTCCAACGGTTGTTTCCGCTGCCATAGCGGGCGTCATGTCAGCGAGGATGGGGAGCGAAGCATCTCGAAGGATTGCAACCTGTGCCACTATATCGTGTTGCAGGGGCCGGCAGACGAGTTGAGCTATGCCGCGCCCGGTCGGCCATTGGAGTTCCGCCATCCCGATGACGAAGAAGATTGGAAGGACGGGCTGTGCACCGATTGCCATGAGGGGGTGGAGCCGTGACGGTAAACGGTATCCTTCAGGAAAATGGAGATAAACAAATGCCCCATCCGAAACGATGGGGCATTTGCTTATGAACACCTGGAGTCGCCTGGAATCACTTCCGCTGACCGATCGGCTGTCATCCTGAACCTGTCATCCTGAGCCTGTGTTTACACCCCGACGCAGTCGGTGGTCGAAGGATGACCGCCAAATCCGAAAGCTGCCCGGAATCACTTCCGCTGATCGATGGGCACATACGGC
>CAYQGB010000316.1:0-4883 GCA_964416895.1 uncultured Calditrichaceae bacterium
TTGCAGGAACTTGCTCGACTGACCGGAGATCGCTTTGTTCGGGGAATTCTTCTCTATACCGGTGAGCACACCGTTCCTTTTGGGCCTCAAATTCTGGCCGTTCCGGTAACTGCAATGTGGAAACTCTCCCAACCTCAAGATTCCGGAGCTACAGGGGAATAGCTTTCGGGGATATATGCAGGAAAGTCGATAACGGTCTTAAATGTCTGAGGAATATCGAGGTGAGTAAATTAAGCGAGAAAAGCGTTAAGGCCGATCCCATCGCGCAGTTTGCCCTCTGGTTCGAGGAGATGTTGAAACATCCCTCCCCGGAGCCATACGCGGTGGTGCTGGCCACGGCCACCCGCGAGGGGCGTCCCTCCGCCCGAATGGTGCTGCTGAAAAATGTCGATCATCGCGGGTTTGAATTCTACACCAATTATCACAGCCGCAAAGGGCGGGAACTGGCGGAAAATCCCCACGGCGCCCTGCTGTTTTACTGGGGAGAACTGCGCCGGCAGGTGCGGGTGGAAGGGCCGGTGGAAAAACTTTCCCCGGAAGAATCCGACGCCTACTTTGCCACCCGCCCTTTTGAAAATCAGGTAAGCGCCTGGACCTCACAGCAGAGCCGGGTGATCGAAAGTCGGGAAGTGCTGGAAAAGCGGTTTCAGGAACTGGTGGAACAGTATCGGGGAAAACCCGTGCCCCGTCCGCCCCATTGGGGAGGATACCGGTTGCGCCCCCTGCAGATAGAGTTCTGGCAGGGGCAACCCAACCGCCTCCACGATCGGATTCGGTACACCCGCACCGATACCGGGTGGAAGATTGAGCGACTGGCACCGTGACCGCAGGACAGGCTTCCAGCCTGTCCGAAAGCGCCCGGTTATCCCCCGGGCCGGTACTCTCCACAAATTCCCTTGCTCGAATTTATTGATCTCCTCCCTTTTCTGCGCTTTCATCCGGTTTTAGATTAAAGCTTTTCCTGAACCAGCACAGGAGAGGCAATGAGCACGACGGTGTTTAACGCGGAAGATATTCGGCAAATCCGATCCCGGGGGTTAACCCCGGAAGCGGTGGTTCAACAAATCGAGACCTTCCGTCGGGGGATTCCCCCGGCCCGATTGCTGCGCCCCTGTAACGTGGGTGACGGTATCATCGCCCTGGATGAGGCGGAACAGGAACAGGCGCTGGCCCGGTTTGCCGAGGCCCAGGCAGCAGGTCGGGCAATGAAATTTGTTCCCGCATCCGGCGCGGCCACCCGGATGTTTCAATGGGTCATGCAGGTGTTGAACCGGTTGGAATCAGGCGATCAAACCTCCCCCAAAGCGGCGCTGGGGGAAGAGGAATTCCGCAAGCTGGAACAGTTCGTTGCCGATCTTCCCCGGTTCGCCTTTTATGAAGAATTGTGTCAGGTATGGCAGCGGCAGGGGCATGATCCGGACCGCCTGAAAAAGGAAGGCCGCTACCGGGAGATTCTGGCCGCCATCGTGCGCCCGGAAGGGTTGAACTATGCCGCGCTTCCCAAAGGCCTGATCCAATTTCACCGCTATCCCGACGGTAGCCGCACCCCCTTCGAGGAGCACCTGGTAGAAGCCATCGCCTACACCGCCGATGCCCATGGCACCGCTCGAATTCACTTCACCGTCGCCCCGGAGCATGAACAATTGGTGCGGGAGCATATCGCCGCCGTTCGACAACGATACGAGAAAAACGGCCTTCGCCTGGAGATCGGGTTTTCCCTGCAAAATCCTTCCACCGATACCATCGCGGTGGATTTAAACAATCAGCCTTTTCGGGATGAGCAGGGGCGGTTGATCTTCCGGCCCGGCGGCCATGGCGCATTGCTGGAAAATTTGAACGCCCTGCAGGGTGACATCGTGTTCATCAAAAACATCGACAACGTGGTACCGGATCGCCTGAAACCGGTGATCGTGCGATACAAGAAAATTCTGGGCGGGTACCTGGTGCAGTTGCAGGATCAAATCTTTACCTACCTGCGGCAACTGGAAACCAAACCGGCCAGGCCGGCGCTGTTAGATGAAATCAGCCGGTTTCTGCAAACCCGGCTGTGGATTACCGTGCCGGAGAAAATTGCCCGTGCCGGGACCGAAACCCGGCGGCAGTTTCTGAAGGATCGGCTGAATCGACCGTTGCGAGTGTGCGGGATGGTGCGCAATCAGGGAGAGCCGGGAGGTGGCCCGTTCTGGGTGGAAGGCGTAGAAGCGTATCCCACCCTTCAGATTGTGGAAAGGGCGCAGGTGGATATGGACTCCCCGGAGCAGCGGGCCATCTGGGAATCATCCACCCATTTCAATCCCACCGATCTGGTATGTGCCCTGCGGGATTATAAAGGCAAACCGTTCCACCTTCCGGATTTTGTGGATCCCCACAGCGGATTCATCACCCGGAAATCCCACAATGGCCGCCCGCTAAAGGCCCTGGAACACCCCGGCCTGTGGAACGGCTCTATGGCCCACTGGAACACCGCCTTCGTGGAAGTGCCCCTGACGACGTTTAACCCGGTGAAAACCGTCTTTGATTTGCTCCGGGAAGCCCATCGGGCATGATAAACGGTGAGAGGGTTAACTGCGGACGGGAGGGTCGCCTTTTCCAGAAGGTGGTACCAGTTCCTGAATCAATTCCCGGTGTCGATTCAGGTACCGATTTTCCCGGGAGCGCATCCGCTGTTGTTCCGCCGGGGTGTGATCCTGATACCCCTTCAGGTGCAGCAGACCGTGGATGATCAGCCGGGCTATCTCTTCACCTACCGGCACGGCGAATTCCTGCGCCTGTTCCGCCGCCCGATCCGCCGAAATGTAGATTTCCCCTTCCACCACCTCACTGCCGGGATCACTGAGGTCAAACGTCATCACGTCGGTGGGGGTATCCTCATTCAGGAAATCTCGATGCAAGCGCCGGAGGTAGGGATCATCCACCAGAATTACCCGCACTTCTGAAACCGACAGCCCTTCTGCTTCAATTACCTGTTCGATCAATCGCGTGGCAATCTGCTCATTGATCTGAAAATCCGGATGGATGGACGTCACCTCAACTTCCGTAGCCATATTCTTCTTTCCCGGTTTCCGTATCGGTCTTTTTTCCGGTGGATGGGGTGGGCTGAGGCACCGGTCCGGTTTTAACCGTACGTTCCCCGCGATTCTCTACCGGTCGCTTTTCCCGTTCACCGCGTTTGTCTCGATCCAGGGCTTCGGCAGGATACTCAATGCGCAGATGATGAATCCCGGTTAAGATGGGAATGAAAGCTTCTTTAATCTCCCGGATCTCCTGCAAAGTCAGGTTACATTCGTCCAGTTGCCCCTCTTTGATTTTGTTTTCCACCAGGGTATTCACCAGGTTGCGAATCCGCTGGGGAGTGGGATTTTGCAGGGTTCGGGAAGCCGCCTCCACGGAGTCGGCCAGCATGAGAATCGCGGTCTCTTTGGATTGGGGTTTGGGGCCGGGGTAGCGGAAATCGTTTTCGTTGATCTCTTTGCTGTCGCCGTTTTCCACCGCCTTATGGTAAAAAAAGGTCATCAGGCTGGTGCCGTGGTGCTCGGCGATAAACTGTTTGACCGACCGGGGCAGGTTGTGCTTATCCGCCAGTTCCAGCCCGGCCTTCACGTGATTGGCAAGAATCAGGCAACTCATGTGGGGCGTCAGGGAATCGTGCTTGTTCACCCCGCCCATTTGATTCTCGATAAAATACTCCGGCTTGAACATCTTCCCCACATCGTGGAAATACGCCCCCACCCGGGTCAGCAGGGCATTGGCTTTAATGGCTTCCGCCGCCGCTTCCGCCAGATTGGCCACCATGATACTATGATGGAAGGTTCCCGGCGCCTTCACCGACAACTGTTTCAGCAAGGGATGGTTTAAATCCGACAGCTCCAACAGGCTGATGTCGGTGGTCACATCAAACACCCGCTCAAAAATTCCGATGAGCAGATACACGATGGTGGGCACCAGGATGGCATTGGGTACCAGATAAATGGTGAAATCTACCAGCAGTTTTTTCATCGGCTCGAAATGCAGCAGGCCAAAAATCACATGCACCACCAGATAGGCCAGCAGAATAAACAAAATTGCCCGAAACATGTGCCCGCGATTGCGGATCTTCTGCACCGAGAACACCGCCACCGAACCGACCACCAGCATCATAAACGTAAAGGTGTAATCGTTGCTCAGGGAGGCCCCTAAAATCAGGCTCAGGGTCACGGTAAAAATAAACGCCACCCCGAAATCCAGCAGGATGGACAGCAGCATGGGCGCCAGCAGTAAGGGAATCGCCAACGGGGAGAGTTCCAGCAGCCGGGTGATCACCGCTGCGCCGGCCAGTTGCAGCAGAAAAATCAGCGTCACCATCCCCAACAGGAGGTTGTTATCAAACAGCGATTTTCGGTAGAAATAGAGGTAGAGCAGAGCCAGAACCAGAAGGATAACCGCAAACAAGTATTTCCCGGCGGCGAATTTCAGTTGTGCCCATCCGGTACGGGCCGCGGCCCGCTCCTGAAGCGCCAGAGAAAGAGACTGGAGTTTCTGATACACCTCTTCGGTGACGATTTCGTGGCTGTCGATGATACGTTCGTTCTGCTTCACATAACCCTTGATCAGGGGAACGTCGTGGGCAGCCTTCTCCTTGCGCTCCCCGGTGATGGCCTGATTAAACTTCAGGTTGGGTACCAGAAACGCCGGCACCAGGCGTCGGGCGATTTCCAGTTCGACACTTTTTTCCGGAAACGTCGCCATCAACAGGCGATAAATCTGCTCCCGGGCTTCTCCCAGATCCAGCACTTCTCCCACCGGAAAGCGCTCTTCGATACCTTCTTCGGCCACCACCACTTCTTTTTCGGGAATCTCCGATTTGGGGCGGTCGATAATGCCCTGACGGTACACTGCATCCAGAG
>CAYQGB010000317.1:0-4861 GCA_964416895.1 uncultured Calditrichaceae bacterium
AGAGAAGAATTCCCCGAACAAAGCGATCTCCGGTCAGTCGAGCAAGTTCCTGCAACCCTTTTGTATCCTGACGAGTCACCGTGGCGCTTGCCTTCACCTCGATGCCCACCAGCGAACCGTCCCGTTTTTCCAGAACGATATCGACTTCCTGCCCGGTGGTGGTCCGGAAATAGAAGATGCCCGGCCGGGCTTCGCTCCATACCCGTTGTTTATGCAGTTCCTGAACCACATAGTTTTCCAGCACCTGCCCCCTCATTTGGGGCTCCTTGAACAGGCGTTCTTCATCGCATCCCAAAAGATAGCACAACAAACCGGTATCATTGAGATATATTCTGGGGGCTTTGATCAAACGCTTACCGATATTGCCGGACCAGGCCGGGATTCGCTGAACCAGAAAAGTAGCTTCCAGCAAAGTCAAGTAGCGTTTCAGGGTCATGGTAACCAAACCGGTGCGGCGGGACAGGTCGCTCAGGTTCAGCATGGCACCGGCATTCGCCGCGATGAGAGAGAGAAGACGGGGAAGTTCGTGAAGTCCTTCAATCCGGGCAAGGTCCCGTACGTCGCGTTGAAGAATTGTGGTAATGTAAGCATCGAACCAGGCATTGCGGCGGCGTGAGGAGGACAACTTCAGAATCTCCGGATAGCCTCCCTGAATCAATTTCCTCACCAGATCCGGGAGTAAGAGATCTTCCTCGTGAAAATAGGGAAAATGCTCCGAGAATACCTGATCGATGAACACACTTTTTCTTCCCATGAGTTCATCGCAGGAAAAGGGCCACAGAGTAAGAATTTCCATGCGTCCGGCCAGAAATTCCGCCATCCGGGGAAGCATGAGCACATTGGCCGAACCGGTAAGAAAAAATTGCCCCGGTTGGCGCCGACGATCCACCAGCATTTTGATAACTCGAAACAGACGGGGTTCGCGCTGCACTTCGTCGATAATCACGGGAAGGGGAAGGCTCATTAAATATCCGGAGGGATCGTGCGAGATGCCTTCCAGAACGGTGAGATCGTCCAGAGAAACGTAGCGAAACCCCCGTTGACGCCCAAGATGCTGAGCCAGCGTACTCTTCCCGGTTTGCCTGGCTCCGTTCAACAGAACGACCGGGCTGGTGGACAGGGCATCGAGGATTTCCGGGGTAATATTTCGGGGAATATACTTCATACCCTCCACCTTTTTTTGGTGGATAATTTAACAGTTACTGTTAAATTATCCAATATATTTTTGCCGGAGCAGCACCGCTTCCGGAACGCCCTCAAGTTCGATTTCAAATGCTAGTGCATCCCGGCGGAAATCTTCCGTCGTTGATCACGCTTCGACAGGCTCAGCGTGACTTTATCATCCCGTCACTCTGAGCCTGTCGAAGAGTGACGGACTATCTCTGCCGGGATGCACTAGACATATGCGCTGTTTAACAACTCTTTCTCTGGAGGGGACTAACTTTAGCCCTGCCGATTCCTTCACCTGAGGAAACGGTGGAGAGGAAAGCGGATCAGATAAACCTCCCAAAAATTCACAATTGCCTTTGGCAAGGCCTCTTCTCCGGCGTAGATTTTGGCCTGTGATATTGGGATTCGCAATCAGGAATCGATGTCAAACTTGAGGAGTGCACCGACGATGGAAAAACTGAACTCCATTCTGGAACCTTCGGATGCGTTTTTGCCTCGCCAGATCGGCCCCGATCCGGCACAAACCCGGGAGATGCTGGCCGCCATCGGCTGTGAGTCTCTGGAAGAGTTGATCGACCAGACCATCCCGGAAAATATCCGCCTGAAAGAGCCTTTACGCCTGTCCCCACCGATGGGCGAACACGAATTTCTGGAACACATGCGGGCGCTGGCCCGGAAGAACAAGCTGTGCAAATCCTACATCGGGTTGGGGTACTATGATTGCATCGTGCCTTCGGTGATTCAGCGGAATATTTTTGAGAATCCCGGATGGTACACCGCCTATACCCCCTATCAGGCGGAAATTGCTCAGGGGCGGCTGGAGGGGTTGCTGAACTTCCAGACCATGGTCAGCGACCTGACCGGGATGGAAATTGCCAACGCCTCCCTGTTAGATGAGGGCACCGCTGCCGCCGAAGCCATGAGCATGCTCCACCGGGTGCGTTCCCGGGCGAAAATTCAGCAAAATGCCCATACCTTTTTCGTTTCCCACACTTGCTTTCCCCAAACCATCGAGGTAATTAAAACCCGGGCGGAAGCCCTGGGGATTGAACTGCGCATCGGCGATCCCGCAGAGCTGGAGTTCACCGACGACCTGTACGGCATCCTGGTGCAATTTCCCGACGCCGATGGCCGGGTGCAGGATTACACGGATCTGATTGCCCGCGCCCATGAAGCCGGGGTGCTGGTGGCGGTGGCCGCCGACCTGCTCAGCCTGACCCTGCTTAAACCCCCGGGCGAGATGGGCGCCGATGTGGTGGTAGGATCCACCCAGCGCTTTGGCGTACCCATGGGATATGGCGGCCCCCATGCAGCCTACTTCGCCACCCGGGAAGCCTTCAAGCGTCAGGTGCCGGGGCGGATTATCGGCGTGTCGGTGGATCGCCACGGCAACCGGGCGTTGCGGATGGCGCTGCAAACCCGGGAGCAGCACATCCGCCGGGAGAAGGCCACCTCCAACATTTGCACCGCCCAGACCCTTCTGGCGATTATGGCCAGCATGTACGCCGTGTATCACGGCCCGGAGGGGTTGACCCGGATCGCCCGGCGCATCCATACCCTGGCACAGATGCTTCACAAAACCCTCGCCGATCTGGGCTACGTTCAGGAAAACGATCTGTATTTCGATACCCTCAAGATCGACACTGCGCCGGTGGGCCAAGAAGTGCGGGAAAAGATTCAGCAACTGGCTCTGGATGCCGGGATCAACTTCCGGTATATCGACGAACGCCGCCTCGGCATCTCTCTGGATGAAACCACCACTGTGGAAGATGTGCAGCAGATCGGGGAGATTTTCGCCCGGGCCGCCGATAAATCGGCGCCTTCGGTTTCGCCGGAACAATTCTCTTCTGCGGATTTCCCCGGCTACCCCGACAATCTGCGCCGCACCAGCCCATTCCTCACCCATCCGGTGTTTCATCAATATCACACGGAAACCAAAATGATGCGCTACATCAAGCATCTGGAAAACAAAGACCTTTCCCTGACCACCTCCATGATTCCCCTGGGTTCCTGCACCATGAAGCTCAACGCGGCCACGGAGTTGATGCCGGTAAGCTGGCCGGAATTTGCCCGGCTGCACCCGTTTGTTCCCCGGGATCAGGCCGGGGGGTATTTGGAAATGTTCCGGGAATTGGAGAAAATGCTGTGCGAAATCACCGGCCTGGCAGCGGTATCGTTTCAGCCCAATTCGGGAGCGCAGGGGGAATTCACCGGGATGATGGTCATCCGGGCTTATCATAAGGATCGGGGGGAAGGGCACCGCAATGTGGCCCTGATTCCCGCTTCCGCCCACGGCACCAATCCCGCCAGCGCGGTGATGGCCGGCATGAAAGTGGTCATCGTCAAATGCGATGAGCAGGGCAACATCGACGTGGAAGACCTGCGCCGAAAAGCCGAGGAACACGCCCCCAATCTGGCCGCCCTGATGGTTACCTATCCTTCCACTCACGGGGTATTCGAAGAAGACATCCGGGAAATTTGCCGGATCATCCATCAGTACGGGGGGCAGGTGTACATGGATGGGGCCAATCTCAACGCGCAGGTGGGATTGACCACCCCGGCGCTCATCGGGGCGGATGTGTGCCATTTGAACTTGCACAAAACTTTCGGCATTCCCCATGGCGGGGGCGGGCCGGGCATGGGACCGATTGCGGTGGCGGCGCATCTGGTGCCCTACCTTCCCGGCCATGTGTTCGATGAGGAGCGCTCTCCCAAAGCGCTGACGGCGGTCTCCTCGGCCCCCCGGGGAAGCGCCAGTATCGTGTTGATCTCCTACGCCTATCTCAAGTTGTTGGGCGGCGTCGGCGCCACCGAGGTGTCTAAATACGCCATCCTCAACGCCAACTATCTGAAAGCCCGGCTGGAGCAGTACTACCCGGTGCTGTACACCGGGAAGCGCGGTCGGGTGGGGCACGAACTGATCTTCGATACCCGCTCCTTTAAACACCGGCTGGGCATTGACGTGGAAGATATTGCCAAACGGCTGATGGATTACGGCTTCCATGCTCCCACGGTATCCTTCCCCGTGCCCGGCACCTTGATGGTGGAACCCACCGAAAGCGAATCCAAAGAGGAGCTGGATCGCTTTTGCGAGGCGATGATCGCCATCTATCACGAGATTGAAGAGGTGGAGAAAGGGATCGCCGATCCTCAGGACAATGTGTTGAAGCAGGCGCCCCACACCGCAGCAGAGGTGGCCGCAGACGATTGGTCGCATCCGTATTCCCGGGAAAAAGCGGCCTTTCCGGTGGCCTATTTGCGGGAGCACAAGTTCTGGCCCGCCTGCGCCCGGATTGATAATGCCTACGGGGACCGCCATCTGGTGTGTACCTGCCCGCCCCTGGAAGCCTACGATGAACCGGAGGCATGACGGTGCTGTTCCGGTTTCCCCGGATCGGGGCCTGTCCTGGGAAATTTGATGCTCACGCTCATCAGTTCCGATACATTCGCAGGTCGGGGGACGAATTTCTCCCCCGGCTTGTAACAATAGCGTTGATCGGGGCATCCAAGTAATTTGTTGTTTTAACGGGGGCCCCTGAATCACCGAACCCCTTTTACGATCATGAATGGGCAGGAAAAGTTTGCCTGCGGAAACCCGCTTTTTTCTCCGGCGTATGAACCCCTTCTGGTAAAAAACCGATAATGAAGCCACTGAAATGGATAAACCACAAACCATGGTGTAGTGTATGGT
>CAYQGB010000318.1:0-4825 GCA_964416895.1 uncultured Calditrichaceae bacterium
AAGGCTTCGGCCACCAATTTCTCATCGAGAACGCCTCTCAATTTAACCGGGATGTAATTCGGTTTCTTACCCAATAGTTTTTCCACCCAAAACAGGAGGTCTCAATATGTATCCCTCGCATCGGGCATTTTCATTCCCCTGTGTCAAAGCGGTTCTGTTGTTCTGTTGTCTGGTCCTGATACCGGGGATCGCTCTGGCGCAGACCGGCGCCATCACAGGAGTGGTCACTGCAAAGGGAAGTGGCGATCCTCTGGTGGGAGCCAATGTGGTCATCGTGGGAACCAATCTGGGAACGGCAACCGGAGTGAACGGCGAGTACGAAATTTCCGGCGTTCCCCCGGGTACCCATACCGTCAGCGTGCTCTACCTGGGATACCGGGAAGCCCGGCAAACCGTGACCGTGGAGGCGGGAGCCACGGCAACGGCGAATTTTGAACTGGAGGAGACCGGAATTCTGGGAGAAGCGGTGGTGGTCAGCGCTTCCCGAAAACCGGAGAAGTTGACCGAGGCCCCCGCCACCGTGGATGTCATCAATGCGGGGATGATTGAAGAACATGCTTCCTTCAACGTGGGTGAGTTGTTTTCCCGGCAAAAAGGAGTGGATTACGTGCGCGCAGGCGTGTTCGGAACCGGCCTGAACATCCGCGGCTTTAACAGCGCCTTTAACGCCAAAAATCTTCAGATGAACGACTCCCGCATCAGCACCCTGATTGCCACCGGATTGCCGTTGGGACCGCTGGCCACCACCGTGAAGGAAGACATCGATCGCATCGAAGTGATCCTGGGGCCTTCCGGTGCTCTGTATGGGCCGAACGCCCATAACGGCCTGGTAAACATCATCACCAAAGATCCCCGGGTATGGCCGGGTACCACCGTGGTACTGGGAGGCGGCAATCAGAGCGTGTTGAGCGGTCGGCTTCGCCATGCGCAGGTGGTCAACCCGAAATTGGCCTACAAAGTGACCGCCGAGTACACCCGGGGCGAAGATTTCGAATATGTGGATTCGGTATATATCGGCGGCGTGGCTTTCGAGGAACTGGATCTGGATCGGGATTTCAACAGCCTGCGAGGAGAGGCAGCCCTCTATTTTACCCCCAAACCCGGTCACGACATCATCATCGCCGGAGGGGCCAGCAACAGCAATTATCTCTCTCAGACCAACGCCGGTCGAAATCAGATCAAAGACTGGCGGGTGTTCTTCTTGCAAGGGCGCTTCACTTCTCCCCATCTGTTCGCCCAGGTATATCACACCTGGAGCAAAACCGATTCCACTTACGCCATCAATCAGCGTACTCAGAACTACTGGAGTTTCAAGAATGCCGGCTTTAGCGATGCCGAAGCCAGACAGCGCTCCTATCGGGAGTTCTGGTTCCCCCTTTCCGATACCACCGGCATTCCCCTGAACCGTACCGCCATCTTCATCGATGACTCCCGCCGCTGGAATGCGGAGTTGCAATACAACAATACCCTGGCCGGATTCAACTTCATCCTCGGCGGGCAGTGGCAGCGGGATATGGCCGACAGCAAGGGCACTTATCTGCTGGATCAGGATGGCCCGATTACCCTGGATCAGTTCGGCCTGTACGGGCAGGTGGAAAAGCCTCTGGGCAATTCCTTCAAGGCCGTGCTGGCCGCCCGGGTGGATGATCACGAACTGTACGGCACCAACTTCATCCCCAAAGCCGCTCTGGTGTACAGCACTCCAAACGGCACCTGGCGCCTGACCTACGGTAAAGGCATCGCCGCCCCCACCATTTTGAATTTGAGCGCCAACATTTTCGGGGGTATTCTGTTAGGGAACGGAGAAGGCTTCACCGTGCGGGACAGCACCGGCAACGTTTCCAAAATCGATCCCCTGGAGGTGGAAACCATCCAGACGATTGAGCTGGGCTACAAGGGGATTGTTAATCGAAAGCTGTACATCGACGCCAACGCCTATTACAACATTTCCGAGAACTTCCTCAGCCCCCTGATCAACATCGCTCCGCCGGGAGGCACGGTTACCCATCGAGGGGATCAACCACTGAGCGAGATTATCCCCGGAACTCCGAGCACCGGTTCTCCCTTTGTGCTCACCTACCTCAATTTCGGAAAGGTGAACACCTTTGGGGCCGATGTGGGGCTGAACTTTTACTTCAACGATCACTGGAATCTGACGGTCAATTATTCCTATTTTGATTTTGACATGGATGAGAACGATCCCAGAAACGACGGCAACCGGGATGGAGTAGTGGATGTAAAAGACCTGCCCATCAATACCCCGACGCACAAGGCCACCGTGGGCTTGAACTATCGGCAGGAGAAGTTCTTCGGTTCGGTGTTTGCCCGCTGGGTGGATGAATATGACTTCTTCTCCGGCATCAATGTGGCGGCCAAAACCAATGAAAATCTGATCTACAACGGCGATCCGGTGATCGAAGGCCGCCGGGTAGGCCGGGATTTCAACGAAGGCCCGCTGGGCGGCTTCGTCAACGTGGATGTGACCGCCGGGTATCGGCTGAGTAAGCATCTCACCATCTCCGCCCAGGTGACCAATCTGTTCGACGCCGAGGTGCGGGAGTTCGTGGCCTCGCCGCCGGTGGGACGCCTGATCTCCACCGAGTTAAAGCTGTCTCTGTAATCTCCAGGAATGCGATGGCCCGGGGGCTTTCCTGTCAGATGTGGGAAGCCCCCGGCCTGAATCTCGTCCGGGTATAAAAGAGGATTTGCCCATGAATCTGGCCTGGATACTTTTTCTGCTGTATATCGTGGGAACCACCTATCTGGGATGGCTGGGGTATAAGCGCACCCGGGATTTTGGCAGCTTTGCCATTGGAACCGGAGACTTGCATCCGCTGGTGGTGGGGATTACTCTGGCGGCTTCGGTGGCCTCGGCGGCTACATTCATCATCAATCCCGGATTCATCTACGTGCACGGGCTGGCCGGTTTCATGCACTTCGTGGTGGCGGTGGGCAGCGGCTTCTGCCTGATGCTGGTGGTGCTCTCGTTTCGCTTCCGGCGGATGGGGGAGGCCACCGGCGCCCTGACCATGCCCCACTGGATCGGCAACCGATTTGGCTCCAGAGGTTTCGCCCTGTATTTCGCGGTGGTGAATCTGTTTGCCCTGGCCTTCGTGGTGCTGATCGTGGGCGGGCTGTCCATCGTGATGCAACAGATGCTGGGCATCTCCAACACGGCCGCACTGATCATCATCCTGGGATTTGTCACCGGATACGTCTTTTTAGGGGGCACCTATGCCCACGCGTTTACCAACACTCTGCAGGGGTCGCTGATGTTAGGCGTCACCCTGCTGATTCTGGGTTCGGGCGTCTCTTTGTTCTTCGGGGATGGAGGCGGCTTCTGGGAGCGGCTGACGGCTCAGGATCCCCATCTGGTGGCCTGGGTCAATCCCGCCAGCGACCTGTACAACAACGTTTTCTCCATTTACATCAGCGGCTTTTTAATCGGAGCGGCGCTGGTGTGCCAGCCGCATATTCTCACCAAAGCCCTGTATGTCAAGAGCGACCGGGCGGTGCGCCGGTATCTCACCTGGGGAGTGATTATCCTGATCCTGTTTTTCCTTCTCCCCACGGCGGGCTTCTACGCCCGGCTGACCCTCTCGCCGGAGCAAATCGTTGATCCCACCACGGGAGCCTTCCGCCAGGATCTGGTGATGACGGTGTACATCAAGCACGCCTTTCCGGAATGGCTGTTCACGGTCATCGGCATTGTGCTGCTGGCGGCGGGGATGTCCACCCTGGACGGCATCCTGGTATCTCTTTCCACCATCACCGCCAACGACCTGATGGTCAATCTTCTGGATTATTTTGGGAAAGGCCGGCTCTCGGAGGAGCGCCGGATGAGCCTGGCGTACCGGTTCAGTCACGGGGTGCTGATCGGGATTGCCGTGGCGGCATTCTTGATCTGCCTGAATCCTCCCCGGCTGTTGGGCATCTTCGGGCAGGTGGGGGTGTACGGCATGGCGGTGGCGGCGGTGCCGCCCCTGTTAGGAGGGGTTCTGTTTCGCCGGGTCTCCCTGACGATCATGTGGCTGGCTTCGGCGGTGGGGCTGGGGCTGCACTTCCTGCTCTATTTTTACGGTGAGCAACTGCTGCCCCATTCCGGATTTACCTTCGCCAATCCCGGCGTGCCCGCTTCGCTGGCCTTGCTGATTTCCGTGATTCCCGCCCTGCTGGCAAACTACCTGTGGGTTCGGGTTACTGAGAAAGAAGCAGTGCAGGGGAAGTAAGGGGATATTGGGATATTAGGGATATGAGGGTATTAGGGGATTGTTTAAAAATTATTTCCCGCTTTAGGTTTCAAGCAGTTCATGAAGTGGGTCATATTCTCTTTCTCCTTCCATTGCTCTGCGGTGGAAGGAAGTGCGAAACGCTCCTGCGCCGTATCAAAATGACGCATTCCCCAACATCGTGTTCTTGAACACCATGGCGACGCAGAGCGTCAATACTTTCCTGCCGCCGCGAGAACGGCGGAAAGAGAAGATAGAAACCTGTATCCTTTAAAACCGGGAAGTTGTTCTTAGACGAACCCTATGCAGTGCATCCCGGCAGAGATAGTCCGTCACTCTTCGACAGGCTCAGAGTGACGGGATGATAAAGTCACGCTGATTCCGCCGGGGCGGAACCCGACGCAGTCGGTGGTCGAAGCGTGATCAACGGCGGAAGATTTCCGCCGGGACAAAATGGGGGATTCCCTTGACAAGTTTGGGGAATTTTCCTCAAAATACACCGTGAGCCGGTTTGGTAACTCATTGTTTAACAATAACTAACATTTCCTGAAATTTGGTACACACTCAAATGAAAAGTGCTCTCTCAACGTGGAGGT
>CAYQGB010000319.1:0-4820 GCA_964416895.1 uncultured Calditrichaceae bacterium
TGTTATTCGCAGGCGTGCTATCAAGGCGGCAGCCCGAAGAATCTCTTTATGAATTGTGTTCAGGATGGCAACCCGTCATCCAAACCTTGAAGAAGCATAGGGAAGGGGCAGGGGATTAGGATGTTAGGATATTGGGATATTAGGATGTTTGATCCCAGATTCCGCTATTTTGTGGCAAAAAACGGTTATGTCCCTGTCATCCTGATTCCGCCGGGACGGAACCCAACGCAGAATGGGAAAGAAACATTAAAATTCCAACATTTCAGGTGATAACACAACCCAATAACCCAATAACCCAATAACCTGATACCTCAGACAAAGTCAGTACCCACAACATAACCGGAGGTCATTATCATGGCAGTTATTCGAGAAGAAGTTCGGGCCGCCAAAGGCCTGAAGAAGATGAAAACGGAGCCGAACGAGGCCGGATTATACTCCAAAAAGTTTATGATCGAGGCCACCAGTCTATGCAATTTGAAGTGCCCCCTCTGCCCGGTGCCCCATCACTTGAAGCGCGAAACCGGGCACATGAGCATGGAAACGTTCAAACAGGTCATCGACGATATTGCCGGGTACGCTAAAAAGATCGACTTCTGGAATTTCGGCGAACCCTTCCTCAATCCCCATTTCTTTGAGATGGTCAAATACGCCACCGATCGGGGCATCCACGTGCGGGTGAGCACCAACTCCACCTTCCTGGGAGAAGAAGAGGTGGAAAAGGTCTTCTGGTCCAATCTCTCCTCCATCATCGTCTGTCTGGATGGAGCCAGCAAGAAGACCCACGAGCGCTATCGCATCGGCAGTGAGTTTGAAAAAGTGGTGGAAGGGATCAACCGTCTGTCTCAACGGAAACGAGAATTGGGACGGAAGGCGCCCTTTATTCGCCTGCAATTCCTGGTGTTCAGCTACAACGAGCATGAGATCGACGATATTCTGGAAATGGCCGAGCGGATGGGTGTGGATCAGTTAGCCCTCAAGAACGTCTCCCTGGGCACCTGGATCGACGGCAACATCCGCAAAAAAATCGCCAAAAAGCTGCTGCCCAAAAACGACAAGTACCGCAAATACACCGTGGAAGAGGACGAAATCCACCTCAAGATGCAGGACTCCGTGTGCAGCTGGGCCTACGAAAACGGGGTGGTGCTCTCCAACGGCGATGTCACCACCTGCTGCTACGACGCCAGCGGTCAGCACGCCTTTGCCAACGTGCATGAAGATGGAGGCTTCTGGAATATTCTCCAGGGCGACAAGATGAAGGAAGCCCGGGAGAAAATCAAAAACCTGGAATTTCCTCTGTGCAAGACCTGCCAGTACAGTGACTATGGAGCCACCCTGATCAATTTTCACTACGATGAAGAAGCGGCCTCCGTGGAAACCACTCCCGGAGCCGCGGTAACCAACGGACACCAATAACACGGAAGAGACGATGGAACGCAAGGACTGGCTGGAGAGAGCCGCAGAGCACATTTTTCATGACCGTTCGCCGGATGTCGGGGCCCGTCTCTGTTTGGAGAATATGAGATATGGGCTGGCGAAAATTCATTTTGTCCAGCAGAGGCTGGGCCTCACGGCGAATGCAACGTTTATTGCTTCACCGGATGTCACGGTGACCATCAACAGCTACCGATGGAACAGCGGCTTTGGTTACGGGGGCAAGCTGAGCTGGGGAGATGGGGATCAGGAACTCATCTTTCTGGATACCAAGCCCAATTGCTGCGGCATGTTCGTGGGCGGCCTGGATACCCTGCCGCCCAAAGAAAAGCTGGTCTATCGGGCGGCCACCATGAAGCGGGAGCGGTGCGAAATCGACGGCATCCGGATCAAATGGAATCTGGAAAAGGGCAATCACTTCGTGGATGTGTTCGAGGTGAAACCGCTGGCGGATAACCTCCATCTGCCCCCGTATGCTTTTATCGCCCACACTTCCGGCAGCGAACTGAAGAAGGAGTCCCACTTAGGCCCCGGCCTGTATATCGACTCCAGCGCCGCCCTGCGGGATCGGGCGGAGGTGATACAAACGCCGTTTGGCCCGGTGCACATTCTCACCGGCGCGGCGGCCCGGGAATATTACGAATTTTACCGGGTGGCCGAAGCCTTTGCCACCAAACGCCGGGCTAAGGCAGCGGAGTTGCTGTTCGAGCAATTTACCACCATTGCCAACGCCAACCACCAGGGGCTGTTGAATGCCAACGAGATTGCCCTGGGGGTTAACACCTGGCAGGTGGGGGCCATGGATGTATTGCAGCCCCTGGCCCTGCGCCCGGATTTGCCGGCCTATCTGTTTCGGGGCCTGCCCAATTTCACCCCCGGCGTGATTCGCTCCCTGGATTGGGAAGCGCGCGCCCGGCGCCTGGGCGTGTACCACCGGCTGGAGAATGCCAACTTTATGCCCCACGGGGCAGGCTACAATTTCCCCGGCTGGAAAGAGGTTATCGGAAACTACGAGGTGGCCGGTCGCCGCTTTTTTGAACTGAAATCCACCCGCGGCGAGGGCACCGAAATCGTCGGCGATCTGCGCAACGTTCCCTATGAGTATCGGGGAGAGGAGATTTTTGCCCGAACGGTGGAGTTGGGGCTGGGAATGCCGGTGGCCGAGTTAATCCCCATTTACGTGTTGAAAATATGAAACCTACTGTTCTCATATATTGCCAGCATTCCATGGGCATGGGGCATCTGGTGCGCTCCCTGGCCGTGGCCGGTGCCCTGGCGAAACGATTTTCGGTAGTTTTCCTCAATGGCGGCCCTGTGCCCCATGGCGTGCGGGTTCCTCATGGCGTCGCCGTCGTGCATCTACCTCCGGTGGCCCAGTCCCCTCAGGGAGAACTGGTATCTCTGGAGGAGGGCAGAGCAGTGGAGGATGCACTGGACGAGCGGCGCCGGAGGATCCTGAACATCTTTTATGACCAACGACCGGGAGTGGTGTGCATAGAACTGTTCCCCTTTGGCCGCAAGAAATTCGCCGGGGAACTGCTCCCCCTGTTGGAAGCGGCACACGGAACCACGCCCCGGCCGGTCATCGTGTGCAGCCTGCGAGACATTCTCATGGCCAATCGGAAGGATCAGCAGAAGCACGATGATCGCGCCGCCGAGCTGGCCAATCGCTACTTCGACGCCATCCTGGTGCACGCCGATCCCCGATTTGCCCGTCTGGAAGAAACCTTCCGCCCCCGAGTTCCTTTGGAGATCCCGGTGCACTATTCCGGGTTTGTGGTCGCCGGTTCCTCAAAGGCGCCTTCGCATTCCCCGGCGTCCGCATCCGGGGGCGGCATTCTGGTATCCGCCGGAGGCGGGCGATACGGAATGCCCCTGTTCCGGCGGGTGGTGGAGGCATTTCCCAGGTTGTGGGAGGCCTTTCATCTCCCGGTGCGCATAGTCACGGGACCGTTTCTTGCGGAAGAAGAATACCGGGAACTGGCGGAGCGGGCCAACGCTTACCCCGCACTGGCTGTTCAGCGGTTCACCGCCGATTTGCATCGTGAGATGCAGGGGGCACGTGTTTCGATCAGTCAGTGCGGGTATAATACTACCCTGGACATTCTGCGTTCGGGGGTTTCTGCGCTGGTGGTGCCCTTTGCCGCCGGTCGGGAGAGCGAACAACGGATGCGCGCCCGGCGATTGGAGGCCCTGGGGCTGGTTCGGGTGCTGGAAGAACATGAACTGTCCCCCCAAATGCTGGCGGCGGCAGTGGAGCAAACCCTTCAGTTTACCCCGGCGCCGATGGCGTTGAATCTACACGGCGAGGAGAAAACGGTGGAAATTATTGACGATATGGTTGGAAACCTCTCCCGGAGGTCTTCGGCATCCCGCAGCAACGGAAAAGCGGTTTCCGACGGCTGGCTGGCGCCGGTGAAACAGGCCCTGGATGCTTCCCGGGAAGAAGTGCTGTTTTTCTTTCGTGACGACGATGTGGGCTGGGAGAATCCCCGCCTGTTGGCGCTGCTGGATTTGTTCCGGCGGTACCGCCTTCCCATCGATCTGGCCGTGATTCCTCAGGCCCTGACCGGGGAACTGGCCGGGGAGTTGATCCGCCGGAAAGAGGCCGCACCGGAGGAGATCGGTTTGCATCAACACGGATTTACCCATAAGAATCACGAACCCACCGGGCGCAAGTGTGAATTCGGGGCCTCCCGGAGTTTTATCCGCCAGCTCAATGACATCTTTCTGGGGCGTCACCTTCTGGAAAAATTTCTCCACCCCCACCTGGATCCCATCTTTACCCCTCCGTGGAATCGGTGCACGGTGGATACCGGGCGGGTGCTGGTGGAACTGGGGTTCAAGATGCTTTCCCGGGATGTCAGCGCCCGCCCCCTTCGGGTACGGCGTTTAAAGGAGTTGCCCATTCAGGTGGACTGGTTCAAGAAGCGCAAGCAGCGGTTGAGCCGGGAGCAGATCGGGGAGATGCTGGGGGAGCGGATTCGGGCCGGAGCGCCGGTGGGCATCATGCTGCATCATGCCTGGATGGATGCCGCCGAGTTGTCCGCCCTGGAAACGTTGCTGCAACTGCTTGCCGAACATCCTCAGGCCCGGTGCCTGCCCATGCGCCGATTGCTCCGCAAACCGAGAGGAAGTAATCCAATAACCGCCAGGACGGAAAGGCCCGAAGAAGAGAGACGGGTTTAGAGCAGCTCGACAATGTCAGATTTCAGGAACAACCGTAGAGGTCGGCGTAACCGCAGGGAGAAAATTTTTTTAAGACGAGAGGGTTCGGTAACTCTTTTCATCAGTTCAGCGTTTTTGCCCTCACCCTACCCCTCCCGCCCCGCCGCGGTTACATTGAGTTGGCCTCATTGGGGTTATATTATGTGCAACAACTCTGCCAA
>CAYQGB010000320.1:0-4781 GCA_964416895.1 uncultured Calditrichaceae bacterium
GGTTAAGCAAGTCCCGTACCGCTTTCCGGGAGCCGTGGGTTTCCGCTCAGTTCCGCCCGTCTTCCTTCAGGCCGTATTTGCTCATTTTGGTGCGCAGGGTAGAGGGAGGAATCCCCAGCATTTCTGCGGCCCGGGTCTGGTTGCCCCCGCTCATCTGCAACGCCTGCCGCAGCAGATTGACTTCGATGTCCTCCAGCATGGCATTCAGGGGTTTTTGCCCCAGGCAAACTTCCGGCGCGACCCCATTGGGCTGAAGAATTTCGATGGGCACATGGCTTAGATCCACTTCCCGGTCTTTGGAAAGGAGAATCAGCCGTTCCACCACGTTGCGCAGTTCCCGTACATTGCCCGGCCAGGCATAATTGCTCAGGCATTCCAGAACTTCCGGGCGGAAATGCACCGTACGACCGGGCGCCAGTTCCCGACAGAAATGTTCCACCAGCAGGGGGATGTCCTCCCGTCGTTCCCGCAACGGCGCCAGATGGATGGGAAACACGTTCAGGCGATAGTACAGGTCTTCTCGAAATCGGCCTTCGGCCACCAGCTTTTTCAGATCCGCTTTGGTGGAGGCCACCACCCGTACATCCACCCGGATGGTGCGGGTGCCCCCCACCCGCTCGAACTCCTGCTCTTCCAGCGCCCGCAGGAGCTTGACCTGCAATTCCAGAGGGATGTCATCCACATCATCCAGATACAGGGTTCCTCCGTCGGCCAGTTCAAACCGCCCCGGTTTTTGTTGGGTGGCCCCGGTAAAGGCGCCTTTCTCGTGGCCGAACAACTCGCTCTCGAACACATCCCGGGCCAGCATGGCGCAACTCACCTTGATCAGGGGCTTGTCCCGGCGATCGCTGGTGTAATGGAGGATGTTGGCCAGCAACTCCTTGCCGGTGCCGGTCTCTCCGGTGATGAGCACGGTGGTGGGCGTTTCGGCCACGGTCTGCACCAATTGACGGGTTTGCTGGATGGCGCTGCTTTTTCCCACCAGAGCCTCCAGGGTATAGCGGGAGGCGATTTGAGTGCGCAGACGGCGATTTTCCTGCTTTACCGTACGCAATTCCTTGATCCGTTCCAGTCGCAGGAGCATTTCATCAATGTTGAACGGCTTGGTGATATAGTCGTAGGCGCCCTTCTTCATGGCCTCCACCGCCGATTCCACCGAGCCGTAAGCGGTCATCAACACCACCTGGGTTTCCGGTTTGATGGCCTTAATCCGGGTAAGCAACTCCAGGCCGTCCATGCCGGGCATTTTGATGTCGCTGATGATCACATCCACCGGGGAGGTTTCCACCGCCTGCAGGGCCTTGCGGGGATCGGCAAACGCTTCCACCTCGTAACCGGCATCTTGCAGATCGTCGGTCAGGGTGACCCGAAGAATTTCTTCATCCTCCACCACAAAAACTTTTAACCTTGCCATCAGGACTCCTGTCACGCTTCTATTTTCCCGATTCAGGTTACCGGTTTTTCCACCACATACACCAGAAAGGGCCACAGCGGTACGCCAATGTGCTTGCGGAATCGCAGGATGGCACCGGCCTGCACCAGGGCCGGCAATGTTTCCACCGGGCGGCACCCCAGGGAAAGGGCGGGAAACCGCCAGACCACCGCTTCTACCATCGCGGCCAGC
The DNA here is from genome assembly GCA_964416895.1 of uncultured Calditrichaceae bacterium. GTDB lineage: Bacteria > Calditrichota > Calditrichia > RBG-13-44-9 > J075 > CAYQGB01. The sequence goes on from CAYQGB010000320.1 coordinate 1,625, forward strand.
CGACGCACCAGGGGATGTTCCGGTTCGGCGGAATGGGCCACCCCCAGCCGCCCTCCCGGCCGGAGCACCCGATACAACTCCCGCACCCCGGCCACCGGATCATACAGCGGGCATGCGCTGTAGGTGGAGAGCACGGCATCAAACGCGCCCCCGGCGAAGGGAAGGCGGAGCATGTCCCCGATCACCGGGGTGATCCGCGCTTCCAGATGTTGCCGGGCCGCCCGACGCCGGGCTACCCAGAGCATGGCAGGGGTCAAATCCAGCAGGATCACCCGCCCGGAAGGACCCACCGCTTCGGCGGCCAGCAGGGCGGTGCTTCCGGTGCCTCCTCCCGCATCCAGCACCCGCATGCCGGGAGAGACCGCCTGCTGCACTACCAGACGCCGCCCCCGCCGGTCGCTGCCCAGGGTGAGCAGGGCATGCTGTCGGTCATATCGTCGGGCCGCCCGATCATACACGGCGACTACTTTTTCCGGGGGCAATGCCGGTCTCATGGCTTCTTTCCTGACATTCTGGTCTGACCGAAAGGCAGGAAACCTTCCCGATGAGGGGCCGCTTTGCCCGGTTGCGGGTCCACCGGGGTGGGAAGGTAGATGATCACCTCGGTGCCCCGGTTTACGTTGCTGGTTACCCGGATGGTGCCCCGGTGCGCCTGCACGATTTTATAGCATACCGACAGTCCCAACCCGGTACCTTCCCCGACGGGTTTGGTGGTGAAAAAGGGGTCGAAAATCTTTCCCAGGTGTTCCGGAGGAATACCGGCGCCGGTGTCCTGGATCGACAGACGAAGTTTGTCGTTTTCCATCCCGGCGGAAAGAACAATCTTGGCCGGGCAATGGGGATCTTTCTGGCGGCGTTCCCGGATGGCGTGGATGCTATTCAACAACAGGTTCACGATGACCTGCTCCAGATGGTTAAAACTCCCCTGAACCGGGGGGAGCTGAGAAGGAAACTCCCGGGTAACGGTTACCCGATGCTTTTCCAGAGGATAGGCCACCAGTAGCAGCGCTTTTTCCACCACTTCCCGAATATCCAGTTCGGTGAAATCCATCTCCTCGTTGCGGGTGTAATCCAGCAGCCCTTTGATGACCCGCTCGATTTTACCGATGGCTTCATCCATCATGGTCAGATACTTCTCGTTCTGGCGCATGTTTTCGGGATTGCGCCGAATTCGGCGGATGCAGTTTTGCAGTCCGGCGATGGGATTGTTGATCTCGTGGGCGATTCCGGCAGCCAGAGTTCCCACCGAGGCCAGCTTCTCTGATTGCACCAGACTGGCGTTGGCCCGTTGCAGTTCGGTGTAGGCATCTTCCAGCCGGGAGATCATCCCGTTGAATTTTTCCGCCAGAACATCCAGTTCATCTTCGGCCCGCAGGGGCATGCGCACCATTCCCAACAACTTCTCCCGGATGCGGATTCGGGGTTGAGAACGCTGGCGGAGCACATCAAAATCCAGCCGGTCGGCGATGCGGCTGATCTCCTGAATCGGGGTGTTGATAAATCGGGCAAAGGCAAAGGCCCCCACCAATCCGATGCTCAGGAAAACGCCCACCATGATCAGGAACACCTGTATCGTGCGATTGACCTGGGTGCGCAGTGCCTCTTCCCGAATGCCCACCCGCAGCGTGCCCAACTTCCCGTTGAGAATGGGCACGGCAATATCCCGGATGAGCACTTCCGGGGCATCTTTGGGAACCACAAACTGCATCTGAACCGAATCCCCCGGCGCCCCGTCATGGACCTGCAATAATTGATAAGGAAAGCCGTCTTCGAACGTATGCAACACCACTTTATCCAGGGGATCAACCACAAAGGCGTAGGTGATGGTGGAGTCGATGTTCTGGATGTTTACCAGCAGGTTTTGGGCGGTCACGTAATCTTCATACAGGAGGGGATCTACCAGCTGACGGGCCAGGCTGCGGGAGATGTATATGCCTCGCTTTTGGGATTCCCGTTGCAAGGCGGCGTACACCCGATCCCAGATCAGATAAATGTTGATGGAACCGAACACGGCCACCACGGCAATGAGGGCCAGGCTGAATTTCCAGAACAACGGTACGAAGAAGCGTTTCATCGGGAAACGAAGATCAGGTTCTGTTCGATGGACTTGTAATCGGCCTCCCGGGCAGGCACGAAACGGTCGATCATCAACTGCCGAAGAATCTTTTGGCCTGCGGGATCTTCATGCATGTGCAGAAAAATGTGGCGCAGGCGCTTCTTCAACTGAGGATCCAGTTGAGCGGGCACCACGATCGGGGGCATCCCGAAATCTTCAGAAACCTCAATGATGCGCAAATCGGCGACTTTTTCCGGGGCATACGTTTCCAGATAATCGTAGATCAACCCATCGACGGTCGCGCCATCCACCAGATGCCGGGCCACTGCTTGAATGGAATGATCATGAGCGTGGGTGTAGATGATCCGGGAAAAAAATTCCCGGGGGGTACTGCCCAACTCCTTCACCCGTTTCACGGCATACAGGCGCCCGGTGTTGGAAAGGGGATCGGTAAAGGCAAAAGATTTTCCGCGCAAATCTTCAAAGCGCCGAATCGAAGAAGCGCGATGCACAATGATATAAGCGTTATAAGTGGATTTTCCCCGGATCTGGGGAACGGCCAGAATCTCTATGGGAAAATGACGCCGGGCTTCCACATAAGCGCCGGAACAGACGAACGCCATCTCGATTTGCCGGGTTTCCAGCAGGCTGTTGACTTCTTTATAGGTTTTGCGTTGTTCGATTTTGACAGGGCGTTGGATTTTCTGAGAAAGATAGTGAAGCAGTTCTTCGTAGTAGCGGAGGTTCTCCGCCGGAGAGGTCATGGCGGCAATGGCGATGTGCAGGGGAGCGATGGAATCGGTTTCCAGGTCATAAGGCATTCGGGGGTTTTTCCGGGAAAAATCGATCTCCACAGGAGGGGTATCGTCAGTTGGATGGTGTTGAGAGCAGCCGAAGTACAGCAGAAGGATTATCAGAAACATCAGGCTTTTGGAAACCGAAATTCCTCCACTACCCATGGGTACCTCCGATTCGCTTTGTTGCGGATCAAGTTAGTTTTTTGTACGGGAAAGTGTCAAGCGATTTGTGAGGAAGGTATCTTTCAGGGTTACTATTCAGCATTCGTAACTATCTCGACAATGTCAAATTAAACCGCCCTCA
>CAYQGB010000321.1:0-4677 GCA_964416895.1 uncultured Calditrichaceae bacterium
CGTTTTGAACAGTGTTCAATCGGTAAATCCCCGGGGCACATCCCATGTCCTACAAAATTGACCTGCGGCGATCTATCCTCGACACCACCCGCCATCTGCTCATCCAGGACGGCATTGCCCAACTCTCCATGCGCAAGGTTGCTCGTGCGGTCGGGTGCAGCGTGGGCAGCATTTATGTGTATTTTGCCAACAAGGATGAACTGGTCCACGCCCTGATCGAAGAAGGTTTCGATATGGAACTGGCGCTGCAACAGCAGGTGGCCGAACAGCACCACAATCCCCGGGAGCGGCTGGAAGCGCTATGCCGTCTCTACGTGCAGTTTGCCTTCGAGAATCCCGAATACTATGAAATCATGTATATGCTGGATCCCGAGCGTATGGCCCGGTACCCGGCGGAGAAGTATCGCAAGGCCCGGCGAGGGCTGGAGCTAATCGCCGATACCATCGCCGAATGTGCGGCACAGGGGTTGCTGGAAGTGGAGGAGCCTTTCACCGAAGCCACCTTCATCTGGACACAACTCCACGGGATGGTAAGCCTGTTCAAAGCGGATCGCATTGATCACCGCATTGATCGGGAGCAGTTTATCGACTATGCCATCCGGCGGTTGCTGGGCGAGAAAACCCTGCTGTCCGCCCCTTCCCGAACCGACGACGGCAAAACCTCGAACCCCTGACCCGGAATTTCCGTCGCAGGATTACCGAACACGGGGGGATTTATCTCCAATGTGTTCCGGAGTACGGCGCCGGAAGGGCTTCTCTGCCGATAATTGCCCGGCACAGAACGCCGGAAAATCATAATCACTCAGAATAAATACCAATTAATTCCGGATCGCCTAACCATCACGAAGGAGTAAGCTATGGACGCATATCTTTCTAAACTGCCTTTTCGCACCGCAGCGGTGCTGGGCGCCGGTACCATGGGGGCGCAAATTGCCGCCCATCTGGCCAATGCCGGCCTGCAGGTGCTGCTGCTGGATATCCCCGCCAAAGAGGGAAGCAACAAAAATGCCGTGGTGGAAGGGGCTTTCAAAAAGCTGGTCAAAATGAAGCCCAACCCCTTTGCCACCCAGGCGGCCACTAAACGCATCCGGCTGGGCAATTTTGACGATGACCTGCATCGTCTGGGAGAAGTGGAATGGGTTATCGAAGCGGTAGTGGAAAATATGGAGATTAAACGGCAGTTGATGGAGCGGGTGGAACAGGTGATCTCCCCGGGAACCATCGTTTCCAGCAACACCAGCGGATTGCCCATCCATCAGATCGCCGAAGGCCGCTCAGAAGCGTTTAAGAAGCACTTTCTGGGCACCCACTTTTTCAATCCCCCCCGATACCTCAAACTTCTGGAAGTTATCCCCACTCCCGATACCGATCCGATAGTGGTGGAACGGATTCGCCATTTTGGTTACCTGCATCTGGGCAAGGGAGTGGTCATTGCCAAAGATACCCCCAATTTTATCGCCAATCGCATCGGGAATTTTTCTGTGATGCTGGCGATGCGGGCGTTCACGGATGGCGACTATACCATCGAAGAGATTGACGCCCTCACCGGTCCTCTCACCGGCAAGCCCAAATCGGCTACTTTCCGCACCGCCGATGTGGTGGGGCTGGATACCCTGCTGTATGTGGCCGACAACCTGTATGCGGCCATCCCTGATGACGAAAGCCGGGAAATGCACAAAGCCCCGGATCTGCTGCGCAAGATGGTGGAAAAAGGGATCCTGGGAGCCAAGACCGGTCAGGGGTTTTACAAAAAGGTGGGCAAAGAAATTCTCTCCCTTAACAAAAAGACCCTGGAATACGAGTCGGCAAAGCCGTTGAATTTAGGCGACCTGGAGGCCATTAAAAAAGCCGGCGATCTCCCGGCCCGGCTACGGGCGCTGTATGAGGATCAGGGGCGCGCGGGAGCCTTTTTCCGTCAGTACACCCTGGAAGTGCTGGGCTATTGCGCCCGCCGAATTCCCGAAATCGCCGACAGCCCGGCGGATATCGACAACGCCATGCGCTGGGGATATGCCAACGAACTGGGACCGTTTGAAACCTGGGATGCCCTGGGATTTGAGCGGGTGTTGCAGGATATGAAGGCCGCCGGAATTGCCCTGCCGGAGTGGGTGGAGCAGATGGCCGCCGAAGGGCACACCTCCTTTTACCGGGAGCACGACGGCGAACGGGAAGTGTATGTGCCCGGAAAAGGCTATGTGTTGCATCCCCGCCCGGCGGATCAGGTCTCCTTGGCAGTGGTCAAAGCCAATCCGGAAAACACCATCTGGGAAAGAAAAGAGGCCGCCCTGCTGGATCTGGGCGAGGGCGTGGCCCTGTACGAATTCCGCTCCAAATCCAACGCCCTGGGCACCGACGTGGTGCAGGGGCTGATGGAAGCCATCGAGTACGTGGAGCAGCACGACTACCTGGGGCTGGTGATCGGCAACGAGGGAAAAAACTTTTCCGTGGGAGCCAACCTGGGCGAGGCGGCCATCGCCTTGCAGGAGAAGCGGTTTAAGGAATTAGAAACGGCGGTGAAAGCCTTTCAGGAACTGAACAAGCGCATCCGCTATGCCCGGAAGCCGGTGGTGGCAGCGGTTCACGGGATGGCCCTGGGAGGCGGCTGCGAGATTACCATGTCTTCTGCCCAGGTGGTGGGAGCGCTGGAAACCTACCTGGGGCTGGTAGAACTGGGTGCAGGCCTCATTCCCGCCGGATGCGGCACCACCTACATGACCGCGCTGGCTGCCGAACGAGCCCCCTCGGCTACCCACAATGATATTCTCCCCTTTCTGGTAGAAGTCTTCAAAACCATCGCCACCGCCCGGGCGGCCACCAGTTTTCTGGAAGCAAAGGAATTGGGCTTTGCTCCACCCCGGGCGGTAACGGTAATGAACGGCGACCGCCGCCTGTATGTCGCCAAACAGGAGGTTCTCCGGCTGGCCAATGAAGGTTACGCCCCTCCGCCGGTGCGTACGCACATTCCGGTATTGGGTCAGGAAGGGCGCGCCGCTCTGGATATGCTGGCATACTCCATGCAACAGGCCGGATATGCCACCGAGTACGATGTGTTCCTGGCGAAAAAGCTGGCTTACGTCATGTGCGGCGGCAACATCACCGGGATGGCCGAAGTGCACGAGGAATATCTGTTCCAGCTGGAGCGAGAAGTGTTCCTCTCCCTGCTGGGAGAACGGAAAACTCAGGAGCGCATTCACAGCATCCTGACCACCAACAAACCCCTGCGAAATTAATCGTATGAAAAACATAATCGAAAAGGAGATACCTGATGAGTCGAACCGCCTATGTGGTCAGCAGTGTGCGCACGGCTGTGGGGAAGGCCAACCGCGGCACGTTGCGCCATTTTCGCCCGGAGGATCTGGGCGCCATTGCCGTCAAAGGCGCCATTGAGCGGGTGAAAAATCTAACCCCGGAGCAGATTGATGACGTGCTCATCGGCTGCGCCATGCCCGAAGGGGAGCAGGGATTGAACATGGGGCGGATCATTGCCCAGCGGGCCGGTCTGCCGGATGCGGTGCCCGCGGCCACCATTAACCGCTTCTGCTCCTCGGGATTGCAGACCATCGCCATGGCGACCCAGGCCATCATGGCCGGCTATGCGGATGTGGTCGTCGCCGGAGGGGCGGAATCCATGAGCATGGTGCCCATGATCGGATTCCACTTTGCCCCCAATCCGGAGCTGGTTTCCCGGGATCCCGACGTGTACATCGGAATGGGCATCACCGCCGAAAACGTGGCCGAGCGATACGGTGTTTCCCGGGAAGATCAGGATGCTTTTGCCCTGCGCTCCCATCAGCGGGCGTTGGCGGCCATCGCCGAAGGCAAATTTGAGGAAGAAATCGTTCCCGTGATGGTGAGCGAGAACGTCTATGTAGACGGAACGGTGCAGCGTGTTGAGAAGGAATTCCGGGTGGATGAAGGTCCCCGGGCGGATACCAGCCTGGAGGCCCTGGCCCGGCTAAAACCGGTGTTCAAAGTGAACGGCACCGTGACCGCGGGAAACGCCTCCCAGATGTCCGACGGGGCGGCGGCGGCGGTGGTGATGAGCGAAGAGAAGGTCAAAGAATTGGGAGTGGAACCGATGGCCCGGCTGGTGGCCTTTGCCGTGGCCGGTGTGGCCCCGGAAGTGATGGGCATCGGCCCGGTGGAAGCCATCCCCAAAGCCTTGAAGCAGGCCGGGCTATCTCTCAACGACATCGGCTTGATCGAATTGAACGAGGCTTTTGCCGCTCAGGCGCTGGCGGTTATCCGGGAAGTGGGATTGGATGAGGAGATCGTAAACGTGAACGGTGGGGCGATTGCGCTGGGGCACCCGTTGGGCTGCACCGGAGCCAAACTCACCGCCACCCTGCTGCATGAGATGAAGCGCCGCAAGGTGCGCTACGGCATCGTGACCATGTGCATCGGCGGCGGTATGGGCGCAGCAGGGATTTTCGAGAATCTGATGAACTGAGGTTGTTCATGCACCGGCTGTACCCGCCTGTCGCGGAAGCCTGCTTCCCGGCAGGCGGGTGTTAAATTCGGAGGAAGTCGGAAGCTTTCAATCCCTGCTTGTGAAACATGCCCACCATTTCTTCACGCGCCATGCCTTACCGTGGCTACCATAAGAATCCGAGATTTCATGCCAAACGCAGGTGTTTACCTTTTAACGGCATAAACCACAGGAGAGGGCAATTCATG
>CAYQGB010000322.1:0-4663 GCA_964416895.1 uncultured Calditrichaceae bacterium
CCTCTACGGTTATTCCTGAAATGTGACATTGTCGAGCTATTTAAAATGAACTCCCAGCCAGCGGATGAGCTTTTCCCGCCACCGACGGGGGGCGGCATCGGTGATGCCGGTGGATTTCCTCAGCACTCCATCGGAAACGGCGATGCCCACCGGGACGCCGCATATGGGGTGCCGGATGCGAACGACATCCTTCACATACCGCAGCCGCGGCCATACCCCCTCCGGAGGACCATGCACCCCCAGGATCAGAATCGCCCCGCCGGGAAGCCGGTCGATCCCCGCCCCGGGAAGGGTATGGCAAAAAATGCCGTCCCCGGGGATAATCAGTGAGGTGTTCCACCATCGGCAGCAAAAAATTACCTGAGCGGCCAGACCGTAGTCGTCGGAAACGATCCATCGAGGCGCCGGAGCGGTGGGATTGGCCTGCTCCCAGGCCCGCCGGATTTCCCCGGCAAATTCACCCATCGACCGATACTCCCGCACCCGATCCGACCAGCTATGACTGGCCGATACCCGATATTCCCGGGTGCCTGCCTGAAGCACATAGGTATTCCCCAGGTGGGCAATCCGGTTTTCACTCCACCGCAACCACTCCGGATGCCGGAAAGCTCCCACCAGCGCCAGACTGACCACCCCCGTGGCAAGGATGCCCCCCATAAGGGTTTTCCGACCCCACCTTTCCGGGAAAGCCGGCCACAGGATCACACAGGCGGGCAGAATCCAGTTGCCCTTCACCTGCCCGGTGATCAGCACCGCCCCACCGAAAACCACCCCAAACGTGAGCGCGGTAACCCCGGCCACCGCCTTCTCCACATCCATTTGCGGAGAGACCCACTCCCGCCACCGGGATTTCCTCACCTGCCTCAGCGCTACCGGCAGCAACAGGCCTCCCAACAGCAACGCCGAGGCGCCTTCCACCAGAAGCCGCTGCCACAAGGAGGCGGATTCGGCCATTTTACCGAATTCGGCAATGGCCTGAATCATGGGCCAATCCAGGGACAGAAGCACCGGCGCGGCAATGCCCCCGGCCAGAGCAGCATAACCGGCGGCAACTCCCCGGGGAAAGCGCCCGCTCCGGAACAGCAGGTAAGCCAGTGGGAACAGGAGGAGAATGCCGGTGGGTTTGCTCCACACCGCCAGCCCCGCCAGAACCGCGGCCGGCAGGTAGCGGTTTTTTCGGATGGCCAGCAAGAAGGCCAGGATAAAACACAGCAACAGCGCATCGGGGTGGAGAATGCTTCCGGCGTAGGTTTGCCAGGGGGAAAGCGCCACCGCCAGGAGGCCCATCAGCCGCCAGGAGCGGGAGGCGCGCCGGTTCCGTAGCAAAGCATCGAACAACACCAGCGCCGCCATTCCGGCCATGAACGAGGGCAACCGTAACTGAAGGACCTCCGGCAGGGGGAGGGCGCTGCTGAACCGGCTGAACAACTGCAACAGAGGAGCATACGCCGGCTCAAAGTGATGTCCCCAGTAGAAATAAGTGGCTTCGTCCCGGCCGGCTCCCGGCAACAGCAGCAGGGGAATCCGGAAAGCCGCCGCCAGCGCCAGCACGGGCCAGAGAGGGGAGGCCATCCATCGCTTCGCCGTCAAAAGGGAGATATCCGGTAAGAAAAACTTGAGTCGTTTCACAACCGCAGGTTGCCTTCTTCCAGAACCGTTTGCCCGTCAATGGTCAGCGTGGGATTCCGCAACACCCCATCCACGTGGAAAGGTACGTTCACCGTGCCGCCCATAGAGACGTTGTTACCCAGCGCCAGATGAACGGTTCCCAGCACTTTTTCATCTTCCAGAATGGTGCCGTTGATCCGGGCCATGTCGTTGGTGCCCACGCCCAATTCGGCCAGATTGCGCGCGTCTTCTCCCACCTGTTCAATCGTGCGTAAAAACGCCCGGGCCTGTGCTCCCCCTTCGATGGAGACCGCCATTCCCCGCTCCACCACAATCCGCACCGGTTCATCGGTAATCAGCCCGATTCCCGCCAGGGAACCGTCCACCACGATAACCCCCTCCGCTTCTCCTTCCCGGGGCATCAGGTAGGCTTCGCCGGAGGGCAAATTCCCGAAGCTCCCCGGTTCCTGCACCAGGCCGGTAGAGGCAATGGCCTGAATGCCTTCGATGGGGATGGTAATATCCGTGCCCGCGGGGGTGGTCACCCGGGCGGTTTTGCCGTTCGTGAGGATGGCCGCCAGCTTCCGGGTGCGTTGGGCAATTTGGTGGTAATCGGCCCGCAGGGTTCGGGTCATCACCTCTTCGGTGATGCCGGGCATGGTGCCCACCCGGGCGCCAGCCTTGCAGGCGTTGCGGCGGGCTTCGGTATGGGTCAGGGAGGCGGTGGTGGGACAAATCACCACCTCGGCGCGGGTCATGGCCTCCGCCACCAGCGGTGGAGGTTCCTCGCCGTCCACCGTGCGGGGTTGCATCTCCAATACGAATGCCTCCGCGGCCAGTTCGGTAGCCGCGGCAAACAACGCCTGACCGATGGAACGACGCTGAGAATCGGTTACCACCAACACGCGCTCATGGGGCTGAACCCCCATGCAGTCGCGCAGAGCAATATGGGCCGCCTCGTGAAGTAAGTTCATGGGAAGTCCTCAAGTTGGGAACAAAATTCGACGAGTGAACATTGGTCAATTTGCATAGAAAACCGATACTTACAAAAAAACGATCTCCGGAAAGCGGGGAAAATAAGCCTTGAATTTGTATGGAGAAATGGTTAGTTTTTGCTCGTCTATGTGACCAATTTGAACAACCGGCAACGTAGCTTTCTGGCAGCCCAAAGATACTACCGACATCCAGCGTTTTAAAGCACATTTTGCCTTCTCGCTTTCCGGGTGAGGGAATGGGATTGTCTTATGTCACAGAAAAAAGAGCATTTGTCCGGCGCAAGTGAAACGATGTGGCCCATCGATCCGCAGGATAAAAATTATCAGCTCCTCCGGCGTATGTTCGATCCGGTGTATGAGGAACTGATCAACAAAATCAAGCGATATAACCCCAATTACAACGGGGAGCTGCTGGAAAGGGCCTATCAATTCAGCCTGTGGGCCCATCGAAATCAGTTTCGCAAATCGGGGGAACCGTATTTCGAGCATTGCATCTATGTGGCTCTGGTGCTGGCCGACATGCTTATGGACAGCACCACCATTGCCGCGGGAATGCTCCATGACGTGATTGAAGATACCGAATACACCCGGGAAGACATTGAGGAAAACTTCGGCCCGGAGATCGCCCTGTTAGTGGATGGGGTGACCAAGATCGCCGAGATCAGCGGAAGGAAGAACCTGAGCTACGAAACCCGCCAGGCGGAGACCTTTCGGAAAATGCTCCTCTCCATGGCCCGGGATCTGCGGGTCATCATCATCAAACTGGCCGACCGGCTGCACAACATGCGTACCCTCCATCATGTTCCGGTAAAAAGCCGCCAGCGTATTGCCCTGGAAACCCGGGACGTGTACGCCCCTCTGGCGCACCGGTTCGGGATGGCCAAAATCAAAAGCGAACTGGAAGATCTGGCCTTTAAATATCTGGATCACAAGGCGTATAACGAACTTTCCAACCGGCTGAATCAGAACCGGCAGGAACGGGAAGCCTACATTCGGAAGTTTATCGAACCGATCAGGCGGGAACTGGAAGAACACGGGATTCGGGCGGAGATTTATGGCCGCCCCAAGCATCTCTATTCCATCCACCGGAAGATGCAAATCCGCAACAAGCCCTTCGAGGAAATCTACGATCTGTTCGCCATCCGGATCATCGTGCGGAAAGTGGAAGAGTGCTACTATGTGTTAGGGTTGGTGCACAATCGCTATACGCCGGTGCACGACCGGTTCAAAGATTACATCGCCATGCCCAAGATGAACGGCTATCAGTCCCTGCACACCACCGTGGTGGATGATAACGGGCATCTGGTGGAAATTCAGATTCGCACCCAGGAGATGCATCGGGTGGCCGAAATGGGGATCGCCGCACACTGGCGCTACAAAGAGGAACAGAACGGAAGAATCAAGCGCGATCCCCTCGACGAGCAACTGGACTGGATTCGCCAGTTTCTGGAGGAATTCACCGGCAGCGAAACGGTGGATGCCAAAGATTTCCTGGAGTCCCTCAAAATCGACCTGTATCAGGATGAGGTGTTTGTGTTCTCCCCCAAAGGGGATGTTTATCGGCTGCCCCGGGGAGCCACGCCGGTGGATTTCGCCTTCGCCGTGCATACCAAAGTGGGGCTGCACTGCATCGGAGCGAAGGTCAACGACCGCATCGTGCCCCTGAAATACGAGCTGAACAGCGGCGAGGTGGTGGAGATCATCACCAGCGCCAATCAGCATCCCCGCCAGGACTGGCTCACATTTGTGAAGACCAGCAAGGCCCGCCACCACATCCGCAAATATCTCCGGGAGGTGCAGTTTGAGCATAGCGTCAAGCTGGGCGAAGAGATCATTCAGAAATATTTTGAGCGCTTCAAGATCAAAGACATCGATGCCAGCCTGGCGGAAGCGGCCAAAAAGCTGCATTTTGATGATCCGGTGAATTTGAAGGCGGCTATCGGGCGGGGGGATGTGTCCATCGAAAAAGTGGTCTCTGCGGTTTCCGGGAATCGCCCGCAGGAGGAACGGGAAAATCTGCTCAAGAAGCTGTTTCAGCGGGAAAAGGGGCATTACCCGGT
>CAYQGB010000323.1:0-4652 GCA_964416895.1 uncultured Calditrichaceae bacterium
GCTTGCGCTTTTCCGTATCTCTTATGGTAAACGTCGTAGTTGTCATCTCGATGGGTGAATCCGGTCTGGTCGGTTAATGGTTACTATGCAGCAAAGCCAATAACCCCCTGTCACACTTCGACAGGCTCAGTGTGACAGGGGGGGGCATACTTCGATCACCGACTGCGTCGGGATGTAAACACAAGCTTCAGTATGACCCGCCAAAAGTTTTACTCCTTCAAGAGGAAACCGGCAAAACGCGGACAATACTCTGCAAGCAACCTGAATAGCTATTTCCCAATATTCTGACCACGGTCGAAATTTACGAAACCTTGCCCCGGATGCAATGGAAAAGCCGCCGGCCTGTCCAACCGAATGGCCGACGGCAACCGGCAGGTCACTACTGTTTAGTGGCTTCCACCATGATCTCGGTCATGCGCTTCACGAATTCGTTCGGCGAAGGCAGCGTTCCGTCAATGAGCAGCGCCCCTTCATACAACTGAAGGATGCACTGCCGCAGCAGGGGATGCTTGCTATCCGCCATATTCAGGCGAGACAGGTTCTTGATCAGCGGGTGAGCGGGATTGATTTCCAGAATGCGCCGGGAAGCAGTGAAATCCCGGTGCATCATCCGCATCACCTTTTCCATCTGAGGATCCAGCCCTTCTTTGCCCACCACCAGGGTGGCCGGGGAATCCACCAGCCGCCGGGAGACCACCACATCTTCAACTTTATCCCCCAGGGTCTCTTTGAACACTTCGATCAGGGAATTGGTCAAATTCTCCGGCAGCGCCTCTTCCCCTTTTTCCGCCTCCGCTTTCAGGTCAATGTCCGCCTTCTCGATGGAGACGATGGGTTTCCCCTCATACTCCCCAATAGAGGGGATAACGAAGACATCCACCGGATCGGTGAGCAGGAGTACTTCGATATTTTTCTTCCGGAAATACTCCAGATTGGGATTGCGTTCCAGTTCTTCCCGAGTTTCCCCGGAGATGTAGTAAATTTCCTTCTGCTCCGAGGGCATCCGGGAAACATACTCTTTAAAAGAAGTCAACTGCCCCTTATCGGTGGCGGTGCTTTCAAACCGGAGCAATTCGATAATCCGATCGCGATGGGTGAAATCGGTATTCACGCCCAACTTGAACAACGGCCCGAAATTGCGGTAAAATTTCTCGTATTTGGCCGGTTCGTTTTTCGCCCAATCTTCCAGGAACCCCAGAATTTTGTTCACCAGTGTATTGCGAATTTTGGCGATCACCGGGCTGCTCTGCACCGTCTCCCGGGAGACGTTCAGGGGCAAATCCTCCGTATCCACCACCCCTTTGACAAAGCGGAGATATTCCGGCAGCAGTTCCTGGCAATCATCCTGAATAAAGATTTTATGGGAATACAGATGTAGGGTCTTTTCGGTATCCTGGCGCAGGAACAGGGGCGGAGCCGTGGCGGGAATGAAGATCAGCGCCTTAAAACTTACCGCTCCCTCGATGGACAGATGCAGATGCCCCAGGGGATTTTCCACATCGTTGGCGATGAACTTGTAAAACTCGTTCAGTTCCTCCTCTTTGATTTCCCCTTTGGGCCGGTGCCACAACGCCTGCACCCGATTGACCTCTTCCCCGTTCACCCGAATGGGGAAATCCACAAAATTGGAGTATTTGCGGATGATCTGCTTCACCCGTTCCGGTTGGGCAAACTCCTTATCCTCTTCCTTAAGTACAAAGTAAATTCTGGTGCCCCGGTGAGGCCGGTCGATTTCTTCAATGGTGAAGGTGCCCTTGCCATCGGACTTCCAGCGGTATCCCCGGGAATCCTTATCCGCATGGCGGGTTTCGATGATTACCTCGTCGGTGACCATGAACACGGAATAAAATCCCACTCCGAATTGTCCGATGAGGTTGGCGTCGATCTTCTGCCCGCTCTCCTGCATCTGTTTCAGGAACTCCAGCGTGCCGGAGCTGGCCACCGTGCCGATGCGGTCGATCAGATCCTGTTTGGTCATCCCGATGCCGGTATCTTCGATGGAAAAGGTGCGCTTCTCCGGATCCACGTCGATGCGGATCTCCAGTTTGGCTTCGGGATCCAGTACTTCTTTATCGGTGAGCATACGGAAGCGGATTTTGTTCAGGGCGTCGGAAGCGTTGGAGATCAGTTCCCGCAGGAACACATCTTTGTGGGTGTACAGCGAATGCACAATCAGGTGCAGCAACTGCTTCAATTCGGCCTGATATTGATACTGCTCCACTTGCGCTTGCTTCGTCGCCATAACTCACCCTCCTTATGTTAGGTCACTCCGTTTGCGCAAACACATACTTGAGAGACTATCGGAAAAGTCTGCGCAATATAGGATGCAATCGCCCCGGTTTCAAGTTGCAGATGTACTCTTCCCCAACAAACTCTTGGTATTTTTCGTCTGATTCGGTATATTCTTTCCAGTTTGCCTAACTGCACGGATGATCCGGGGCACGCTATGTTCGGTACATCCTTCCCTGATGGGATATGCCCCGGTATACGCTTAAAGGAATAAGGCATCGCCCCGCCGCCGGTTCCGGGCACCCCTCCCGGATGGCGGCAGCAGTCCTTGGTCAGGTATGCGGGCGATGGCAGGTTGAGGGATCAACGTGAGGTGTTCTTATTAACAGGTTTGTCTCCGCAACTCTGACGGCGGTGGCGCTGGCGGCAGTGTTGAGCTGCGCCTCTTCCACCCACTATTCTCCGGCGCCGGTGGCCCCTGCATCCTCCGGTACCATGTCCGGGGAGATGGAGGTGCTGGCGAGCATCCAGCCCCATGTGGATGCTCTGGTCGCCGAATACCGGGCAGGGAACTTCACCGCCGCCGGTGAAGAAGTCGCCACCATTTTCCGGGCACTGGAAACCCTCTCCCTGCACTCTCACCCACAGAAAATCGCTTTTCTGGAATATTATTTCCCCCAACCTCATGCTTCCCCTCAGCTGGGTACGATCATCACCGAAGTGTTGGCCCAAACCGAATCGCCCTTTGCCTCCACCACCGGCGAAGGGCCTTCCCCTCCGGCATACGCCTGGGGGGGACGAGGAACTGCCCGGGACTACCTTCCCACCCCCTCCCCCGCCGAGTTTCGCGGTGATCTCCAGGACTTTATCCGGCAGGAAATTCGCCAAATCGCCGAACACATGGGCGAAGGGGACGATTTTCACCTCCACCGGGATTTCCTCCGGGAGATCGAATACTATATTGAACTGTTCCGCACCGATGCCCATTACCGCCCTCTGATTCAGAAAGCCATCCGGCGCTCCCGGAAATACATTCCCGCCCTGCGACGATACTTTGTGGAAAAGGGCTTCCCGGAAGAGATCATGTATCTGGGGTTGATCGAGTCCGGATTTAATCCCGTGGCCCGCAGCCACTCCGGGGCGGTGGGGATGTTTCAGTTTATCAAATCCACTGCCCGGAAGTACGGCCTGCGGGTAAACCGGTCTGTGGATGAACGCTACTCCCCGATCAAATCCGCCCGGGCCTGCCGGAGCTATCTTCATGATCTGTGGATGGAACTGGGCAGTTTTACCCTGGCGCTGAGCGCATACAACTCCGGGGCCGGAAAAATTCGCCAGGCCCTCCGCCGGTTAAACAATCCCGACCGGCGGGATTTCTGGACCATCCGGGAAAAGACCCGGGTACTTCGGGAAGAAACCCGCAATTTCGTGCCCAAAATTTTCGCCGCCATCGTAATCGCCAAGCCCGGCAATGCCCGAAAGTTCGGCTTCTACGATCCCCCTTTTCCCGACCCCCGGGCCTACCGGACGGTCATCGTGCCCTACCCCGTTTCCCTGAAACCGCTGGCAAAAGCGGCCGGCATTTCCCTGCGGGACATCCTGCGGTTGAATCCGGATCTGGAACCGAAAGACACCGCTACTCCCCGGGGTGTGCTGGACTACCCGCTGTTTGTACCGAAGGGAACGGAACAGAAAATCGCCGCCGCCGTCAAACGCCTGGCCCGCCGCCCTCCAAAGACTTCCCGGGTGGCTGCCTCCGGTGGTTCCCGTGCATCCGGCAATACCGTGACCATCGCTTATCGGGTGCAGAGGGGGAACACCCTGTCTCACATTGCCGCCTGGTTCGGGAAGCGCATTGCCCGGCTCAAGCAATGGAATCCTTACCTGCGGCGCCGCCCCCTGCGAGCAGGAGATGTGGTGTATGTGCGGGAGCTACCCTCCGGATGGGCTAAGATCACCCACACGGTACAGCAGGGGGAAACGCTGTCCGATATTGCCGGGCGCTACCAGGTGCTGGTTCGGGCGCTCAAGGCCTGGAACGGATTGCGAGGGGAAACCCTGATTCCCGGTACCCGATTGACCATCTACACCCGCCATCCCCGGGGGGTTCAACTGGCCCGGGCGCCCTCCCTCTCCGGGCTTCGCCCTTCTTCCCCTTCCACGCTGCGCAACCTCCGGGGAATCATTGATTCCCAGCGGATCAACAGAGGGGAACGGTTTACCTATGTGGTCACCCGGGGGAACACCCTGAGCCAGATTGCCCGCCTGTTTGGAGTTAGTGTAACCCAATTGCGACGGTGGAATCGCCTCCGCAATAGCCGCATTCGGGTGGGGCAGCGCCTGAAGGTAATCGCCGGCAGGTCCATGCGGTTCTACAAATATCGGGTGCAAAAAGGAGATACCCTGAGCAAACTGGCCGCCCG
>CAYQGB010000324.1:0-4613 GCA_964416895.1 uncultured Calditrichaceae bacterium
AGAAAGCACTTTTCGTCACCGATGAGCAAAACATAAGCGGGAAAGCGAAATGGATTTCCTGGGTTTTTCGCCAATGGACCCAATGCAATTGTTTTCCGTATTGGGGAATCTCGGTACACGACCGCATTTCCAGAGGAAAATTCACTTTTTTTCCCATCCGGGAGAATATTTGTTAAATTAGCGCCGGAATCTACAGAAGTCATCAACACCGGGGCCAGGCCAAACCGAGAGGGGGAACTCACCGGAAAGTTTGCTACCGAACCGAATGAACAGGCGCTGAACGTCTCGTGAAGTATTCTGGCAAGTGCTGGCATACGGCGTGTTTGTTGCTCCTCCTCTGGGGGGGATGGCCGATTTTCGCTCAGGAGCAGGGCTTCTCCCGCATCCTCCTGGAAATTTCCCCCGATACGGTGCTCATCCCTCCGGACTCGCTGCACCGATCTCCCCTGAAGCTACCGCATCGGTTCATCGTTCCCTCCAGCGAAGTGCTGCAACTGCGCGCCTTCAAGCTGCTGCGCAACATCGACTACCGCATTGACTACCGGGAAGGCACGGTGCAACTACTGAAAACGCTGCCCCCGGTGGATAGTCTGCGGATTATCTACCGGCGGTATCCCTTCCCCCTGCTGACCGATTACTTCCACCGGGAGTTGCAACCGATCTCTTCCACCGATACCACCGCCGAAGGGCCGACCCGGATCGCCCGGGAAGCCCGCCCCCGGTTTCTGGAGCAGATCGATACGTACCAGAGCAATTTGCGCAAGAGCGGCAGCATCGTGCGGGGAATCCAGATCGGCAGCAATCAGGACCTCACCCTCAACTCCGGCCTGAACCTGCAACTTTCGGGAAAGATCGCCCCCGATGTGGAGCTGGTGGCCGCCCTTACCGATGAAAGCACCCCCATCCAGCCGGAAGGAAATACCCAGAACCTCCGGGAAGTGGATAAGGTATTCGTCAAGATCCTCAGCCCGTACGTCGGGGGCACCATCGGTGATTTCAACATCACCTACCAGAAGTCCCTGTTCGGGAATTTGCAACGGAAATTGCAGGGGGTGACGGCGGAGAACCGGTTTCGGAATACTCGGCAGCAGATCACCTTTGGCACTTCCCGGGGGTTTTTCCATACCAACCGCTTTTTAGGGCAGGAAGGCAACCAGGGGCCGTATCAATTGACCGGGCGCAACGGGGAACGGGACATCATCGTGCTGGCCGGCACCGAACGGGTGTATGTGGACGGACAGCTTCAGGTACGAGGGGAAAATAACGACTACGTCATCGACTACAGCCAGGCGCAGATCACCTTCACCAACAAGCGGCTGATCACCTCCGAGAATCGCATCGAAGTGGATTTTGAATACACCAACGCCTTCCAGCGTTACGGGCGAAATTTTCTGGGAGCATCTTCCCGGGGAGAAAATCTGGGCCGGCGTCTGACCTACGACGTGCGGCTGTTCCGGGAGTGGGACGACACCCGCAATCTGCTGGAAGACAACGCCCCCCTGACGCCGGAGGAACAGGCGGCGTTACAGGCGGCGGGGGATGATCCCTTTCAGGCGGCGGTGAGCGGGGCCGATTCGGTGGGGCCCGGCAAGGGCAATTACGTGAAGGTGGATACCCTGATCGACGGACAGCCGATGACGATTTTTCGTTTCGCCGGGTTCAATCAGGGGGATTTCCGGGTGCGCTTCACCAACGTGGGCGCCGGGCGGGGGGATTATCGCCGAAAACGCACCGCCGTGTTTGAATTTGTGGGAAAAGGCAGGGGCGATTACCTGCCGGTGCGGCTGGTGCCTCTGGCGGGGGATAAGCGTTTGGGAAATATGGGGCTGGGCCTGCAACTGACCCGCACCTGGTCGGTTAAAGGTGAGGTGGCGGTCAGCGATTTTGATCGGAACGTTTTTTCCTCCCTCGACGACGGCGACAATCAGGGCAGGGCCTTTCAGTTCAGCACCACCTTGCAGGACACCGCTCTGCGGTTGTTCGGGCGCCGGGTGGGCGATGCGTTTTTCACCCTCCGCTGGACCCGCCAGGATTCCGCCTTTTCCCCTCTGGATCGCCCTTTGCAGCCGGAGTATGCCTATAAATGGAATCTCCAGCAGAACCTCCTCAACAATGAGGAAAGCAGCATCGAAGCCCGGGCCAGCTACCGGCCCACCCGCTTTCTGCGCATTTCGGGGAATTTCGGCAGCCTGGACAAGAAGAGTTTTGGGATCACCTCCCGGCGGCGCTCCGGGCAGGTGGAGTTGATGCGCACGGTGTTGCCCACCCTGACCCTGGGAGGCGAGCAGGTCACCACCGATACCCGCTTCGACCGCAGCGACTGGCGACGCTGGCAGGTCACCGCCTTCCGGCGTCTCTGGCGGCTGACGCCCCGCTACAGCCTGCGGCAGGAAGACCGCACGGTGGAAAACGCCTCCACCGGCGCTCTCACCGGCTTCCGGTTCCGGGAAAATGTCGCCGGGCTGGAAATGGATCGCTTGCTGGGGATGCACTGGCGCCTGCAAATGGAGCATCGGGTGGATTTTCTGTACGATCCCCGCCAGCGGGATCGGCTCCGGCGACTTTCCACCACCCGCACCTATGAGGCCAGAGGCGACCTGCTCTCCCGGAAAAATCTTCAGGGCCGATTCTCCCTGATCTTCCGGAACAAAGATTTCACTCCTTTTTTTGAAAAATTGCCCTCCGACAGCATGCCCATTTATCAACCGGATGCCCAGTTTCAGGATACTTCCTGGGAAGATCGGCAGAGCCACCTGGCCAATGTGGAGTTGCAATACCGCAATAGCGGCGGTTCCTTCAGCGCCCGGTGGAACTACGAGGTCGCCAGCGAGTTGCAGGCCATCCGGGAGCAGGTGTATCTTCCGGTGGGCGAAAATCGGGGCAACTTCCGGTTCGATTCCACCCTCAGCGAATATGTGCCCGATCCCCAGGGAGATTTCATCCTCATCCTCCGCCCCACCGACGACTTCCGCAGCGTCATCCGCCTGGAAACTTCTTTGCAGGTACAGTATCGCCCTCGCAGCACTTCCAAAACCCCCGGAGGATTCTGGAAATCCCTGGGGGAGCGGCTTTCCCTGATCAGCTTTATCAAACTGGAAGAGCAGACCCGGGAGCAGAACATCCTGGACATCTATCTGTTGAATCTCAGTAAATTTCACACTCCCGGGACCACCCTCCGGGGGAGCTACACTCTGAATCAGGACATCTACTACAACGAGCGCAATCCCATCTGGGGGATTTTGCTGCGCAGCCGCTATCGGGATGATATTTTCAATCAATTTATTGATGCGGGAAATAACGAGAGTCGGATCGTGTGGGAGCGGTCGATTGAACTGCGGCGGCGGGTGTGGCGGCGGAAGCTGAATCTCACCGGGATATATCGGCATACCCTGAACAAGCGCTGGGTGGCGGCCCTGCCCGACCGCAACCGTAATGTGCTCAGCCAGGCTTTCGGGCTGCGGGCCAATCTACGCCCCAACTTTCGCTGGCAATTTCAACTGGAAACGGAGCGAGGGCTGGAACTGGATCGCAACCCCCGCAATCGCCTGCGGGTGAACTACTGGGAGGCGAAGCCGCGCATCTCCTACTCCGTAGGCGGCAAAGCCCGGGCCACCGCCGACCTGACTTTCATCCGGGTGGAACAGGTGGAAAATCCCTTTAACCGTCCCATTCCCTTCGAGATGGGGAAAGGCAAAAAGGTGGGCAACTCCTGGCTGTGGAATTTTCGTTTCGATTATTTTGTCAGCACCAACGTGACCATCAATGTCAGCTACACCGGTCGGAAGGATGCCGGGGCCTTGCGCACCATCCACCTGGGCCGGGCCGAGGTGCGGGCGTTTTTTTAAAGTATTTATTCAGGTTTGGACTTTTGACACCAACCTTGTAAATTTGACCATACTATGTACAGGTAAATTCAAGTTTTTTATTAACAATGCATTATGATTTTCGATTTCGCTTCAGAGTACGACCCGGGATGATTTTTTATACTTTACAGCTTTACCCCCTTTTGGCTCTAAAGTATAAAAAAATGCCGCTCTTTCAAGGTTTGGATGACGGGTTGTTATCCCGGACACAATTCACAAGGAGATTCTTCGGGCTGCCGCCTTGATAGCACGCTTGCGAATGAGATTAGTGTTCCTGAAGCCGCAGTTCTTGACATAAAGCCGGCACTTCCCCGGCGGCAGCCCTCAGAATGACATCGAAGCCCGTCACGTAGTTTTGGTCGCTCATAAGCGGTGATTTGTCAAAAGTCCAAAATCAGTATAAAACTTAAGCCAAAATTTGCCAAAATCCCAATTCTCTGCTCAATATCTGATACTGTCCCGGTCTGGTGCATCTCCAATCTCACACCAAAAATAACAGAAAATCCGTGCATAATTCATTTCAATGTGTATCTTTCCACCGGAAAAAGAGAGCGGCATTGATTCCCAATGCCGAAAACGAAAACCGGGGACGCTAATGCCAGTATCCAGAAACCAGTATCCAGCAACCAGAATCCAGTATCCAGAAACCAGTATCCAGTATCCAGTATCCAGTATCGAGTAAACGAGGAGGCACCATGATGGTTAAGCAATGGAAAAAGGGAGTTCACTTTATAGCAGGGATGCTGATCA
>CAYQGB010000325.1:0-4604 GCA_964416895.1 uncultured Calditrichaceae bacterium
AAGCCACCCACATCGTTTTCTTGCTGGAACCCTACTTTCCGAACATCACCAAACGCATGGTAAAGGCCCCCAAGTTGTATTTCACGGATACCGGCCTGTGTAGCTATTTAACCGAATGGTCCAGCCCGGAAACCCTGGAAGCCGGGGCCATGTCCGGCGCAATCCTGGAAACCTGGGTCATCAATGAAATTTTCAAAAGCTATCGCCACCGGGGGAAGCGGCCCCCGCTGTATTATTATCGGGATCGAGACAAAAGAGAAATTGATCTGCTCATTGTGGAAGACCATACGATCTATCCTCTGGAAATCAAAAAAACCGCCAGCCCAACCGGGCGGATGGTTCGGCATTTTGAGATTTTAGAAAGATTAAAACTCCCCGTGGGCCAGGGCGGGGTCATCTGTTTAACCGATCGGCTATTACCCCTGACCCAATCGTATTCCGCCATTCCCGTGTGGATGTTGTAACCGGGAGGTATTTTGCTGCCCGGCATCAATCACCCCTTGGGAAAACGGGCCTAATTGGCTATTTTATAAGGCCGGTAAACTGAAACGCAATCACCAGGCATGAGGGAAGTTGCCGATGGCTACCGTAACCACCGCCAAAGCCGAGGAACAGATCGCTACCGTGGCGCAGGAAATCGACCGGGTATTTGCCGCCCAGCGGGAGAATCGCTTCCGCATGGCCAACACCACTGCCCGGGAGCGCATCGCCCGATTGAAGCGCATTTTGCAGTGGATGATGGCTCACCGTCAGGAGATTCACCGGGCGCTGTATGAGGATTTCCGCAAACCGGCCCCGGAAGTGGATCTCTCGGAAATTCTGTTCGTGAAGTCGGAGATTAAGCACGCCGTTCGCCATCTGAAAAAGTGGATGAAGCCCCGGCGGGTGCGCCCCACGCTCACGCTGGCGACCACCCGCGCCTGGGTGCGCTACGAACCCCGCGGGGTGGTGCTGATTATTTCTCCCTGGAACTACCCCTTTAACCTGACCGTGGGGCCGCTGGTCTCCGCCCTGGCCGCGGGCAACTGCGTAATCCTCAAACCCTCCGAACATACCCCCCACACATCCGCACTGCTCAGGCGGATGGTCACCGAACTGTTCCCGGAAAACGAGGTGGCCCTGTTTGAGGGCGATGCTCAGGTGGCGCAGATGCTGCTGCAAAAACCGTTCGATCACATCTTTTTCACCGGCAGCCCCCGGGTGGGCAAGATCGTGATGAAGGCCGCCGCCGAACATCTTTCCACCGTTACGCTGGAATTAGGGGGCAAGTCCCCGGTGATCATCGACGAGACCGCCAACATCAAGGATGCCGCAGAGAAGGTGGCCTGGGGGAAGTTCGTGAACGATGGGCAAACCTGCATCGCTCCCGATTACCTGCTGGTGCATCGCTCCCGGTATCAGCCGTTTCTGGAGGCCCTGCGGGCCAGCATTGCCCGGCTGTACGGAGAGACCACCGAGGCTCAGGAACACACGCCCGACTATGCCCGGATCGTCAACGAGCAGCATTTGAAGCGATTGCTGGATCTGCTGGATGACGCCATCCAGAAAGGGGCGCAGGTGGAAGTGGGCGGCATTGCCAACCCCGGAGAGCGGTTCATCGCTCCCACGGTGCTGGGCGAGGTTCCCCCGGATTCCCGTTCCATGCAGGAGGAGATTTTCGGCCCGTTGCTGCCGGTGCTTCCTTATGGGGAACTCTCCGAGGCGCTGAAGCTCATCAACGAACGGGAGAAGCCCCTGGCGCTGTATATTTTCAGCCGCAGCCGCCGGAACATCCGCACCATTCTGCAAAACACCACCGCCGGGGGCACCTGCATCAACGAGGTGGCGGTGCACTACCTGCACAGCAACCTGCCTTTCGGCGGTGTGAATACCAGCGGATTCGGCAACTCCCACGGATTCTACGGCTTTCGGGCCTTCTCCCACGAACGGGCGGTGTTGAAACACAGCGCCTGGAGTCCCCTGAAGCTGCTTTATCCACCGTACACCAAAAGGGTGCAGCGGCTGATCGATCTGGTGGTAAGATATTTATAGCCTGCACTGTCCACGTGACGGTTGAGGATCTGGTAAAGCCACCCGACGGCAAGCCCCTGTGGCCGTGAAAGGTCGGCCATGCGTATTGCGTGGTGCGTATTGCGTAACCGGCTCCATGAAAATACGCATTACGCAATACGCTTTTTGAGGCTTCACTTCGATGGGCGCCGATTATCGAGATGCCCCCGCAAAATTCTCAGATGTGAAGTGATATTTAAAGAGGAGAAAAAATGCCCCGCGTTTCCATAGATGCTCCCGCCCCGGATTTTGAACTGGAGGATTTTCGAGGAAATCTGGTGCGGCTGTCCGATTTTCGGGAGAAGCGCCACGTGGTGCTGGCCTTTAACCGGGGGTTCTTCTGACCCTTTTGCCGGGCGCACATGGCGCAGTTGCGCCAATACTATCCGCAGTTTCAGGAAAAAGACGCCGAAGTGGTGGTCATCGGGCCGGAGAACAGAAACGCCTTTCGCAAATACTGGGAAAAAGAACAACTGCCCTTTATCGGATTGCCCGATCCTCATCACACGGTGTTGAAGCTGTATGGACAGGAGGTCAACCTGTTCAAATTGGGGCGGATGCCCGCCCAGGTGGTGGTGGATAAACAGGGAGTAGTACGATTTGCCCATTACGGCCATTCCATGCAGGATATTCCCCGCCCGGAGGAGGTGCTGGAGCTGATAACAAAGGGGTAATCGCGGGGCTTATTCCCCCTTCTCTTCCTCCGGCGACAGCTCCCGGGGCAGTATGATGATGAACTCGGTGCCTTTGCCCACCTCGCTGCGCACTTCGATCTTCCCCCGGTGCCGTTCGATTACCTGACAGGCATTGTACAGCCCCATTCCCAGATGCATCCGGGAGGATTTCCGGGTAAAGGTGACATCGAAGAGGGTGCGCATTTTTTCCGGAGGAATGCCCTGCCCGGTGTCGGCGATGCTGATATACACCTGGTGGGCATCGGCACGGGTGGTAATGGTGATGACGCCCTCGCCGGGAATGGCCTCCGCAGCATTGATCAGCATGCTCAAAAACACCTGATTGAGTTGCACCGGGTAACCGTAAATCGGGGGCACCTCGCCGTAATTTCGGATAATCTGGATACGTTCCCCGAATTCGTGGGTCAGCAGCGCGAGGGTGCTTTCCAATCCCTGATGGATGTCGGTTTGCTTGAATTCCGCCTCATCCAAATGGGCAAAGTTACGCAAATTCCGAACGATGGCGTATATGCGCTCCTCGGCGCTGGCAATCACCCGGCTGTTGGCCTCCAACAGGCGCAGCGTTTGCAGCATTTGGGGCTTTTGGTTTTCAGGGGGGGCGCCGTTGCTCCCCTGAATCCATGCTTCCAGCCGACCAATGCACCGGTTCACAATATCCACGCTGCTGTTAATGGCCCCGATGGGGTTGTTGATCTCATGGGCGATGCCGGCCACCAGCCGGCTGAGCAGGTTCATTTTTTCCGTCTGGATAATCTGCAACTGGGTTTGTTTCAGTTCCTCCTCCCTGGCCCGATGAAGCTTCATCAGAATCACGAAAATTACCCCCAACCCCAGCAGCATCAATCCGGAAAGCCCGGCCAGAAAGGGGATGGTTCGGGCGCGCACTTTGTCCCGGTAGGCCTGTCCCGGAAAATCCACTTCCAGTACCCCGGCGACTTCCCCTTCCAGATATAGAGGCACCAGCACGGAGATGAATTCCCCGTGCCGATCCCGATACAGGTCGGTCACAATCTCCCGCCCCTGATAGGCCTGATAAATGCGGTGAGCGATCTCCGGGGGATAGGGGTGTCCCCGGAAGGGCTTCCGATTGGTCATCACGCTGAAGACCGGTTTCCCTTCCTTCAATTCCACAATATAGACCAGCCCTTCCCGCAACCCGAAAGCCTTCTCGATTTCCCGCAGTTCCCGGCGCAATTCCTGAAAGAAAAAATCCTTTTCGCTGAAGATCAGTCGCAGGCCGATGGGATCGATGTGCCCGGCGGCGTGCCGGGCAATGGCCTGCATGTGTTCCTGGATATCCTGTTCCAGATTTTTCTCGATAAATCGGGCCGAAAACAGATACAGCGCCCCCAGAATGAGAATCTCCAGGAACAGAGTCAGCGCCATAAACCGCCGTCGATTTCTTTCCCGATGGTGCCCCCGTTCCGGGGGGGGCAGCACCCGGGATGCCGACCCGGCGTGATGCGTAGCTTCCGATAGCAAATGGTCATCTCCCCTCATACATGCTTGGGTGAACGAATTGGTTAAAGGTTTCTAACCCTGCCGGTACAAAATAGGCGGTGAGGGGATGGAGTATATGTTTTGTCGATTACAGAAACGAGATTTCCCGGAATGGGCGCCGCAAAACTCACTTCTCGATCTTTGTCCTTTGGCGGAGGATGCGTATATTTCCCCGATCTTGTGTGTTGTGTAGCTAATGCTCTTTCAAGGATTGGATGACGGGTTGCTATCCCGGATGCAATTCATAAAGGCCAGAGATTCTTCGGGCTGCCGCCTCGACACCACTCCTGCGAATGCGATGAGTGTTTTGAAGCCGCAACTTTTAACGTAAAGCCGGTCCTTCCCCGGCGGCAGCCCTCA
>CAYQGB010000326.1:0-4603 GCA_964416895.1 uncultured Calditrichaceae bacterium
TTCCCTCTCACTCTTGATTTTTTGCCCGTCCGGTGATAAACTTGATCAACTTATCAAAATGATGGGGGTAGGAGTATCCATGCATCGACTATTCACAGGGCACACCCGGTATTTTATCTACCATCTCCGCTTCGACAAATAGAACGTTCTGAGTTTCCGACTCGGATCCAATGAAAAAACAAGATCGCCGGGCCATGTTCAGTTTCCGGTGGATTCTCTTCCACATCAACCTAATTAAAGGAGGATGTCATGATGCTTCGTTTGCTGTTCGTGATGGTCTTTGTACTGTTGATGGCTCTCGGCTGCGAGAAGAAAGAAGCGCAGCAAGAAGAGGCTGCTCAACCCCCCGCACAAGAGCAGGCCGCCCCGCAGACGGATACCACCGCAGCCCCGGACACCGCTGCACCGGCAGACACCGGAGCCACTCCGTAAGCGGCCTGCCCGGAAAGGCGGTAATCGTTGCTCATCGAAACCCCTGTTGACTGACCTCACAGGTTTCGACCGTTTTCAAAAAACCGCGGCGTCTCTGAAGGTATAGAGGCGCCGCTTTTTTTATGGGGGTATTGTACAAACCGAAGGAATTCCTCCCGCCAAAGGTGTTTTCATGCGGGCCACCGTTCCAAATTACACTTTGGCAACGCCGATTTTTGACTTTTACAAAACTTTTGTGTAACTTTTTGCCATGAAGTTTGGCAACCGGTTAACTATTCAATAGAAGCCCCGGGTGGTAGGGATTATGGGATATATCGACGTTAACACAGAATCAGGCTCAGGCCATCAGCGCCTGTATATGAAAAAAGTTCTGGAAGAACTTCGGGCGCTGGATTACATGCTTAAGCATGGAATGTTCGAGACGGATGTGCAGCGCATCGGGGCGGAGCAGGAATTGGTGCTGGTCAATAAGGCCTGGAAGCCTGCTCCCATCGCCCTGGAAATTCTTGGCCGAATAGAGGATCCCCGGGTGGTGAATGAACTGGCCCTGTTCAACATTGAGTTCAATGTGGATCCCCTGCTATTCCAGGGCAACTGCCTGAGCAAACTGGAAACGCACATTCGAGAGCTTTTGAGCCAGATACGGGAGGTAGCGCATCAACTGGCGGCCGAGGTGGTGCTGGTGGGCATCCTGCCCACGTTTATCAAATCGGATCTGGAGATGCACAACATTACTCCCCGGCCTCGCTACTTCGAGTTGAACGAGGCGCTCAAACGCCTGCGGGGAGGAGCGCCGATTGAACTGTACATCAAAGGCATTGACGAACTGAAGATCAGTCACGACTCGGTAATGATCGAATCCTGTAACACCAGTTTTCAGGTGCATTTTCAGGTAAACCCGGATGAATTTGCCCGATATTACAACATTTGCCAGACCATCGCCGGGCCGGTGCTGGCGGCAGCGACCAATTCCCCCATCCTGCTGGGAAAACGATTATGGCGAGAGACTCGCATCGCCGTGTTCCAACAGGCCATGGATACCCGTTCCCGGGCTTCCTTTCCCCGGGAGTTGAAGCCCCGGGTACACTTCGGCAGTCAATGGGTCAAAGAATCGGTGGTGGAGATTTATCAAGAGGATATCGGTAACTACCGCACCTTTTTCACCGTGGATATTGAAGAAAACGCTTTCGAGTCTATCAAGAAAGGGGTTGCTCCTAAACTTCGCGCATTGCAACTGTTCAACGGATCGATTTACCGCTGGAACCGCCCCTGTTACGGCATCACCGATGGCAAACCTCACTTACGAATTGAAAACCGTTGCTTTCCGTCCGGGCCGACGGTGGTGGATGAAGTGGCCAATGCGGCGTTCTGGCTGGGGCTGGTAAACGGGATGGCCGACAGGGTTCGGGATGTGACCACCCAGATCAGCTTCGACGATGTACAGGCCAACTTTTTTGCCGCCGCCGCGTTTGGCCTGGAAGCCCAGTTCACCTGGCTAAAAGGGAAAGTATATCCCGCCCGGGAGTTGATTCTGAAACGGCTGTTGCCCATCGCCCGGGAGGGGTTGGAGAAGGCCGGCGTGGATAGCTCCGATATTGATCGGTATCTGGAGATCATCCGCGAGCGAACTCAATCCGGGAAGACCGGCGCCCGATGGATTCTGGATTCCTACGAGGTTCTACGGGAAAAAGGCACCCTGGACGAAGCTCTCAGCGCCATTACTGCGGCCATGAATTCCCGGGAACAGCAGAATATGCCCGTTCACACCTGGCCGACGGCGCGCATCGATGAGTCGGGAAACTGGAAGGGAAGCTATCAGCGGGTGGAGCAGGTGATGTCCCGGGATTTTTACACTGTGGGGCCGGACGAACCGGTGGATCTGGTGGCCAGCCTGATGATCTGGAACCGGGTACGCCACATCCCGGTGGAGGATGATCACCACCGGCTGATCGGGTTGATCTCCTACCGCTCTCTGATCAAGCTGTTGTTGGATAGCCTTTCCGGGGAGCTGGATGCCACCCTGCCGGCCAGCGCCATTATGGTCAAAAACCCCACCACGGTCTCTCCGGATATTCCCATTCTGGAAGCCATCGAGTTGATGCGGGAGAAAGGGATCGGATGTCTGCCGGTGGTCAACAACGAGCGCCTGGTGGGGCTGATCACCGAGCGGGAATTCACCATTATTTCCCGGGAACTGTTGGAGCAAAATCTGCGAGAGGATTGAGGCCCTCCGGAAGCGGAAGATCAGCGCAGCAGCACCATTTTGCGAACCAGAGAAATCCCTTCTCCCCGCAGGGCATAAAGATAAACGCCGCTGCTGACCGGCTCTCCTTTATCATCCTGCCCATCCCAGTACATCACGTAGCTACCGGCCTCGGCCACATCCTGAAACAGGGTGGCAATCTTTTGCCCCTGGATATCATACGCTCCGATGACTACCGGGGCACGCTTAAAAAGGGCACAAACCATGCCAGGGAGTACACATCGGTTTCAGTATCGAGCAATGATAAAAATCGCTATAGCGATCATGAGGAGAATCACCACCAGACCACATCCCCATCCCCCTTTTGGCCGTAGATCGGGTTCCCCCTGAACATTTCCCCGACGACGCAGGGAAATATACAAACCGGCATACCAGCCTGCCGGTATTTTGTCATCCTCCCCGGTGACATAGGAAACGCACATCTCCCACCATTTTTGCCATAGTACCATTGGAAGCCCCCTTTCTGCAAGGATATATTGGTTGTAACGCCGATGAAGAGAATAAATTTCCCCGATGTGCAAATGTCATTGCTCCCCGGTGTAAAAGTACGTACTATCCGAGCACCGGCCATAAGGATTATTCTCACGAGGAAACCACGATGCTGAATTCGGTATTGATGTGGGGGGCATTTGCCGGCATTATCGGGTTGATGCTGGCGCTGGATTTGGGAGTGTTTCATCGGCGCCCCCATGCGGTATCCATCGGTGAAGCGCTATTGTGGAGCGGCATCTGGATCGCCACCGGGTTACTGTTTAACCTGGGCATCTATCTGTTCATGGGGGTGGAACCGGCACTGCAATTTCTGGCCGGTTATTTGATCGAGAAATCCCTCAGTGTGGACAATATCTTTGTGTTCATGGTCATCTTTTCCTATTTCAACGTTCCCGGGGAATATCAGCATCGGGTGCTGTTCTGGGGCATTCTGGGGGCGCTGGTAACCCGGGGAGTGTTGATCACCGCAGGTATTACCGTAATTCGCTATTTCCACTGGGCCATTTTCATTTTCGGGGGCTTTCTGATTTTCACCGCCTGGAAGATGTGGCGCAGCCATGATCGCAAAGTCGATCTGGATCGAAATCCGGTGCTCAATCTGTTGCAGCGATACGTTCCGGTGATCTCCCTTTATCGGGGGGAAAACTTTTTCTTCACCAAAATGGGACGGCGGTTTGCCACCCCCCTGTTTGTGGTGCTGGTGCTCATCGAGAGCACGGATGTAATTTTTGCTCTGGATTCCATCCCGGCCATTCTCAGCATCACCACCGATCCCTTCATTGTGTTCACCTCCAACATATTCGCCGTCCTGGGATTACGGGCCTTATATTTTGCCCTGGCGGGGATGATGCGGATGTTTACCTATCTGCACTACGGTTTATCCCTGATCCTCGCTTTTGTAGGCGCAAAAATGTTGCTGGCGGATATATATCCCATCCCGGTGGAGATTGCCCTGGGAGTTATTGGAGGAATACTGGTCATCTCGGTGATGGCCTCTCTGCTGTTCCCGGCGGAAAAACCGGGCACCCATTCTCTGCCGGATCAATCCAGGGAACAGGTAAGTTCTCTGGAAGAATAAGCCTCCCTTCGTTTCTCTCCTTCCCGCCCGGCGGGAGAGGAAGGAAAGCATTGCCGCTCTGCCTCGATATGATTTTTAAAAACAATGTGCTATGGGGTTCGTCATTTGGGTTCGACGCAGGAGCGCCTTTTACTTCCTTCCACCGCAGGAGCGGTGGAAGGAGGAGCAAAAAATAAGCCTCCCTTCGCTTCTCTCCTTACCGTTTCTCCGGGTCACCCCCCATCCTCCCGGAATTTACTCAGAAGAGATTTTTCAACTCCCCGGGTTTTCCGGCGATCGTATCCCTCCCCACTTTTAAACTTTCCCCCGTCTCTCTCTTCCCTTATATTATGCCCGCC
>CAYQGB010000327.1:0-4586 GCA_964416895.1 uncultured Calditrichaceae bacterium
GCGAAGCGGTTCCAGGGAGAGGATGTTTGAGGCGTGATCGAAATCGATTTTTGAGGCAACGCTTCTAACTTCAATCCCGGAGAGCTTCTTCTCCGGGATTTTTTTACCCATTCACAGGAGTGAAAGGGTATTTCCCTCCCATGCGCCGGTTTGGGATGGCTCTCCACCCGGGCGCATACTGGCAATGAGGGTCGGGAGAAATATCGGTTGGTTTCACCTTTCTTGCGGCAGACGGTTACAGATTCGGCAAGGCCCCATTGAACCGGCAGGAAAACGGGCAGGAAAAGTTTTTCACCGCAGGAGATTTTCTTTATCCCGGTTGTCTCGGTAACCGGGGCTGGCGATTACAACTTTGGGAAAGGGGAAAGAATCGGTTATATGCCGGAGGAAGAAAAATCGGAGGGATGTCGGTAGCGGTCGATGTTGCTTTCCCGGGCTTTAACAGAGGGAATATTTTTGATACGTCTGGGGGATGTAGGGGGAGCTTCTCTCCGGTCGGGATTTTCAGAGCTTACCCGCTCTTGAGGCCTTTCCGAAGCATTGTGTAACATCCGGCTTAGAAACTTCCCAATTCTTTCCAACAGACGGGATGATTTCATCTCGCACCCCCAATGTATTTGTGAGCATCCTTGGTGCATTATACCACAAAAGAATCATTTTCGCAATCAATTAAGATTGTTTGTTATCCATCCATGTTCGAGAGAACTGCCTATGATCAAAAATTTACGAAGACTGTTCGGAATACTGGATGATTGGAAATGGCAGTATCTACTTTCAGGTCTGTTTATGATTGTGGCCCTGTTTGTGCGCAGCCTGGAACCGAAGGTTTTGCAAATCGCCGTAGATAATGTGATTGCTTACTTCAGATCCGGCGGTAGCGAGGGCCAATTTTCCGATGACATTGTTTCCCGGCTATTCTACTACATTTTGCCCGATGTTCACACGAATAGCCTGGGCCGGGTTCTGATTGGACTGGGGATTATCTATCTGGTTATTTCCCTGCTGCGAGGCGGCTTTCTGCTTTCGGCCAGCGCTTTAACGGCTTCCAGCACCGAAAAAGCGATCAAGAAACTTCGGGACAGGCTTTTTGCCCACATTCAAAAGCTTCCCCTGAAGTATCTCACCACCGTTTCCAAAGGCGAGTTGATTCAACGAAGCATCGGGGATATGGGAACTGTGCGACGGTTCATGCTCAGTCAGGTGGTAGAAATGATCCGTATGGTCGCCATTCTGGTGTTCGCCTTTTTTATGATGTATATCGTGAACCCCTCCTATGCTTTGATCTCCATCGCCGTAGGTCCTCTGCTGGTCGTGAGTAGCTATCTGTTCTTCAAAAAGGAAAGCACTGTCTGGCAGGAACATGAAGAAGAGGCGGACCGACTCAGCGCCATTGTGCAGGAGAATCTCAACGGTATTCGTACGGTTCAGGCATTTGCCAATGAAGCCTATGAAAAGGAAAAGTTTGATCGGCAAAATCAGCGAAAACTGCGGGTGGGATTGAAGCACGTGCTATTGCATACCCTGTACTGGCCGTCCTCGGACTTTCTGGTAGGATTGCAAAGAACCATTGCGATTGTCGTTGGGGGATATTTGGTCATGGTACAGCAGATTACTGTGGGGGAGTTGCTGGGATTTTACTCCTACATTATCATGGTGGGTTGGCCCATGCGTCAGGTGGGGCGGGTGCTATCGCAAATGGGAATGGCCCTGGTGGCCGTCGGGCGAATTTACGAGATCCTGGATGCCCGGGAAGAACCGCGGGAGGGGAGAGGATTGCCCCGGTCTTTACAGGGGAAAATTGAGTTCCGGAATGTTAGCTTCCGATACGACGAGGCAGCCACAGAAGCGGTTTTGGAAAACATTTCCTTCATAATTCGTCCGGGAGAAAAAGTGGCCCTCATTGGCCCTACCGGCTCCGGAAAATCAACCATCGTCAATCTATTGCTGGGGTTGTACGAGCCGGATGAAGGGGAGATTCTGATTGACGGGGAGAATATTCAGACCATTGCCAAACCGGTTTTGCGGCAAAAGATCGGGGTGGTGCTGCAAACTCCTTTTCTGTTTTCCACCACCGTACGGGAGAATATTACCTACGCCGCTCCTGCTGCGGAAGAAACCCGGATTCGAAGCGCCGCCGAAATCGCTCAAATTCACGAACTCGAGAGTGTGTTGCCCAATGGGTTTGATACTCTGGTGGGAGAAAAGGGGGTGACCCTTTCTGGAGGGCAAAAACAACGGGTGTGTCTGGCACGAACCCTGCTCAGTCAACCGGATATTCTGGTGCTGGATGATGTTACCTCGGCAGTGGATACCGAAACCGAACAGGCCATTCTGAACGCCGTTGAGCAGCAGATGGGGGACAAAACCACCCTGATCATTTCTCATCGGATCACCTCGATTCAGAAGGCCGGGCGGATTCTGGTGCTTTCCCGGGGGCGCATCGTTCAAGAAGGGGATCATGCGGAATTAGAGAAAATGGATGGATATTACCGGCAGATTCATGCAGTTCAGTCGGTGCTGGAAGAGGAAATTCACGGAATAAAGTAGAACCATGTAGTTATAGAGGTGTCTGTGGATGATAAACGCGAGGTAACCAATCCTTTCAACGCTATTGGAGGGCTATGAAAACCCACTTTTCCGATAGGGAATTTACCCAAAAGCGGGCTTTGGGGCCTTTCCTGAAACAGATTTTTGCTTATGGCCTGAAGTACCGGAAATGGTTTCTGATCTTTATCGCCGCAATTCTGGTGGTAGCGGTGATTGATGCGACTTATCCGCTGGTGTGGCTGAATTACATCGACCATGTGATTGTGCCGCTGGTAAGCCGGTACAAAGCATCGCGGGCTGTGGGGGCGACTCCGATGCTCGATTTAACCGGTTTATACCGGTACGGAATAATTTACCTGGTGCTGGCCGGGATTCAGGCCATCAGTACCGCCGTATTCCTGTATCAGGCCGGAAGGATTGAGGAGCACGTCATTTATGATCTGCGAAAAGATATGTTTAACAAACTCCAGCATCTCTCCTTTTCCTATTACGACCGCTCGGCCATCGGCTGGTTGATTACCCGAATTACTTCGGATGTGGATCGGGTTACGGAATTGATCTCCTGGGGATTTTTATCCCTGGTGTGGGGCGTCATTATGATCATTGCCTGTTTTGTGGCCATGACCCTGTATAGCTGGAAGCTAACCCTCATCGTTCTGGCGACCATTCCTTTTTTGATGTTCCTTTCCACCAGGCTTCGCCTGCGGGTGCTCCAATATGCCCGGGAAACCCGAAGAGTTCACAGCGAAATGACCGCGGTGTTCAATGAGCATATTCACGGAATCGAAGTGAATAAGGCCACCGCCCAGGAAGATCGCGCCGCTGCCGGTTTTAGAAACATCAGTGGGAAAATGCAACGGGTCTCGTTTCGGTCTTCTTTCTATTCGGCCATGTATTCCCCCCTGGTGGTGATGTCCGGATCCGTTGCCGCCGCTCTGGTGATTTATGTAGGAGGCGACATGGCCGTTGGGGCAGGATCTGGGGTGACGCTGGGGGTGCTGGCGGCGTTTTTTGGATATGCCCGGATCATCTATGATCCTATTCTGGATATCGCCCGTTTTTATGCTCTGGCTCATGGCTCTCTCTCCGCCGGGGAGCGGGTTTTTTCTCTGATCCATGAAAAAGTGGAAATCCAT
This sequence comes from uncultured Calditrichaceae bacterium, assembly GCA_964416895.1. GTDB lineage: Bacteria > Calditrichota > Calditrichia > RBG-13-44-9 > J075 > CAYQGB01. Next base: position 3,684 of record CAYQGB010000327.1, read on the forward strand.
GACCGGGATGGAGTGCCGGATTTCGGGAAAATCCAGGGAGAGGTGGAGTTCGATGGAGTGCATTTTTACTACGTACCGGACAAACCCATCCTCAAAGGGTTTAACCTGACTATCAAGGCTGGAGAATCCGTGGCGCTGGTTGGCCCGACCGGAGAAGGCAAAACTACCATTGCCAGCCTGATCTGCCGTTTTTACGAACCCACTGGCGGGGTTGTGAAAATTGACGGCCAGGATTATAAAACCCGAACCCTGCACAGTCTCCGTCGGCAGTTGGGAGTGATTCTACAAACACCACATGTCTTTTCCGGAACGATCATTGAAAACATTCGCTACGGAAGTCACGGGGCGCCGCGGGAGCAAATTGAAGAGGTCCTGCACTCTATCGGGGCAGAGGATTTGATCGACCGGCTGGAAGAGGAGGTGGGCGAAGGAGGCGGCAATCTTTCCCTGGGGGAGAAACAACTGATCTCTTTTGCCCGGGTGATCTTAAAACAACCCAGAATCCTGATTATGGATGAGGCCACTTCTTCTGTGGATACGCTGGCAGAAGCCCGAATTCAGAAAGGCATCGCTCAGTTAATCAAAAACCGCACCGCAGTGATCATTGCCCATCGCCTGTCCACCATCAAGCACTGCGATCGCATTTTGGTGATCCGGCAGGGGGAGATCATCGAAGAAGGGAGTCACGAAGCATTGCTGAACAGGCGGGGGTTTTATTACCACCTGTACACCCGGCAATCCCGAAACCGGAGATGAGACAATTGCAGGGGGGATGATTAAAAGAGTCTCCCCTGCAATTCACAAATCCGTTCCAGATACTCCCGATCCGCTTCCGTGAACGGGCTTAGCCGATGGGAGTCGATGTCTAACTCTCCCACGATGCGCCCGTCTTTAAAAATGGGC
>CAYQGB010000328.1:0-4576 GCA_964416895.1 uncultured Calditrichaceae bacterium
AGTTTCTTCTTTCGCTTTCCGAATGATGGTTCGCCGATCCCAATACGCAAATCCAGGCACGGCCACAATAAGCGCTATAAAAATTGCTGCCAGAATTTGGATATTTGGGTCAATAAATAACCGGGTAATCCACGGGAATTTTCTGGAACATTGATGCAATAGGTTGCAGAAGGAGCCACTTTCCGTGGGAATAGGAGATTGTTTTTCCGGAAAGAAATGCGTATTATTTGCCATCCATACTATCTTAGCGCGCTTTTGAAGAAAAACCAGAATTTCCCAGACACTCCATAACCGGGAGACTACCGTGAACACTTTTGTCGGTGAATATAAGCGATATAGGGCGCTTCTGGAAAATGCGATTGAGCAGGTATCGGAAGAGGAGATGTTCCGGCGAATAGGTGAACAGGATAACAGCATTGCCATTATTTTGAAACACATTTCCGGCAACTTGTTATCCAGATTTACAGATTTCCTCACCACGGATGGGGAAAAAGAATGGAGAAATCGGGAGGCGGAATTCGAGGTTCACCAGATGAACCGGGCAGCTCTGCTGGAAAAATGGAATAAAGCCTGGAAGGTCCTGGAGGATTCGGTCTTTTCTCTCACTCCTGCGGACATGAGCAAGGTTGTGAAAATACGAGGGGTATCCTTCACCGTGGAAGAGGCCCTGGCTCGCTCGCTGGCGCATTTCAGCTATCATGTGGGGCAGATCGTCTATCTGGCCAAACACTTTGCAGGAAAGAACTGGAATTACCTGTCCATCCCTCCGGGAAAGAGTGCAGAATACAACAAAAATCCCATGAAAGAGAAAGGCTTCTGACCGACTTCCTGTACACTGTACAATGGATAAGAATTTTGTAAATTCATTAAAGACCGACGATGGAGTGTATGTACTCGATCAAGCATTTGGTATTTCCGGAGGAGTACTATGAAAAAATACAAAATGCCTGTGTTACTTTCTGCGGCCTTTGGAGGAGTTACCCCGAACTTGCTTCGTTTGGCGATTGGGTTAACCAATGAAACCGCCGAGCTGCCGGGAATCAGCTATTTGCTGGGGTTGTTGATTTTTGCCATCGTGGGGGCATTGGTAGCGCTGATCTGGGAAGAGACCGATCTAAAGAAGGCTTTCTACCTGGGGTTGGGGTTACCGGCGTTCATTCAGGTGGGGATGGGAGAAGTGAGCAGCAGTGCCCTCACCGCAGTCAACGTGGATTCATCCCACCGCCTGGTAATGGAACAGCCCGCCGCAGGAAAGCAATATCGAACGGTCCCAACCGCTTTCTTGCAAGATACCACCGCTGCGACTCCGCATGTTCGCAAATTGCGGATTACTCTGGAAAAATACCGGCCCCGGTGCGTGGTGATCTTTTCTTCCCCGGACAGCACCCTGGAAACCATCCTGGAATTCCCCGAAGGCCAGCAAACCCGCACCATTGACATTCCCGACTTCGCCACCGGTTTTCAAATGCAAATCCGAAAATCGCTCAGCCCGGTGTACCCCCTGCCTTCCGATAAATCAGGGGTGTTTGCCTTTCGGGTGTCCTGGAAAAAAGGGTTTTGGAGTGGTTTCTGGCAGGCCATCGGCTTCAAAGATGGCGAAGAACTGGAAGTTATTGTGCAACCGGAAGAACGATCCTCCCCACAGGAGTAGCCTGTGGGGTTATCCCCCCATCGCCGGGGCGGTGAGGGGAATCCCTGAAAATTATTGTACAACCGGAAGAACGGTCATTCCCACAGGAATACCTCGTATGTCTCATGTAACCGTTTTACGCTGCGTAACCTGCGGAAGAGAATATGCCCCGGAGGAGGTGGACTACACCTGCCCCGCCTGCGGTCCCTTGTTGGGCACCCGGGAAGTGCTGTATGATTACGATGCCGTGGCCGCCGAACTTTCCCGGGAAAACCTGGCCGCCAATCGCAACTTCACCCACTGGCGATACCTGCCCCTGCTGCCGGTGAGCCAACCGGAATATATTCTCCCCCTGGCGGTGGGATGGACACCGGTGTATCGGGCCGGGGTTCTGGAAAAAGAGTGGGGGCTGCGGGCTATCTGGGTCAAAGACGACAGCCGCAATCCCACCGCCTCGCTAAAGGATCGGGCTTCTTCCGTGGCGGTGGTCAAGGCCCGGGAAAAGGGGGCGGAGGTGGTCACCGCCGCCTCCACCGGGAACGCCGCTTCTTCCTGGTCGGCCTTCACCGCCCTGGCCGGGCTTCCCACGGTGATTTTCGTGCCTCACAACGCGCCCCGGGCCAAAGTGGCTCAACTGTTGCTTTACGGCGCCACCGTGCTGCAGGTGCAGGGCACCTATGACGAGGCGTTTGATCTGTGCTGCCGGGCCGCTGAAAAATGGGGCTGGTACAATCGCAGCACGGCCATCAATCCTTACCTGGGGGAAGGGAAAAAGACTGCTGCTTTGGAACTGTGCGAGCAACTGAACTGGGAAGCGCCCGACTACGTGCTGGTCGCCGTGGGAGACGGGTGTATCTTTCAGGGCATGTGGAAGGGGTTTAAGGAATTCCATCGCCTGGGGTTGATCGAGCGGCTCCCCCAAATGATCGGGGTGCAGGCGGCCGGGAGCGCGCCGCTGGTACAGGCGTTTGAGGCCGGGGCTTCCCAATGCGCGCCGATGGAGCCGCACACCATCGCCGACAGCATCGCCGTGGGGGTGCCCCGGGATCAGATCAAAGCCCTGAAAGCGGCCCGGGAATCCGGAGGCGGGTTTATTGCCGTAACGGATGAGGAGATTCTGGAAGCCATCTCCCTTCTGGCCCGCCGGGTGGGCATTCTGGCCGAACCCGCCGGCGCGACGGCTCTGGCAGGATTAAAAAAGCTGGCGGAAACGGGGCGCTGCCGTTCCGACGAGACTGCCGCCGTCATGGTCACCGGCCACGGATTGAAGGACATTGAAGGGGTGATGCAGGCGGTGGATCGGGCGCCGGTGGTGATAGGGAATGATCTGGAGGAAGTGAAGCAGAAGGTGCCATAAGTGGTAAGCCCGCTGTGAATTAGCCGCTTAAAGGGAGCAAATTGACAACATTTGGTCGAGTTACAGAAATTATCTGGAAAAACTTGAATCGATGCATGGCTGTCAGTCCTCGACTCTGCTCGGACTGACAGCCATGTGGTGGGCAAAGTGGTAGTCCTAAAAAGGTAATGCTCAATCAAAATTTTCAAAACAGCCGTAAAGCTTGTCCCATAAGGGATAGGCGACATTTCTAATTTCTTCATCAGCATTAACAATGTAGGACTACCGGCAAAGTTACTTCTTCCAGGCAAGGTACTGGGAGAAGGTTAACATCTCAGTGTCTCGTAACTTCCTGGTAAATAATGAGTAATCCCGGTGAACAAACCTGCGGATGACACCTACCACCCTTCTCACCGGAACAGAATCCCTCATTTGATCAAGAGCATCTTCCGGGTGAGGGTGAATACCGTTTCTCTACTTCCGGTAATCTGCCCGGCGTTCACGGATTGGGCTTCTGCCCGAATGCGATAGAAATAGATTCCGGCGGGCAAATGTTGAGCGTCCCAGCGAATCGTGTAATCTCCGGCCGGGCGGTGCTCATCCACCAATGTTGCCACTCGCTGTCCCACACTGTTGAATATCTCCAGACGCACATGGGCAGCCCGGAGCAGGGTATACCGGATGGTCGTGGCGGGATTGAATGGATTGGGATAGTTTTGCGCCAGATCAAATCGGGATGGAGTTCCGGACGGCGAACCGGCAATACCGGTGGGGCCGCTAATCTCCGAATACACTCGCAGATCGTCAAAAATTCCTTTAAACGTTTCCCCTATGCCATAGTGGGTTACGGAAACGTTCTTGTCGTTGCCGTGTTGAATCTGGAAAGCCACGCTATCGATTAACGTTCCATCAAGATACCATTTCCCCATGCCGGCAGTGCTATCATATACCACGGTAATCGTGTGGAAAGTGTTCAGTGAATATCGGATGGTGGGATTGGCGCTACCGAAGAAATCGTTGTAGATGGGAATAATGGTACTATCCTGCCCCAAATAAAACCCGATCCAGCGCCACAAATTCCCCCCCACCATAACCGGTTGATTGCGATACTCCGAGACCTTGAATTTGGCCTGCAAAGCAAACTTTCTAAATTTCAAACTATCTATTTGAGGGGTGATGGCATCGCTTCCACCGGGCTGTCCTCCCCAAATGTAAATACCGTTACAGTAAATCCCACCATCCTGGAAGGGGGTATTTACCAGATGCATGGGAGGATTGTGGCCGGTAGCATCCAGAGAATCAGTATCCAAAGGATAGTGAGCGACCAGGGTCAAACCACTCAAATCCTGGGCGAAGGAAAAAGAGACCAACACCAGCAGCCAGCCGACTATTCCGAACATCATACCAAATCGCATCGTTCAGCCTCCTTGTGTTGAATTCCGACAGGCGATTATTGAAAAGGATCGCGTGAGATCAACCCACATGGGTGGAAACGCTTCCAGCAGGATAACATCGGTCAAAAGCTCCTCACTCTTCAGGCCGAAAATATCTGATTTAAATAACGAAAATTCCTTGACACTCATAACAAATGTCACTATAATTTTTTCGTT
>CAYQGB010000329.1:0-4570 GCA_964416895.1 uncultured Calditrichaceae bacterium
CCTGGATACAAAAAATCCCGGAGGAGTTCTCCGGGATTTGTGGTGCTGGAGGCGGGACTCGAACCCGCACGGGCTTGCGCCCACTACCCCCTCAAGATAGCGTGTCTGCCAATTCCACCACTCCAGCATCCATGATATAACCTATTGGTTATTGTCCGACTCCGGGGAATTGTTCCCCTGATCTCCCTGATCCGCCGGTTGGGCCGGATTTTCAGACGGCGCCGGCGTTTCCAGCGGAAGGGAAGAGGGCGGTAAGGTTTGCTGTTGCTGCTCTTTGTTCAACTCTTCCTGAATGATGCTGCTGGGGGTCTGGGGCTGGGAACTGGCCAACCATCCGATGGCAACGGCCAGGAACCCATAGGCGACTGCCAGATAGATGGTGGCTTTCTGTAAGAACGTGGCCGCGCCTCGCGCCCCCAGGATTCCCCCGGCGCTGCCGATACCCCCAAACGAGGCAGCCAATCCGCCGCCTTTGCTCCGCTGTAACAGAATGACTACCACCAGCAGAATGGAAACCAGCACGAAGAGAACTACCGCAAGTGTGTACATCCGAATGTTGCCTCCGCTTATCTCTAAGCAATTGTCGTCTGCTGCTTCAAAAGCGCAAAAATTTAGGGTGTGAGGGAAGGGATTTCAAGCGATTTTTGATTTGGATGGGCGGCGGGCGGAAAGGGCGCTTAAGCGCCCTTGGGCAGCCGGGAAGGGCGCTTAAGCGCCCTTTGCCCCCCCGAAGCCCACCATTTTTCTAAATCTCTTGATTTTCCCAAACCGGGTGATTTACTTAGCCTTCCGTTGACATGTGATCTGTATCATGCGCCATCCGGCCGTATCGGGTTGATCTTCCCCCGCCCGTTCAAGCCCGCTTAAGCGGGCTAAAGTGGAGCATCCCCCTTACTTGAAGAATGCGGCTTTTGGGAAGAGGCTACCGGGGTTATTGGGAACCGATGAATTCTTTCTTACTGAACCGATAATGCGAGAGGCGAGTCATGGCATCCAAACCATTTCAGGAATTTGCAGGTTCCTCAGTCGGTAAAAAAGTTGTGATGGCCCTTTCAGGGCTTTTTCTGGTTTTATTCGTGATCATTCACATGTTGGGCAATCTCTCCTTTCTGGCCGGCCCGGAAACATTCAACGCATACTCTCACAAGTTGATCAGTCTGGGTCCCCTCCTGTATGTCATTGAAATCATCCTCTTATTGGCCTTTCTATTCCATGCCTATTATGGGATTGTGGTGAGCGCGGGAAATCGGCGGGCGCGACCTCAGAAATATGCCGGCCTGAAAAGCGCGGGGGATCCCAGCAAAAAGAGCATCTCCTCCGTCACCATGATCTACACCGGGATCATCCTGCTCATTTTCCTCATCATTCATCTGAAAACCTTCAAGTTCGGTCCCAATGTAGAAGACGGCTACGTGATGGAACTGCACGGGGAGAAAATTCGGGATCTGCATCGGCTGGTGCTGGAGAAATTTTCCCATCCTGAATATGCTTTCGGCTACATTGCCGTGATGCTCCTGCTGGGGTTTCATCTGCGGCATGGATTCTGGAGCGCCTTTCAATCGCTGGGTGCCAATCATCCCCGTTATTCTCCCCTTATTTACACCGTGGGCGTCATCCTCGCCGTTCTATTGGCGGTGGGGTTCATCGCCGTTCCCCTGTTAACCTATTTCAAGATAGTTGGATAACCCACTCATGATCATACCCGTTAGAACGTGGAGGGCCTTATGGCGACCAAAGAACCTCTGGTAAAAAGTCCTGTGCTGGATAGCAAGATTCCCGACGGCCCCATTGAGAAGAAATGGGAGACCCATAAGAACCACCTTCGAGTAGTCAGCCCGGCCAACAAGCGCAAATACCACATCATTGTGGTGGGCACCGGTCTGGCGGGGGCCTCGGCTTCCGCCTCTCTGGCGGAGTTGGGCTACAACGTGAAAACCTTCTGCATTCAGGATTCCCCCCGGCGTGCCCACAGTATTGCGGCTCAGGGAGGCATTAACGCGGCCAAAAACTATCAGAACGACAACGACAGCGTTTTCCGCCTGTTTTACGACACCATTAAAGGCGGGGACTTCCGGGCCCGAGAAGGCAACGTGTATCGCCTGGCGGAATTGAGCACCAACATCATTGACCAGTGCGTGGCGCAAGGAGTGCCCTTTGCCCGGGAATACGGCGGCCTGTTAGCCAACCGTTCCTTCGGCGGGGTGCTGGTATCTCGCACCTTCTATGCCCGGGGACAGACCGGCCAGCAATTGCTGTTGGGCGCGTACGGCGCCATGATGCGCCAGGTGGATTTAGGCCGCATCCAGCTATTCCCTCGCCGGGAAATGCTGGATCTGGTGGTCATCGACGGTAAGGCCCGGGGCATTGTCTGCCGCAATCTGGTCACCGGAGAGATCGAAAAGTACACCGCCGATGCGGTGGTGCTGTGCACCGGCGGTTACGGAAACGCCTACTTCCTTTCCACCAACGCCAAAAACTCCAACGCCACCGCCATCTGGCGCTGTTACAAGCGGGGCGCCTTTTTCGCCAACCCCTGCTTTACCCAGATTCACCCCACCTGTATTCCCATGTCCGGCCATTATCAATCCAAACTCACCCTGATGAGCGAAAGCCTCCGCAACGACGGGCGGGTATGGGTGCCCAAAAAGCCGGGAGATAAACGCCATCCCAACGAGATCCCTGAAGAGGAGCGGGATTACTATCTGGAACGCAAATATCCCTCCTACGGCAACCTGGTGCCCCGGGATGTGGCCTCCCGAAACGCCAAATACGTCTGCGACGAAGGGCGGGGCGTGGGCGAAACCGGCATGGCCGTGTACCTGGATTTTCGGGATGCCATCCAGCGCCTGGGCATCGAGACCATTCGGGATCGCTACGGCAACCTGTTCGAGATGTATGAACGCATTACCGGAGAAAATCCCTACGAAGTGCCCATGCGCATCTATCCTGCGGTGCACTACACCATGGGCGGCCTGTGGGTGGATTACAATTTAATGAGCACCGTTCCCGGCCTGTTTGTGCTGGGCGAAGCCAACTTCTCCGATCACGGGGCCAACCGCCTGGGCGCCAGCGCCCTGATGCAGGGACTGGCCGACGGCTATTTCATCATCCCCTACACCATCGGCGACTACCTGGCCGGGACCAACCTGGGGCCGGTCAGTACCGAAGATGGGGAATTTCAGGAAGCCGCCAGAACCGTGGAAGACAGTGTAAAACGGCTGCTCTCCATCAAGGGCAAGAAGACGGTGACCGAATTCCACCGGGAACTGGGCATGATTCTGTGGGACAAAGTGGGCATGTCCCGCAATGCCAAAGGCCTGACCGAGGCCATGGAACAGATTCGTGCCCTCCGGGAAGAATTCTGGAAAAATGTGAACGTGCCCGGCCAGAACGAGCAGTTGAACAAGAATCTGGAATTCGCCGGTCGGGTGGCGGATTTTCTGGAACTGGGCGAACTGATGGCCCTGGATGCCCTGCATCGGGAAGAATCCTGTGGGGGGCACTTCCGGGAGGAGTATCAAACCCCGGAAGGAGAGGCCCTGCGGAATGATGAAGAATTTTGCTATGTAGCCGCCTGGGAGTATCAGGGCGAGGGGGAAAGACCCCGGCTGCACAAAGAACCGTTGGAGTTTGAATACGTTCAGCTGACCCAGCGCAGCTATAAGTAGAACAGGCTTCCCCGACTACGTCGGGGCAGGCCAGCCTGTCAATCAACAGGGCTGACGGAATCGAATTCAGGAGATGACCACGATGAAAGACGGCATGACCCTTCATTTGAAAGTCTGGCGACAACCCGGCCCGGATGCTCCGGGAAAATTTGAAACCTACACGGTGGAGAACGTTTCTCCCCACATGTCTTTTCTGGAAGTGCTGGATGTTCTGAACGAGAAGATTATTAAAGAAGGCGGCGACCCCATCGAGTTTGACAACGATTGTCGGGAAGGTATCTGCGGCATGTGCAGCCTGGTGATCAACGGGTTGCCCCACGGCCCCTGGAAGCGCACCGCCTCCTGTCAGTTGCACATGCGCCAGTACAAAGATGGCGATACCATCACCGTAGAACCGTTCCGGGCAAAGGCCTTTCCGATCATCAAAGACCTGGTGGTAGATCGCAGCGCCTTTGATCGGATTATCTCCAGAGGTGGGTATATCTCGGTGAACACCGGCAGCGCCCCCGATGCCAATACCCTTCCTATCGCCAAAGAGGCCGCCGATCGGGCCATGGATTTTGCCGAGTGCATCGGCTGTGGTGCCTGCGTGGCCGCCTGTCCCAACGCCTCGGCCGCGCTGTTCGTGGGCGCCAAAATTGCCCAGTACGTATTTCTCCCTCAGGGGCATCCCGAGCGCAAACGGCGGGCCCTGCGGATGATTCAGCAAATGGATGCTGAGGGTTTCGGCAACTGCTCCAACCACGCCGAATGCGAAGCGGTGTGCCCCAAAGGCATCTCCATCCAGGGCATCGCCATCATGCGCCGGGAGTTTGTGAAGGGGGTGCTGGGCTGATCCATAACTTTTGGTTCGGAACGTGGGATGGGCTTCCAGCCCGTCGGTTTGCCGTGATGCGTGAAAT
>CAYQGB010000330.1:0-4568 GCA_964416895.1 uncultured Calditrichaceae bacterium
ACCGTTAGCGTCAGGCCTTCCACCTTAATGACCTTGACCCGATCGTCTTTTCGGATTTTGTCGTCGCTGACGGCCTGCCAGATTTCCCCTTCATAGAGGATCTGGCCGGTGCCGTTGCGGAAATTTTCCAGCGCCTGCCCCACATCCTGCACGATGTGCTCCCGCCCGATGGCCGGTTTCAGCCGCTGAGCGCGCAAGCCCATCCCCACCGCAAAAATGAAGAACAACGCCGTAAAAATGGCTACCGTCAGGATGATTTCCCAGGACAGCTTCATAAACGGAAGGTCTGAATCATACAGCATGATCGATCCCAGAATGAAGGAGATAAATCCCCCGATGGTAAGAATGCCATAACTGGGGATTTTGATCTCCAGGAGGAACATGATGATGCTCAGCAGAATGAGCAAGATGCCGGCATAGTTTACCGGAAGGGTGTTCATGGCGTAAAAGGCCAGAATCAGGCAGATCCCCCCGATGACCCCCGGCAGAATGACTCCCGGATTATAGAATTCGAAGAACAACCCCCAGATCCCGATGATAAACAGGATATAGGCGATGTTGGGATTGCTGAGCAGATCCAGGATTTTGACCCGCAGAGGCATGTCAATGGTGTGGATGGTGGCCTGGGCGGTTTTGAGGGTATCGGTTCCGAGAGTGGTTTTGACCACCTTACCGTCCATCAGAATGAGCAGGCTATCGAGGGTGGGGGCCACGAAGTCGATCACGTTCAGCTTCAGGGCTTCAGAGGCGGTGATGGAAGCGGCTTCGGTGACGGCTTTCTCGGCCCATTCCACATTGCGCCCCCGCTCTTCGGCAATGCTTTTGATGGAAGCCACCGCATTATTGGTAGCCTTTCGGAGCATGGTGGCGTTGGCACTATCGGCGCCCATGCCCAAAGAGACCACGCTGGCGGCTCCGATGTTGGTGCCGGGAGCCATCGCCGCCACATGAGCCGCCAGGGTGATAAACGTTCCCGCAGAAGCGGCCCAGGCTCCCGGCGGAGCCACATACACCACGATGGGTATCCGGGAAGCGAAAAACGCCTTGGTGATCTCCTGAGTGGTTTCTACCAATCCCCCCGGCGTATCCAATTGAATGATCAAACAGAGCGCCTCCTCTTCCTCACTCTGTTCAATGGCGTTGCTGATGAACTCCTTAATGGCGGGGTTAATCGGCCCATCGATGGTGATGAGGTTGACCCGCTCCTGCGCCGAAACGGTCAACAGAAAACCGAGGCTTAACAGTGCCCCTGTGATCCCCAATGATCTCATGGTTTCACCCGTCAATTTATTTGATGTTACTGCATTCGCCGGTAGTTGTCAAGATGAAAAAGAGGAGGGGATTGAGCCCCGGGTATTGCATTGTCACTCCATTACGCAATACGCAATACGCAATACGCAATACGCCCGACATCTTACAGAATTCTCACTGTATGAGCAAAACGAAACCCGGTATATTATCCTTCTAAAATTTTTGAATGCACCGGGAAAGCATTTCCATCACACCATCGTAGGTATGGGAGTGTATAATACCCGGTGACCGCCGGTGAGAAAACGGGGCGACCCCGGAATGTGCTGTCGATGAGACCATCGCAGCTACTTTTGGAAGGGGTTCTCCCGTCTGATGTTCTCCGATTCCCGGCACCCCGCGCTCCCCGCAGGCACCGATATTTTCATATTTCGGTTTTTTGCCGTATATTGAACAAGCGTTTGATCTTTGGGCACACCTGTCGAGAAACACAACTCGTCTAAATCAGCTTAAATGGGGTAAACGGTACCACCATGGCCGAAGACCGCCACATAAAATCTTCTCCTTTCCCACCGGAATACCCGGCCCTGTTCCGCCGGTGGCTTCAGGAACATCCCGGGATGATCTCGGCGGTCTCTCCGGACAGGTGGTACGGATTTTTCCGCCGGGTGATTTCAGCCATCAAGAAGAAGGGGGACCAGGGGGTATTTGCCGCTCTGGAAGAGCTTCTACCCCGACTGTGGGGAAGGGGGCTGCTTCCGGAACAAGTAGAAGCAGCCATGAACGACCTCCGCACCCTGCTGGTGGATTTTCTGGTAAATGATACCCGATTGGTGCCCCGGCATAAATCCTATCTGATTCGCAAAACCCTGACCCTCTTCGATGGGCTTCAGGATCATATCCGCGAAGCCTATCGTCGGGCCGAAAGGGCCGATACCCTCACGCCTCTGCTTTCCCCCGCTCATTTGCAGGGAGGCGAACCTTCCCTGCCGGAAGAGCAGCGCCTGCATCAACTGCGGGTGATGGCCTTCTGCGCCCATGAAGATCGGTTCGGCACCCGGGGGATGGTCAACGGAGCCTTCCGCCGCTGGACCGGGATCGGGGAGGAGGAGTTTCCCGGGAAGCGCGGGTGGGAGGCGGTCATCCATCCCGACGATTTCCCGAAAATCCGCCTGAAACTGGAGCAGGTGGTGGAAAATCAGGATCCCTTTTATGAGTTGCATTACCGGATGCTGACCGGAGGAGAGAACTGGTGCCATGTAGTGGAATGCGGGCGCATTTTTTACCGGCGGGGAAAAGAGGTGCGAGCGGTCGCCGGGATCATTCGCCAGGCGGCGCCCACCCACGAGAAAGTGGATGAACTGCCCCGGGAAGAGCTGGTGAACATTTTCAAGTTCCTGTTGAACGATAAGACCGATTTTGCCTTTATCGTTGATGCCAGTGCCCGCCTTCAGTATGTCACCCCGGCGCTGCTCAGCTATGTGGGCGAAAATCACAATCCCGCATACACCGGCAAACCCATCATCGGGGAAGTCTTTTTCGAGCTGTTAGATGATCAGAACCGCCTGGTGGCGAAGAGCTTCTGGGAGTCGGTGCTTCGGGATTCCATCCCGTTTAAGAACCTGCTGTTGAAATTGGGCAGCGGGGAGTATCGACCGCAGGAAATTATCGAGTTTACCTCCTATCCTCAGAGCCGGGCCCTGGGAAAGCCCCTGCACATATTATGGGGGCGGGTGGTGCCCCGTCGGGCGGGGATGGAACATCTCATGCACCGGCTGGAAGTGGCCGGCAATCTGTTCCGCCAGATGACCGCCCGGAATTCGGTAAAATCCCTGTATGAACATCTGCCCACCACCGCCGAAAAGCTGGTTCCCGCCGCTCAGGTGATTCAGCTATGGATTCGCACGCCCCGGGGATTGGTTTACTATCGAAGCAGGGGGCATGATGCACGTCAATGGCGGAATCGAGTGATCCTGAATCCGAAAGACCTGGCTCATCTGACCGCTCTGCTCCCTCTGGAGGAGGGACAGCCGTCGGTCAAGATGATCTCCGGGGAGGCCTTTTACGAGGCGCTGGGACCCTGCCTGCCCGCCGAGACCCGGCAGTGGTGGATCCCGGATGAACTGGACTGGATCATCACCGGCGCGGTTTGCGCTGGCCGTCAGGTGCAGGCGCTGTTAATTCTGGGCACCCGCAAAGGGCAGGGGCAATTTCTGCCCGTGGATCAAACGTTTGTAGAGTTGCTGGTGCGCTACCTTTCTCTGAACATCGAACGGCTGATTTTACAGCGGCAGTTAGGTGCTTCCACCACGAACTTTCGGGCGCTGTTCTATCATTCCCCGATCGCCACAGGAATTTTGCAGCAACATCGGTTGAAGATGGCCAACCTGCGCCTGGCCCGCCTGCTGGGCGTACCCGATGGCGGCCCGGATGCCGGCAATCTCCTGGCGCTGATCCATCCTGAAGATCGGGGGCGGGTGGAGCAGGCCTGCCGGGCGGCAACGTCCTCAAAAGGCGGGATTACCTGCGAGTTTCGACTTTGCCCCGGAGGGCATCAGCCGGTTTTCTGCCACGGGGCTTTTGCCGGGATTATGTATGAAGGGAAGCCAGCGGTTTTGCTTCAAATCGTGGAAATGCCCTCCTGGCCGATGGCGGAACCGCTTCGGGTAAACGGAAAGTCAGGGGAAATCCCGGTGCTTCAACCGGCGGAGAAGGCGCCTCCTGCCGCCGAACAAAGCTCCCTTCGGGAATCCCCTCCTCCGGCTCCGAAAGCTCCTTTCCCACCTTCCCCACCGGAAAAACCCCATGCGCTGATTGTGGACGATGAACCTTATCTGCGAGAAGTGCTGGTGAGCCTGCTGGAATTGCTGGGCTACAATACCCTGACGGCTGAAGACGGGCAACAGGCTCTGGAACTCGTCCGTACCCACGGGGAAGCCCTTGATCTGGTAGTGCTGGATTATGCCCTGCCCGATATAACCGGCAGAGAAGTTTTTGATGAACTCCGGAAACAATTGCCCGATCTGCCGGTGATCCTGTGCACCGGATATGCCGAACAACGGGAGGTTCTCTATCTTAGTGAACAGCCCGGGGTGGAGTTGCTGCCCAAGCCGTTTACCCTCCAATCCCTGCGCAAGAAAGTGGGTCTCCTCAAGTCCCTCCCCCGCAACGGGGCGGTGAATCCCTCGCTGCAATAAAACGAATTTTTTCTCGGATCATGGTGTTTGTATCCGAGGCAATATTCGCCGAGGCATTGCTTACACGGCATCTACGGACAGACCGCATCGAAGAGGAGTTCATCCCAGCAGTGCCAGGTATCA
>CAYQGB010000331.1:0-4534 GCA_964416895.1 uncultured Calditrichaceae bacterium
GCCGGGATGCTCTACAGGAATGAATTTTACTCATCCCGGTGCAAGAAATCCAACAATTTTGCGTTTTGTGCCGGCGCCGTGATCCCGGAAGGCACAAAAAAAGCGCGAATCTTCCCGGGGGAAGATTCGCGCTCTGGGTGGATACCCTCCTTGTGGTCAGAGGAACCGGCGAGCAGGGCTTCTTCCATGAACCCGGGAGAAATGGAGGCTGCTCGCCGGCAGGTGGTTACAGCGAATCCAGTTTCCGTTTAACAATCATCAGGGTCATATCGTCGTCCAGTTGGCCGCTGCCGGTAAATTGACGCAACTGCGAAATCAACAGCCGCCCCAGTTCCTTGGCCGACAGATAGTAGTTCTGTTCCACAAGGCGCAGTAACCGCCGTTTTCCGAACTGCTCGGCAGCGATTCCGGAGGCCTCGGTAATACCGTCGGAGAACAGAATCATCATATCCCCATATTCCAGGGAAATCTCCTTTTCCTGATACTCAAACGAATCCATGATTCCGATGGGCAGGCCGCTGGATTTCAGTTTTTCCACCGTGCCGTTCCGATGAACCAGCAGCGGGGGAATATGCCCGGCGTTTACATATCGGAACTGATGGGTATGATAGTTCAGATTTCCCCAGAAAAAGGTGGCGAACATATCCGAACTGGTGTACAGGTAGAAATGCCGATTGACCCGCCGCACCACTTCCTTGCCGGAATCGATTTCGTTGGCGAAGGCGTGCAGGAAGGCATGGAGATTGGCGGTCAACAGGGCCGCGGGAACCCCTTTGCCGCTGACATCCGCCAGGGTGAAGGCCAGGGTTCGGGGAAAGGGGAAAAAGTCGTAGTAATCGCCGCCCACATGCCGGGAGGGCTGATTGAAGGCAAAAATCTCATACCCCGGCACCTGGGGCACTTTGGTGGGAAGCAGTTGCCGTTGAATCCCCACCGCGCGCTGGATTTCCCGTTCCAGCCGCTGATACTCCCGGGTGCGGGAAAACGCCAGGGCATTCTGGATGGCCATGGTCATCAAGTCGGCCATGATCATCAGGTATTCGGTATCCTTCTGGTCGAAGGCCCCTTCCCGCTTGTTGATCAGCTGGAGGCAACCACAGGTGCGCCCCTGGCGGTTGGCCATGGGCACGGCCAAAAACGACCGGGGAGAGGTTTCTCCCAATCGAACTACCTGCCGCTGAAACCGGGGATCTTTGTAAGCATCGGCCACATTCACCACCTTACCGTTGAGGATCACGTATTCGGCGATGCCGGCGCCGAACGGACGGGAGACCCGCTTGAGCTGCCCTTCCCAGACAAAATGAATCAGCAGTTCCTGCCGCTCTTCGTTGACCAGATAAAATACCGCCTGCTCCGCCTCCAGAATCCGGCGGGTTTCGTCCAGAAGCAGGTGCAGTTGCTGATCCAGCTTGCGGGTGGAATTGACCAGCCGGGTGAGATGCACCAGGGTGGACATTTTCCGGGACAGATGCCGGGAGTACGGAACCCTCGAGGGCATCGCCGGGGTCTCCTGCACTGGATGGGATTTCTCGACTCGTTCCAACATGATGGCAGACACGTGGTTACCTCGCTGTTTTTTTACAGGGTCACCTGTAATAGAGCCACCGGGTACCCCTTTTCTCTCACTGGCGTTGAATTTCCCGGTAACGCTTCAGGTTGAACCACCAAGGCGTGAAGTACACCGGCGGAAAGGAATAAGGGATTTAGGATTACCGGTTGAAAACGGATACGTTACCGGGTTATCTTTGGCTTGCAAAGCCCGGGAGGGATTCAGGCGGTGGGTTATGAGGAAAATTCGTAACCATGAGGGGTCGACCGGATGGAGAAACGGGCGCCACAAGGGGGTTGGTTTCCCAATTCCTGATGCCCCAATACCCCAATCCCCCCTTGCTTTTTACCACCGCCTGAGCGCCCACGGCCTGCACCCCGTATCCCTGAAACGAGGAACCGGAACATGAACATCTACGGCATCATCATACTGACCGCCCTGATCGGCAGCTATCTTCTGGAATTGATTACCGATCTGTTGAATTTAAAGGCCCTGCGCCCGGAGTTACCGGAGGAGTTCCGGGATGTATACGATCCGGAAAAATATCGCCGCTCCCAGGAATATACCCGGGCGCGCACCCGCTTCGGGATACTCACTTCTACCGTCTCCCTGGCGGTAACTCTGGCATTCTGGTTTGCCGGAGGATTCAATTATCTGGATCAGATCGTGCGGGGCTGGAACCTGGGGAATATCGGCACCGGGCTGGCCTACATCGGCGTTCTGGCCCTGGCCCGGGGACTGCTATCGCTACCGTTTACCATTTACTCCATTTTCGTGATCGAAGAGCGGTTCGGGTTCAATAAAACCACCCCCAAAACCTTTGTGCTGGATCTGATCAAAGGCACCCTGCTGAGCCTGACCATCGGGGGGGTGGTGCTGGCAGGAGTGCTGTGGTTTTTTGAGCATGCCGGTTCGCTGGCCTGGCTGTACTGCTGGGCGGCGGTTACCCTGTTCATGCTGATCATGCAATTCATCGCTCCCACCTGGATCATGCCCCTGTTCAACAAGTTTACCCCTCTGGAAGACGGAGAGCTGAAGCAGGCCATTCTGGAGTACGCCCGGTCGGTGCACTTCCCCCTGCAAAACGTGTTCGTGATAGACGGCTCCCGGCGTTCCACCAAATCCAATGCCTTTTTCACCGGCTTCGGCAAAAACAAGCGCATCGCCCTGTTCGATACCCTGATCGCCAATCACACCGTACGGGAGCTGGTGGCGGTGCTGGCCCATGAGATCGGGCACTATAAAAAGAAGCATATCCTCAAGAGCATGATCATCAGCATCGTGCACATGGGGGTCATGTTTTATCTGCTGTCGATCTTTTTAACCCATCGGGGATTGTTCGAGGCCTTCTTCATGGAACACATGTCCGTATACGCCGGGTTGATCTTCTTCGCCATGCTGTTTTCGCCCATTGAGATGATCCTGTCGCTTCTGCTGCATATCTTTTCCCGGAAGAACGAATTCGAGGCGGATCGCTTCGCCGCCGAGACCATCGAGGATCCCGAAGACATGGTGCGGGCGTTGAAAAAGCTCTCCGCCCACAACCTCTCCAATCTGACGCCCCATCCGGCGTATGTCTTTCTGCACTATTCCCATCCCCCGGTGCTGGAACGGATTCGGGCGATACGAAACCTGGCTGCAACCCGGGAAACCACTTCCACACCAGGTTGAACCGAGAAAACCGCCGGTGAGGGAAACATATACCCATTCAAATCAAAGCCCAAAGATTGAACATGAAATAACCGCATTCATTAAAACGCCTTAAGCGGTGATCAAGAAGCAATTTTTAAGCCTTAGCGTATAGCCCTCGAAATGTATCCGGGGTATTTCCGCCAACCATGCACGAGGTGGTTATGAAACCCAATTCACACCTCCCCTCGCAGGAATCGGAGACGGTGGAGTTCAAAGCCTCTCCGGGGGGAACGGGCACGATTACGATCATCGAAGAGATGAACAAGCACGGGTTGCCTGAACCCATCTTTGAAGAACGCGATGGAAGCTTTCTGGTAACCTTGCCCAAAACCTCAACCGAATCCTGAGTGTCTTCTTATGGAAAACATTCCCTCTCTTGAGGATATCCGCGCCGCCGCCGAGCGCATTCGCCCCTATGCCCATCGCACCCCGGTAATGACCTGCCGCACCCTGGATCGGATGACCGGGGCGAGCCTGTTTTTCAAGTGCGAGAATTTTCAGAAAGTGGGGGCGTTCAAATTTCGGGGCGCCTGCAACACGGTGATGGGCCTTTCCCCGGAGGAGGCCGCCCGGGGGGTGGCCACCCACTCCTCCGGCAACCATGCCCAGGCGGTAGCTCTGGCCGCTCGCCTGCGGGGAATCCCGGCCTATATCGTGATGCCGGAAACCGCCGCCGAGGTAAAAAAAGAAGCCGTGGCGGGATACGGAGCGACCATCCACTTTTGCCGACCCACCCTCCCGGCCCGGGAAGAAGCCCTGGCCAGAGTCATCGCCCAAACCGGGGCGGCGTTTGTGCACCCCTATAACGACTACCGGGTCATTGCCGGGCAGGCCACCGCCGCACTGGAACTGCTGGAGGAAGTGCCCGACCTGGAGATCCTCCTGACTCCGGTGGGCGGCGGGGGATTGCTCAGCGGCACGGCGCTGGCGGCGACGTACCTCTCCCCCGGCACCGCGGTCATCGCCGGGGAACCGGCCGGCGCCGATGACGCCTTCCGCTCCCTCCAGGAAGGGCGCATCGTGCCCTCGGTGAATCCCCGCACCATCGCCGATGGGCTGCTGACCTCTCTGGGAGAAAAAACCTTCGCCATTATCCGGAAACACGTGGAGCGGATCATCACCGTGGAGGATGAAGAGATTCTCCGGGCCATGCGGCTGGTGTGGGAGCGGATGAAGATCGTCATCGAGCCTTCAGCGGCGGTGCCCCTGGCGGCGGTGTTTCGGATGCCGGAACGCTTCCAGAATCGGCGGGTGGGCATTATCCTCTCCGGCGGCAATGTGGATATATTCTCC
>CAYQGB010000332.1:0-4515 GCA_964416895.1 uncultured Calditrichaceae bacterium
GAAAATCATACCCCTTGCGCTATCTCGTATGGCGTCTTAATTTTTCAGCGCTATTTTGAGAAACGCCGCCCGGCAGGGATCAACCGGCAATCAGAGGATGTGAATTCCCATGAAGTTTTCCCATAGGCTTATCGAACGACTGCGCAAGGCCACCACGGTAGTGACGCTTACCGGCGCAGGCATCAGCGCGGCCAGCGGGGTGCCCACCTTCCGGGGAAAAGACGGGCTGTGGAACAAGTTCAATCCCCGGGAACTGGCCAACGTGGAGGCCTTCCTGCGCAATCCGGATCTGGTGTGGGAGTGGTATAGCTGGCGCAGGAACCTGATCAGGAACGTGCAACCCAACCCCGGGCATTATGCTCTGGTGGAACTGGAAAAGCTGCTTCCCGATTTCTGGGTGGTTACCCAGAACGTGGATAACCTGCATCAGACTGCCGGTACTCAAAAAATCATCGAACTGCACGGGAACATCCTGCGCAACCGCTGCATAGACTGTAACGAGTACGTAACCGATGAATATCTGATGGAATACGAACGGAAAGCCGGCAAAACAGTACCCCGCTGCCCCCATTGCCGGGGGTTGATCCGCCCGGATGTGGTGTGGTTCGGCGAGTTTCTGCCCCCGGAGGCCATCGAGAAAGCTCAGCAGCTGGCGTACCGGGCGGAGGTGTACTTTTCTGTGGGCACTTCCGCCACCGTGGAACCGGCGGCCTCCCTGCCCCTCATGGCCCGTAACAACGGCGCATACGTGGTGGAGATCAATCCCGAAGAAACCCCGCTCACCGATGCTGCCGATGAATCCGTCCGCGCCGGCGCCGATGAAGCCCTGCCGGAACTGGTGGAGATGCTCAAACAAGCCCGTTCATCATCCCAATAAAGGAAAAACCATTCCATGACCGACGGTATGATGAGGATGTATCCCCGGAAAAAAGCGCTTTTTTCCCGCTTCCGGCGTCTGCCCCTTCTACTCCTGCCCCTGATGCTTGCCCTGGGAAGCTGCGCCTATTACAACACCATGTTCAACGCCAAGCGGAGTTATCGCCAGGGTCTGGAAGAGTTGCGGAAGGCGGAAGGCCAGGGAATGCGCACCACCCAGAGCTACAAGCGCTACTTCGAGACCACCATCGACAAGTGCTGGAAGCTGATCGAAATCTACTCCGACAAGAGCAAATGGGCCGATGATGCCCTGATGTACATCGTGCGCAGCGAGTTTCATCTGGGCAAGTTTGCCCAGGCCAAGCAGCATCTGGATCAGTTCTTCCGCAAGTATCCCAAAAGCAATCTGATTCCCGAAGCCAACCTGTGGTACGCCAAAATCCTGCTCAAAGAGAACAAAGAAGAAGAGGCCAATCAGTATTTCTTCCGGGTAATCAACACGGCCAGAGATTCCCAGCTTCGTTCGGCGGCCAATTTTGAACTGGGGTTGTATGCCTACGAGAACGAAGACTATTCCCGGGCCATCGACTTTCTGGAAAAAGCGCTCAAAGAGAAAATCGAGGACGAATATCGGGCCCAGGTGCTGTTCTATCTGGGGCAATCGTACTTCATTCAGGGAAATTACCGGGAAGCCATCGAGCAATTCAAAAAAGTGGAAAAGTTCTCCCCTACCCCGGATATTGAATATCGCTCCAAATTGAATCTGGCCATCAGCTACCGGTATCTGGGGAAATACAAAGAAGCCCACAAGATTCTCCGTAAAATGCTCACCGCTCCCCGGTTCAGGGATTACCTGCCCACCATCAAGGCCACCATCGGGGAAACCTACGAGATGGAAGGGCGGCTGGATGAGGCGGTGGATATTTACAAAGAGGTGGTAAGCCTGGCCCGAAATCACCCCGGGGCGGCTCAGGCGGCCTTCAACCTGGCCAAACTGTACGAAACCACCTTCCACAACGTGGATTCGGCGGTGACCTACTACGGCAAGGTGGAACTGGCCTACGGCAAATACGACAGCGTGGAAATCGCCCGGGAGAAGCAAAAATTCTTATCCGAACTAAAGGAACTGCGGGATAAAATTCGCTATGATGCGTATCTGGTGGATCGTATTACTCACGATCCCGCTTTCCGGGATTCGTTGTTGCAGGCTCAGTATGAGGATTCCCTGCGACAACTGTACGGCGCCGATTATGCCGGAGGCACTTATCCCGGCGAAACCGCCGACACCACCGTCTTTCCCGGCGATACCCTGTTCCCAACCGGCATGACGCCTTCCGACACCACCGCCCAGCCGGAAGACACCACCGCCGCCGATTCGCTGAATCCGGAGGAAAACAAGCCTTCGGAAGAGGAACTGCTCAGCTTCCGCCGCCCTTTAACGGAAGAGGAAGAGAAGGAAAAGGCCGAAAAGGAGAAAAAAGAGCGGGAGGCCCGGGAAGCCGCTCAACAGCAGAAGCCGGTGGAGCGGCGCAAGCTGCCCCAGATTGAGTTCGATTTGATGAACAGCCGCTACCAACTGGCGGAGTATTTTTTGTTGAAGATGGAGAATCTGGATTCTGCGGCCTACCATTACCGGAAATTTCTGGAAACCTACGAGGATTCGGTGCTCTCTCCCAAGGCCCTGTATTCGTTGAGTTACATCTACCGGCAACCGGGATTTGAGCAACCGGCCCGGGCCGATTCGCTGGAGGACATCATTCTGGAGCGCTATCCGGAATCGCCCTTTGCCGAGGCCATTCGCCGCCGCCGGGGAATGATCGTGGAAGAAAAAACCCCCACCCTGACGCCGGAGGAGCGCGCCCATCAACTGTTTCTGAAGGCGGAATCGCTCTATTTTGCCGGAAATATCCCCCGGGCGCTGAAGACCTACAAAACCGTGGCCGGCCTGGACACTACCTGGGAAATCTGCGCCAAAGCCCAGTATGCGGTGGCCTGGATTTACGAATTCGACCTTGCCAACACCGATTCGGCAGTAGCGGCCTACGAGCGGCTACGCGACCGATACCCCGCTTTTCGGGAATACGTGCGCATTGCTCAGCGCAAGCTCACCCCGCCGGCGCCGGAATCGCCCTCCGTACCGGATACCTCTCTGGCCGGCACCACCCCTCAACCCTCTCCGGGAGATAAAGTTTCCCCGCCATCCGCCGATGAAGGCGAACACCGGGACACTGCATTTGACATACTGGAAGAGAAAATTCGCTGGCGCAACAGTCGCGGGCGGCAACCGTAACCGGGATTTTCATGGCAGCGAATACAGGTAGATGTAAAACCGAACGGCGGGGACATCGGAAAATGGTGAAATACAGGATCCTATTCAAGTATTGGGGATGGGGAGCCATCTGTCTGCTTTTAGCGGCCTGTTCGGCGGGGCAGAGCAGCCGGGATGTTACCTCGGATTTGACCCGGGAAAGCCCGGGAAACGCCCCTGCCGCTCCCACCCGGGATGTCGCCTCTGATCTCACCCGGGATACCCCCCAACCTTCGGAGGCCGACCCGGCCGATACGCCCGATGGTCGGGAGTTTACTTCCGCCATCCGGCGGGAGAGCGCTTCCCCGGCGGCCTCTTCCGATACCGGTGCCACAGGGGCTGCTGCTCCTGCTTCTGCGAAACCGGCGCCCGTTTCCCCGAAAGTTTCCCAATCCACCACGGCATCCTCTCTGCCTCCCAAGCCGAGGCTTCCCGCGGCTTCCGATGTCTTTCTGAGGGAGGAGTATGGAAAGGCCTCGTACTACGGGGGCAAATTCCACGGGCGCCGTACCGCCAGCGGGGAGATTTATGACCAGAACCAGTTGACCGCAGCCCACCCCACGTTGCCGTTTGGCACCGTCTGCCGGGTCACCAATCTGGCGAACGGGAGGCAGGTGATTGTGCGGATTAACGACCGGGGGCCGTTCATCAAGGGGCGCATTCTGGATCTTTCCTATCGAGCTGCGCAGATGCTGGATGCCATTGGCGCCGGCGTCATTGAGGTCAGGGTAGAGGTTCTCCGGTATGGAAAAAATAATTCCCTGTAACCCCGGAGGGATGCAGGTATCTAACATTGCGTCAATGGAACTGTGAATCTTTAACCAATATGGAGGCTCAAGAATGGCAAAACCTCTGGAATTTACCGACGCCAACTTTGATAGCGACGTGCTGAAATCACCCACACCGGTTCTGGTGGATTTCTGGGCGGCCTGGTGCGGTCCCTGTCGGATGATTGCGCCGGTCATCGAAGAATTGGCCAGCGAATACGAAGGCAAGGTGAAAATCGGCAAGCTCAACGTGGATGAAAATCCTCAGACGGCCATGCGATTTGGCGTTCGCAGCATCCCCACCCTGTTGATTTTCAAAGATGGTCAGGTGGTGGATCAGATCGTGGGCGCCTGGCCCAAGACGGCTATTGAAGAGCGATTGAAGGCGGTGGTTTAACACAACTTCCATCAGTATAGATAAAGGGAAGGCCAACCGGCGTAAGCAGGGGTCTTCCCTTTTCTTATATACTCAGCCGGTTTCATCTTTAATCTTTAATCTTGATTGGACTTTTGACACCAACCTTGTAAATTTGACCATACTATGTACAGACAAATTCAAGTTTT
>CAYQGB010000333.1:0-4502 GCA_964416895.1 uncultured Calditrichaceae bacterium
GAAGAATCTCTTTATGAATTCAACCCGTCATCCAAACCTTGAAAGAGCACTACCCGGTAGCTAAAATTCTGGAAATTTTACACCAGTGAAACGCCGGTTTTCATCCTTAAGGAGTATAGTACACTATACATATCGAATGGCCGTCACCGGCTCCAGCCGGATCGCCCGCAACGCGGGATAGATGGCCCCGAGCACCGATACCAGAGGCACGATGACCAGCGCGCTGATGATGCTTTCCAGGGTCAGATCGGGATAGATGATGGTGCCGGTGCCGAAGGCGTTCAGCCCTTCGGAAAAGTAACCCAGATTGATGCCGGTATGAGAGAGGGGAAGATAGACCAGATAGCCCAGCACAAATCCGGCCACCGTGCCCAGGCTTCCCAGAAAAAGGGCTTCCAGAAGGATCAGATTGAACAGCCGGGAGTTTTTCATCCCGATGGCCATCAGCACCCCGAACTCCTGGATCCGCTCAAACACGGACATGAGCATGGTGTTGACAATCCCGAAGATCATCGCCAGAGCAATGATGGCGTAAAAGACGAAGATGGCCTCCCGATACATCTCCATCTGCATCACCAGCAGGGGGAGCAGATCGTGAAAGGTGAGCACCTCGTAAGTTTGGGGATCGTCGGTGATGGCCGCCAGCCGGGCGCTGAGGCGATCCTTCACCGCCCGCACCTGCTCCAGCTTTTCCACAATGAGGGCGTATTCGGTCACGCTTTGCCCCAGTTCCAGCATCTCCCGGGCATTTTCCAGGCTGACAAATACATACACTTTATCAAATTCCGAACTGGGCGATTGGAAGATGCCCACCACTCGAAACAGATCCGAACCGATTCGCCCCGAGGTGGTCGCGGCCATGGCCACCACCTTATCTCCCACGGTGACCCCCAGCCGCTCCGCCAGCTGACGACCGAGAACCACTTCATGCTTCGCCCCGGAAAGATAGCGCCCGGCAACGATGGACTTCTTAATGATGGTAATGAACTGCTCCCGCTCCGGCTCCACCCCCACCAGCACGATGCCGTAGGAGTTGGTGGCGCTGCTGAGGATGCCGTTGGAAATCACCCGGCGGCTGTAGTGGCGGATACCGGGTTCCTGTTCCAGCACCGCTTCCACTTTTTCCGGGTGGGGAATCACCTCGGTCAATTGGGGATTGTCGTGATAGCCGCGCTTATGAATCTGGATATGGGCGTAGTGGGCGCCGATCTGATTTTCCAGCATCTGGCGGATGAATCCCGCCGACACCGCGTCGTAGAGAATGATCGCCACCAATCCCACCACGATGGAGGTGAGCACGATCAGGGAGCGGCGTTTATTGCGCCAGATGTTTCGCCAGGCCAATCGGAGTAACATACCTCTCCATGTTTACGGCATTTACAAGATTCATTATCCAATTCGGTATATCAGGCCACTGAAACGGAGAAGCGGAGAAACACAGTGCCATCAGGACTACGTGTATCGAATTCCTCGTAACGGTTCCAGTTTGAACACTCGATAGGCCGGATACAGGCACGCCAGCAGGGCGATCAGACCGGTCACCAGCGTGGCGCTGATAAAAATGATCGGCTTGAGGGTGGACTCCAGCCGGGGCAGAAAGCCGTACTCCTGATATAGCTGCGCGAATTCCCCGGTGAACACAATGGGATGATGCACGATGTACAGGTTGATGGCTGCTCCCATCAAATTCCCCAGCACCAACCCGATGACCGCCAGACAGGCGGTTTCCAGAAAGATCAGATACACCAGCATGCGGTTGGGCATGCCGATGGCCAGGGACACCCCGAACTCCCGGAAGCGCTCGGTGACCGACATCAGCACCGTGTTCATAATTCCGAAGCCCACGATGAGCACCAACAGGGCGGAAAAGATAAATCCGCTGACATTGTCCAGTTCGATGGCCTGGGCCAGATCGGGCATGATCTCCTGCCAGTTGAGCACCACCAGCGCCGGATCGGGAAGCCGGGCGTTCAGGCGCCGCTGCACCGGGAAGACATCATCCAGAGATTTGAGGGAGATGGCGATGAGGCTGACCCGGCCGTACAGGGTCAGCAGATCCTGAGCGGTGGAAAGCCCCATCAGCACCACCGCCCCATCCATCTCCGGGAAACCGGTCTTCACGCTGCCGACGATGCGGAACTTGAGATTTCCCAGCGAGCCGTCATATCCCTGGGAAAGCACCACCACTGTGTCGCCGATGTGTGCCTGAAGGTTGTCCAGCAGCTTGTAGCCCACCACGATTTCCGCAGTGGTATCGGCGGCAAAAAAGCGCCCCTGATCCACCTTGCGGAAGATCTTGGCCACCTTTTGTTCCCGGGCCGGGTCGATGCCGAAGATCATAACCCCGTAGGAGTTTTCCCGGTAACTAATCAGCCCCCCGGCGGTGATCCGGGGAGCATAACCAGAGATGGCCGGTTCGGCGCGCAACAGACTGTCAATGGTGGGGGTGTAGGGAAAACTTTTGTACAGGGTGGGATTTTGCTGATAGCCTTTTTTCTGAAGTTGCAGATAGCCGGAGAACAACTCCACCGAGGTGCGGATGTTCACCGCATAGGTGCCCAACTGCAATCCCCGCATGGCCACGAACAGCATCACCGCAAAGCTCATGGCCGCAATGGTAATGATGGAGCGGCGCTTATTGCGCCAGATATTTCGCCAGGCCAGTTTTAGCAGCATCCGGTCACCGTTCCAGTTGCCGAAAAGAGAACATCCGGTCGCTGATAGGTATATCAAATTCCATGCGCAAAAGGCGGATTTCCGTGTGTCGCCCCGGCTTGAGGTTATTGTACATCACCCAACGGGTGGGAATCCGGCGATTGCCCACAGATTTGATCTCGGAAAAAACCATGTAGCGCACCAGTTGCCCTTTTTCGTCGTAATACTCCACCCGTGCCGGAAGATAGTCCGGCTTACGCACCCAGTAATACAGTTTCCCCCAGACCACCGGGGCGTTGGGCCGGGGAATCAATTCCACTTTCCAGCAGGGAACCCCTTCCAGCATCTCCTCCCCCACCAGCCGCTGTTCATAATCCCGATTGAGGTTGGATTCCCGCACCAGATCGTCGTTGGTGAAGTCAGAGCCGTTCCAGGATTGGAGCATCATGGAAGGGGGGATTTTGATGGTGGTTTCGGTGTTGCGGAGATAATTCCACATCTCGTTGCCGATCTTGAGGGTTTTGTTGCCGGCTTCTTTTCGGGGGGCCTTGACAACGATCAGGGCCTTCTCGTTGCCCACCCACCAGCTTTCCATCTTCAGCGTGCGGGTATAATCCGGGGTCACGATGGTCATCTCCACCACCCCGTGGGCGGTCTTCCCTTTGATGGCCTCCTCCGCCTTCTTGATGATCTCCCCGGCGGTCTGGGCGAACGCCGGGTGGATCAGCAATACCGTCACCACCAAAATCCCAATCCGATGTCGCATGGTCGGTTCCTGAAATAGTTTTTGCCTGAAATTGACCAAACGGTCAACGCTAACTTACAAATCTCCGATTATAACCGCAAACTTTTTTGTACTTTTTATTCACCCGGTTTAATGTTATTTTTTTATTGACCTTTCGGTCAACCAAAAGGGGAAACGGGAACTTCAGGGAAGTGAAACCGGCGATGCAAAAATCCTCTCATCAAACCCGCACCCTCATCATGGGATGTGCTCTGGAACTCTTCGCCGCCCGGGGTTTCCACGGAACTTCCGTGGAAGCCATCGCCCGGAAAGCGGGGGTTTCCAAGGGGCTGCTGTATCACTACTTTGCCGGCAAAGATGAAATATTGAAGGCGCTTATTCAGCAGGGCCTGACCGCCATCGGGAGCGTGCTGAACACCGTCTCCGAAATCGAGGATCCCTATCAGCAGATTGCCATCCTGATCGAACGCACTTTCACCATCCTGGACAAAGAGGAACACTTCTGGCGGCTATATACCGGCCTGTTGCTACAACCCGATGTATGGGAGGACTTTAAACGGGAGGGACGACAGTTTTTTCAACAGACTCTGGAGCAATTAGAAGGCATGTTGCGGCGAATCGGGATCGCCAACCCGGTGGTGGAAGCCCGGGTATTCGCCGCCCTGTTGGATGGGATTTCCCTGCACTATATGATGGATAAAGAAACCTATCCTCTGGAAGCGGTGAAGAATGCGTTGATACGGAAATATAGTCGGAAGGATGGTGAAAACAAATAGTGGAGCTGAACCGGAGAGGTAAAAAAAGAAAACGACAGGACAGCGAGGATATCCTGTCGTTTTCTCTAAAAAGTTAGAATTCCGGGTAACCGTTCAGGTTGTGGGAGTTGAAGCCGTTTGAATGTATCGGCTAAACCCCGAAAGGGTGTGAATGGAATAGCCCAGGGCACCGCCCTGAAAAAATAAGCCGGTATTCCGTTCGCTTGACCCTGAAAGGGGGCACATAAAATTAACGCCCCCTTGAGGCACCCTCCCTGAAGAGTTACGATCCCGGATAATTTTCGGCAACCGGAAGCTTAGAACGAAAACGCCCCGTTGATCGAAAT
>CAYQGB010000334.1:0-4456 GCA_964416895.1 uncultured Calditrichaceae bacterium
CACCCTACCCCTCCCGCCCCGACAGCCCGAAGGTACCGGGGTTTTTCCGCCTCCAAAGGTTCGTGTTGACTTGTGAGAATTGCCTTTGAGCCGGGGGGCTGTCGGGGGCACCCTCCCCTTCCCTCTCCCGCAGCTGCGGGAGAGGGAAGGGGAGGGCCGGGGTGGGGATGGGTGAGGGTGGTGGCCTTACAGCGGGTGAGGGTGGATTAATCTGACATTGTCGAGATAGTTACGAGCCTTTACGAGGCTCTCTTTTGAAGGGGGCAAAAGTTTCTGCTCGGCTCTTTAAACCCCACTTTTGACCCCGGTCAACTCTTCCGATGAATGAATATTGTTTAATGCACCTGTGATCGCGGATGTTCATTTGTCCGTTAGTTCCTGGAAAATCAACGCTCTCAACAGATCATTGGGGAGATTGGTGATGCACACTTACCATCGTTTAGTCGTTCTGGTGTTGTGCCTGGCCGGGTGGGCCGTCCTGGCCGGATGCGCTTCCGGATTTTACCAGCAGGGGAAAACCCATCTGGAAGCGGAAGAATACAGTGAGGCCGTGGGCGCTTTTTTGCAGGCATTGCAGGAAGACCCGGAAAACAGCGACGTCTGGCGAGACCTGGGCATTGCCTATTTCCGGCAGGGTTCCCTGGACAAAGCGCTGCGGGCGCTGGAAAAAGCCCATGCGCTGAATTCCCGGGATGGGCGCACGGTGTTCTATCTGGGGGCGGTGTATGAGGTGCAGGAGGATTACGACCGGGCGATTGAGTACTATCGTCAGTATATCCACCTGGGGCGGTTCAGTTCCATGCGCAAGACTCTGGAAGCCCGGCTGGAATTATTGACCCGGAAGAAGATCGAGGCCGAGATTCGGGCGGCGC
Organism: uncultured Calditrichaceae bacterium; assembly: GCA_964416895.1. Taxonomy (GTDB): domain Bacteria; phylum Calditrichota; class Calditrichia; order RBG-13-44-9; family J075; genus CAYQGB01. Next base: position 873 of record CAYQGB010000334.1, read on the forward strand.
TGGCTCAGGAACAGTATCTGAATCCGGACAGCATTCCCGAAAACAGCCTGGCGGTGCTCTACTTCCGCAATCTGGGGGAAAACCGGGATCTGGATCCCCTGCAAAAAGGGCTGGCGGAGTTGCTGATCATCGATCTGAGCAAGGTCAACGATTTGCGGCTGGTGGAGCGCATTCGCTTGCAGGAACTGTTAGATGAACTCCGGCTGGGCGCTTCCGGAGCGGTGGATCCCGCGACGGCTCCACGGATCGGCAAACTGTTGGGGGCCCGCCGCCTGGTGATGGGCAACTTCCTGAATCTGGATGAGAAAACCCTCCGCATCGACGCTCACCTCATCGGAACTCCCACCGGGGAAGTGAAACCGGCAGGGGAAGTCTCCGGAACGCTGAACGATCTCTTCCGGCTGGAAAAGCAGATGGTGTTCGCCCTGGTGGATGAGATGGGCATTCGCCTGACCCGGGAAGAGCGGGAGGCCATCCAGGAGATTCCCACGGAAAACCTGCTGGCCTTCATGGCCTACGCCGAGGGGCTGGATCGGGAGGATCGGGGGCTGTATGATGAAGCCCGATCGTTTTATCAGCGGGCGGCAACCCTGGATCCCGACTTCGGCCTGGCCAAACAACATCTGGAAAGCGTTCAGCGGATGGAAGAGAGCGCCGCCGTGGATGTGCACACCCTCCAGCGTCAGATGCGCCGGCACCGCGCCCCGGATCGGCATCACCGGCGGCGCACCCGGCTGGCCCGGGCCCGGCATCACATCCACGGAGGATTCCTCCCCGGTCGGGACTCCCGGAAGCCGCTTCAGGAAGAAACCGGCGCCAGCGGTTTCGGAAGAATCCCGGTGGATGTGGAGGTTATTCTGCCCACCAACAAAAACGGCAATCGATAACGGTTGAGGTGCACCATGAACAAGGTAACCCGATTCGGCACCGGATGGGGGGCGATGATCGGCCTGGGAATGTGGCTGGCCGTTCCCCTGCTGGCTCAGGCGCCGCCCACCGAATTCGCCTTTCGCCCCGAAATCACCACCGGAGTGTATTATCAAACCTGGGAGTCGGAAGTGGGGGAAGAGATCACCGAATGGACCGCTCCCCTGGTGGTGGTGTTGCCTCTTAATTCTCGAATTAGCGTGGATGTGCTCTCCGGGCCGGCCCGGGCGGAGCATTTTCCCACCGACAATCGACTGGAAGGATTTACCGATACCCGCATTCGTACCTCGGTGCTGCTGGCTCAGGAGACCCTTCTGCTCACCGCCGGGGTCAATCTTCCCACCGGCAACAGCGACCTGGAAGCGCATCAAACCGATGTGGCCGCGGCCCTCTCCCTCAATGCCCTGGATTTTCGGACGCCCACGTTTGGCCTGGGACTGGGGTTCAACGTGGGAGGGGTGATTGCCCGGGAAATCGGTGACTGGATGGTGATCGGCGCCGGCGCCAGCTTCCAGTACAACGGCGACTTTCACCCCTTGCAGGATAGCAGCCTGGTGTACGATCCCGGCAATGAGGTGGATCTGACCTTTGGGGTGGATCTGGGAGGGGAGCGGTTTTCCCTTACCGGAGATGTGACTTACACCCTGTACGGCCCCGATCGGGTGAACGGCGCGGAAGTGTTCCGTTCGGGGAATAAATTGCTGATCCAGTTGCTGCTTGCCCAACAGTGGAGCAGGGGAAGCTCTCGTTTCTATCTGCGCTATCGCAGTAAAGGCAAAAACCAGCGCCGGGTGGGAGGTCAGGCCCTGAAGGATGAAAGGCTGAACAGTAACGGGGATCAGTTTGAATTGGAAATTGCCACCACCTTTTTCCTCAGCCGGTGGCTGGGGGTTAAGCTCCTGGCAGATGGAAAGCTGTATTTGCTGAACGAATACGATACCAACGGCGCCGTGGTGGCCGGGGGTGGCGGAGGATTGATCCTGAACCTGAGCAAATGGCTGAGTCTGGATACCACCGCCAAATACTCCCGGGGAGGGCTGCGCTTGAGGGATACGGGGTTGATAGAAATCTCCGGTCTGGAATTGGGCGCTGCCCTGCACTGGCGCCTGTAGATAATCTGTGAGAAACATTCTCTTCAGGAGAGGTGATCATGAAACGATGGAATGGCCTTTTACTGATGTTGCTCTTCGCGCTGGGGGGATTGCTGCTAACCTGCGATAAAAATCCCGCCGATTCGGAACGCTCCCGGGGCACCACCCTGCGCCTGCAATTGGGGGAAGTGGAACGCGGCCGCTCCCACTTCTGGTTTACCCGATCCCCCAAAGGGGGACAGGTGAATCCGGGGGCGCCCGGAGAAGGAGAGCCGGTTGCTCTGTCCAAAATCGGGGCGATTGATGAGGTGAATCTGCTGGTGCTGGATATGAGCCACTGGGAAAATCCGGAGGAATTTCTGAACGCCTGGGATGGCACCAACCAGACGGCTTTTCTGGATTCCTCGGTGTTGCAGGGGGAACGGGATTTCTGGGAGAATGTGGTGCTGTATCTGAGGAGCTACAGCGGAGATTTTTTTAACTACGTGGGAGATTTTGAACTGGAGGTGGAGAACGGGGTGGCCCGGGGAGTGGTGCGAGTGGATCCGGGGTGGCATTTCTTTCTCATTGCCCTGCGGGAGCGTCACGTTACCCGATTCAGCGACGGCAAATTTTTCTTCGTACGCCCTCTAGAAGAGAACCACCTGTGCTTCGGCTGCGATGGGCTTCCTCTGGCGCCGGTGGTGCAAATCAGTTCCCCGGAGGACAGCAGCGTGAGTACCCTGCGGGTGATCCCGGTGCGGGGAACCGTCAGCGATGATACCATTTCCACCGCCACCCTTACCATAAACGGCCAGTCACAAACGATTCCGGTGGATGGAGGAATATTCAACAACCCGGTGGTGCTCAGCGCGGATACCAACATCATCCGGGTGGAGGCGGCCAACGAGTTCGGGGTAGGCTCCGATGAGGTCATGGTGATTTTCCAGGGGCAGGCGGCGGTCATGCGGGCCAATTTGACCTGGGATACCGACGGCACCGATATGGATTTGCACATGATCAATCCCGCCGGCGTGGAATGCTTCTTCGCAGCCCGTAATGTGGGCGGGATGGAGCTGGATGTGGATGACATCGATGGCTTTGGCCCGGAGAATATCTCGGTGATAGAGCCGGTACCGGGGAATTACATCGTGCGGGTGGTGAACTTTACCGGTCCCGGGGGCTTTGGCACCACGGCGACGGTGCGCATCTTCAAAAACGGGCAGTTGATCGATACCCAAAGGCACACGTTTACCGCCGCCGATCCCAACAATACCTGGGAGGTGGGGCAATATCCCTGGCCCTGATTGCCCGGAATTTACTTTGCCTGTATGGTTCAATCGTTCCCCTCCGGAGGTTTCTGGAAACCATGTTTTGGCCGCCCTCGATTCGTCGGGGGCGGTTTTTCACCTGTCCCGCCGTCGGCGGAATGGTTTATTTTCTCCTCTGAACCCCTCCAGATGCTTTTTTCCTCTTGAATATTTCCTCGCGTTTCGGTATCCTTTTCCATCTCCTGTAAATCGTGCTGGCTTGCACCTGCCGGTGCCGAAAAAACGGTACCGCAAGCCGTGGAATTCATACCAAAAC
>CAYQGB010000335.1:0-4407 GCA_964416895.1 uncultured Calditrichaceae bacterium
TGGGCGCAGAACGACATCACCGTCGAACTCCAGATGCTCAACCCCGGGGCGCAGATATTTCCCCTGGGAGATCTGGACTTGACCGGCACCGGCCAGATCCCCGCGCTGTTTCGGGTTACCATCACCAACAATTCCCAGAACACGGTGACCATTAAATTGTGTCTGGAATTCCGGCTCAACGGTACGGTGATTGCCCAAACTGAATCCAACGCCTTCGATCTTCCGCCGGGAATTGTGCTCAGCTATACCAATCAAGAGCTGAACGCCGGCACGGCGGTTATTCCCCAGACCGGCCAGACCGTGGAGTTTAACGATTACAACGTGGATTTTTCCGCCGTGGCCGATCTGGAATCCCAGGTGCTGAACACCGGTCGGGCGCCGGCGGGGCTATACGAACTGTTTCTGTTCTACCGACTACGACAGCCGGACGGCAGCTTTACCAACTGCATCAGCGGCGATCCCAACGAAGAGGACAATCGGGTTATCATCACCAATCCCACCACGGTGGAACTGGTGTTTCCGGGCAGTTCGGTCTCCGAGAGCACTATCCAGGAGATCAGCACGATTTTCCCCTATTTTCAGTGGCAAACCGACGCCGCACCCACCAGCGACGCCTACAACGTGTACATTTACGAGAAACTCCCCGAAGATCGAACTACCCAGGACGTGCTCAGCCATCCGCCCATTCTGGAACTGCGTCGCTACCCGGAGACATTCTTTCAATTTCCCTCCCAGACCAACGACCCCCTGCTCACCCAATATGCCGTGGGGCCGATTCGGTTGTTAGAATTCGGAAAGGTGTATTACTGGAAAGTGGAATCGATCATTCCTTCTGCCACCGGAGAAGTAATTCTGGAAAGCGACGTGTTCCGCTTCAAGATAGCCGATTACCTCAGCAGTTCCTACGATGCCAAGCTGATCCTGGGACTGTTGCAGCAGATTTTGGGTTCCGGATACGAGGTGGTGTTGCAGGAACTGGTGGAAAAGGGGTATGAACCCAACGGAAAGATCACCATTGAAGGCAGCCCGGCAGATGTGTCCGACCTGATTCAGTTTCTGAATGAGGTTCTCCAGGGAAAAGCTCGGGTCAAAGGCATTGAAATATATTGATTAAGGATAGCAGGGAATGTTTGGAGAAGGTGGCAAGATTGATGACGTGTTTTTGACAGGAAACGTGTGCTGCGGAAAACGTGAAACGTGATGCGTGAGAGAAAGGTCACGTATCACGCATCACGCTCGGTTGCGAAAGCGCTGGAAATTTTATACCTGTGAGAAAGGTAAGTTTTTATCCTTAACGATTAAACGGGAACCATCCTATGCGCCCCAAATATTTTCGGTTAGGATTACTGATTCTGTTACTGTTCTCCGCCGCGCTGATGGCCGATGAGTACATCGCGGTGGTACTGAAGTTCCGGGGAGATGTATGGATTACCGCGGCCAATTCCCTGAAAAGCGAGAAGCTCCAGAAAGGCCAGTTGCTGCGGGATGGGGATAAGATCGAAACCGGCCCGGGAGCCTTCTGCGCCCTCAAATTTCTGGACGATAAGAGCCTGCTGCGCATCAAGGAGAAATCCTCCTGCGTGATCGAGGGGAAGAAAGACAAAAAGGGAATCCAGAAAAACATCTTTGTGGAGATCGGAGCTTTCTTTGCCAGCATCTTCAAGCAAAAAGGAGAGTTAAAGGTTACCACTCCCACCTCGGTCGCCTCCATCAAAGGCACCAAATTCTGGGTATTCCAATCCGGGCAAACCGGTCACACCATGTATGTGGTAACCGAAGGAGTGATCGAAGTGAAGAACGACGCCGGCAAGGTGCTGGTGCGGCAGGGGCAAACCGCGGAGGTGTTCTCCAAAAATCGGATGCCCCAGGTGCGTCTGACCAAAACGGGGGATCTTCCCGCCGATGAGCAACAACAATCTTCCGGTCGGCAACTGGACATCGAATTCGTCGATCCCTCCGGCCAAACCCGAGTGCTACGAATTCAAATTCAGGAATAAGCTATGAAGACAGGGAAGCGCTTCTTCGTCATTCTACTATTGCTATCCATGTTACCGGGGCTGTGGGCCCGGGAACGGGTGGAAGTGAGCTTCGCTTCTACTCCCCGTCTGGATGAGGACTACCGGCTTCATGTGGAGCTGTATTTTACCGAGCGCACTGCTCTGGTACCCATCTCGGAAGTTCGCATCTACTACCGGGCAGCGGGGGAAAACCGGTTTTTGTGGGAACCGCTGCATGCCCGGGGGGTGCGCTATCTGGCGGCGGTGGATTTCTCTCCTTTTCAGGGAGAGCTGGTGGAATATTTCTTTGACGTGGAATTTGCCGACGGTGCCCATCAACGGTTCCCCGATGAACTGGCCTCCACCGCCCGTTCCGACGACGACCTCCCCGTGTTTCAAATCTCCTTACAGGATGAGATCAGCTCCGATGAGGATGTGGTCATCATCAGCCCGGAACCCAACGAACAGATTTACACCGATGAATTTATCCTCACGGTCTCTTTCTTTGCCATCCGGGATTTGATCGACAAAGAGCGCACCCGTTTGTTTCTGGATAAATGGGATGTTACCCGTTACGTGCAGATGTTTGATGAATTTCTCACTTTTGCCCCCAGGCGGGTGCCCCCCGGTCGCCACACCATCAAGCTGGAACTGTATGATCGGGTGGGGCGGCTGCTGACCCGCAAAACCTGGCGGTTTACCGCTTTGACGCGAAAAGGCCGCCAGGTGGCGGCGGCGCCGGGCGCTTTTCAGGTATCCGGGCAACTATTCGCCGAACTCCGCAACGAGGAACTGGTGGATGGGCAGCAAATCCGCCGCTTCCGCCGCTCCGGATTAACCCTCAACGGCTATACCGAGGCCATCTCCCTGGGAGGGCGGGTGTATGTGACCAACGAAGAAGATCCTCGACGGCAACCGGTGAACCGGTACACCGGGTGGTTCCAGTGGAAGTTCTGGAACGGGCGATTCCTGCGCCTTACCGGGGGAGATGCCTTTCCCCAGGTGAATCCGTTTTTACTGGATAACGTGTTCGTGCGGGGATTTCACGGGCAGGCTTACCTGAAGTTTTTGAATATCGACGCCGTATTCGGGCGCACCCGCCGGGCTATCGAGGGCAATCAGATCATCGCCTCGGACAGCACCGCCACCATCATCCCCGGCACCTATAGCCGCAAATTGACCGCCTTTCGGCTGAGCTTCGGGGCCAGGGAGCGGTTCCAATTCGGCCTGACCGGGGTTAAAGGGCGGGATGAGGTCAACTCCATTGCTTTGGGCGGGAATCCGGAAGAAAGCGCCGGGGTGGGCGCGGATGTGTATATCGCCACTCCCAACCGGCGCCTGGTGCTGGAAGGGAGCTACAACCTCCTCTCCTACAACCCCAACATTCTGGATGGAAAGGACATCCCTCTGGATACGCTGCGAGACAAATACGACCTGGATATTCCCCAGGAGGTGTACGACATCGCCGCCAGCTTGATTACGGTAAACCAGTATTTGATCCCCAAACCGGCCATCGCCTACCAGGGGCGGCTTACCCTGAATGTGTTGAACAACAACCTCAGCGTCTCCTACAAATCGGTGCAGGATGAATTTCACAGTCTGGGGCAGCCCTTCCTGTTGCGGGACAACCGGGGATTTACCGTCATCGACAACATCCGGCTGTTTCAAAATCAACTGTTCCTGAACCTGCGTTATCAGGAGTATAAAAACAACCTGACCGAGACCAAACCGGCGACCATCACCAGCCGCACGGTGGCCTTTAACGTGTCCTTTTTCCCCCGGAACAATCTGCCTTCCTTTACCCTGGGATTGAACAACTACCAGCGAGATAACGGGATCGCGGAAGCTTCCGGCGGAACCTCCTTCGTGCGCCCGGAAGATAACAACACCCTGACGGTGAATTTTTCCTCCAGCTATGCGGTTCCTTTTTCCGGCGCCACCAATCGGATAACCGTCAACGTGCTGAACTATGACCGGCAGGACAAGATTTCCACCGGAGTGGATAACCTGTCCAGAACCGTCTCGGTCATCGTGCAGACCCAGTACCGCATTCCCCTGAAAACCCATCTGGATTTCATGTTTCAACAAACCAGAAACACTTTTCAGACCGGTCCCACCGAGTTGCAGTTGAACTCCTTCGGGGGAGGGCTGGAATACCGCCTCACTTCTTTGCTGAGCCGCAACGATGCCCTGACCCTCTCTGCCGGCGGGCAGTATGGTTCGGTTTCTCAGGATAACCTGGGCGGGGTTCCCGGTACCGATTACAAACGCACCTTTCTGAATGGGCGGCTGGTGTATTCCCTGATCCCGTATGGGCGGCTATCGCTGAATGTGGATCTGGTGAAATATTCCGGAGATCGGAATTATCAGGATCTGGTATTTCTGGGGCGGTATGATGTGAATTTCTGAG
>CAYQGB010000336.1:0-4388 GCA_964416895.1 uncultured Calditrichaceae bacterium
GCGTTCCAAAACAGAGTTTTGGAACGAGAGAAACGTGCCCAATCGTTAGGTTCACGCCCATGCGCTGCGGCGGGGGAAGTCGTAAAGGGGTTCACCTAACGTCGGTGCTTTTGGATGTTTCCCATCGATTTATTGAACGCCGTTGGCGTTCCTGAAGTGAAAAAACGGTTACTTGGTTTCCCGGCGCTCTGCACCGGGCTATTTCCTTAAACGCCGTTGGCGTTTTTATCTTGTTCCCAGAGTCCCTTTGGGAACAAGATAATTCGCGAAACTCCGGTTTCGCTCCCTTTCAATCCCTCCGCTTTCTGTTTCTCCGTTTCTCCATTTTATTTTCCATTACCACGGAACCGGCCGAAGGATAAGGATTCCGGAGATTCTCACATCTCAGGTGACAGTACCCCCCTCATCCCAACCGAAGCTTTTTTTTCATCCGCCGAAAGAAACCGGTTTCGGCTTCGGTGGTGTCGGGGAGGGAGGCCGGTTCCAGGGGCTGGTTTTCCAGAATTTTGCGAGGGTTGCCCTCCACCAGATTGTGGATCTGCTCTTCCTCGATGCGGCCTTTCAGGGCTTCTGCGGCTTCTTTCATCCGAAAGGTGCGGCCCCGGGGGGCGTGGGCATCGGAGCCGAGGAAATGCACGTAGCCGTTTTCCACCAGCCACAAGGCGATCTTCTGCACCTCCCGCCCGAAGTCCCCCAAAACGCTCCCGGCATTGACCTGCAACAGCGCCCCGTATTTGATGAACTCCAGCGCTTTGGTGGGCTTTTGCAGCACCGCCGAATAGCGCTCCGGATGGGCCACGATGGGAATATACCCATCGGTGGTCAGTTTAAACAGGATCTCCTCTGCTCCGGTGGGCATCAGAAACATGGGAAATTCCATCAGCACGTATAATCCCTTTTTGCCCAGTGTGCCCACCCCGGTCTGTTTCACGGTTTGATCCAGGAAGTGATGGTAGAACATCTCGCCGCCGGAGTGGATGCGAACGGGGATTTTTTCCAGATGAGCTTCCCCCCGGAGGATTTCCAGCTTGGTGAAGTAATCTTTTTCCAGTTCCGGGGGAATGATCTCGGAAAAGTGGGAGGTGGCGAAAACGTCGGTAATGCCCTGCTCTGCGGCAACCCGAAGCATGTCCAGAGATTCCGCCAGCGACTGCGGTCCATCGTCAAACTTGTAGATGACGTGGTTGTGAATGTCGATCATGGCCTGTCACCGATTTATGAGCGATAGAGGCAATATCGCATTTTTCCTGAATGAATTAAGGCGGAATTGCCTCTAAGCGTTTCCGGGGTATCCGGGGATATAAATAACATATCCGGAAAACGGCGGAGCGTTAGGTATCACAAAACGGCTTCCGGGTAAATTTTGAGCGATTATCGGGGCATTTCTCCGAAATGCACATGCCGGGCGCTTCAGCCGGGGCGCAGGGCCGGCACGCTCTCCGGATCAGCAAATATCGGAGGAAGGTCTTGCCCGTTCTTCCGGAACAGTTCTTCCAGGAGATGCTCCACCTCGGTCCGAACAAATCCCTCGCTGCGGCCGGGAATATTTCCCTGCCCATCCACCAGATACCAGGCCGGCACGCTGCGGAAGTCCAGCTGCCGGGAAAGCCGATACTCCGGATAATCCACCGCTACCGGCAGACGCAACGATTCCCGGCGGATGAAGGCTTCGGTTTCTCCGGGCGGATCCTGGGAGATGAGATAGATAAGCGGATCGGACGATGTCCGGCGGCGCCCAAAATCGTTGAGCAGCTTCAGGGCGTATACGCTGGTGTCGCAGGACGCCTTATAAAACACCAGCAGGGTTGCCGGGCGCTGTTGAATGTCGGAGAGGGAAAGCGTTCCCCCGTCGATAGTGGGAAGCCGAAAATCTGTCAGTCGGTTCATCGGTATACCCTGAAAGCTTGGAATAAGAATGCCCATGCACCTGAATTTCTTGCAGGCACATGGGCAGGATCGGAGGGCAATCTTGTATTCGTAAGATCATCAACCTGGCGAATTTGTCTTCCGGGGATGCCTGAGACCGTTGTCGGTTATCGGGTTTCCCAGGGAAAATTCGGCCCGGTGTATATCTTTTGCTTTCGCCACCGTTCGATGTTTTCTTTCTTGTAATCCCGCCAGGTATCGGTTTCCACCAGCTTCTGGATTTTCATCACCGCGTCGATCACCGCTTCCGGGCGGGGAGGGCATCCGGGAATGTACACATCCACGGGGATGAACCGATCCACTCCCTGCACCAGAGTATAGGTGTCGAAGATTCCCCCGGAAGAGGCGCAGGCGCCCATGGAGATGCACCACTTGGGTTCGGGCATTTGATCCCAGATGCGCTTGAGGATGGGCAGTTCCTTGATCGCCACCCGTCCGGCCACGATCATCAGGTCGCACTGGCGGGGAGTAAACCGGATGGCTTCGGCGCCGAACCGGGCCAGATCAAACCGGGAGGCCAGGGTGGCCATCAACTCGATCCCGCAGCAGGCGGTGCCGAAGGGCATGGGCCACAGGGAATTCTTGCGCGCCCAGTTCACCAGCTTGTCCAGCCGGGTGGTGGTAAAGCTTTTGCCATGTATTACATCGGAAGCCATTGCAAACCTCCTGAAGCCGTCAGTGTTAAACCACGAAGGCCGGAAAATACGCCATTTTGCCACTAAATCAAACAGTTTTTGTAACAAAAAACGGGCGGAACCGATAAGGCGCCGCCCGTCTGATAATCCTCCCAAAACCCACCGTGGCGTGCTATTGCAAATGCTCCGGATTCAGCCCTTGCAACGCCGGAGGAACGAATCGCCCATCTTTGCGGATTAGTTCCCCGTCGAAGTAGATTTCGCCCCCGCCCACTTCCGGCGTCTGGCGCATGACCATGTCCCAGTGAACCCCGGAACGGTTGCCGTTGTCGGCGTCTTCGTAGGCGTTTCCGGGGGTGAAGTGAAAAGAACCGGCCATCTTTTCATCGAACAGAATATCCAGCATGGGGCGGGTGACGTAAGGGTTGAACCCCAGGGCAAACTCCCCGATGTACCGGGCGCCTTCGTCGGTGTCCAGAATCCGGTTAAGCCGCTCGGTTTTGTCGGCCCGGGCTTCCACAATTTTGCCCTGCTCAAATCGCAGGTAAACATCGGAGAAGGGCACCCCCTGATAAATGGTGGGGGTGTTGAACTGGATGTATCCGTTCACCGAATCCCGCACCGGGGCGGTGAACACTTCTCCATCGGGGATGTTGTGGGTACCGGCGCAACCCACCACGGGGATGCCTTTGATGGAAAAGTGCAGATCGGTGTTGGGGCCTTTGATGTGTACCTTATCGGTACGGCGCATGATCTCGATCAGCGGCTGCATGGCTCTGTCCATGCGGCTGTAATCCAGGGTGCACACATCGAAGAAGAAATCCTCGAAGGCGTCGGTGCTCATGGTGGCCTGCTGGGCGAAAGAGGGGGAAGGATAGCGCAGGATTACCCACCGGGTATTGTTTACCCGCTCCTGAAAATGCACCGGCTTGAGGATGTGTTCTTCGTACAGTCGCATCTTTTCCGGGGGCACATCGGATAGCTCGTTGACGTTCAGGGAGCCGCGGATGCCGATGTAGCAATCCATCTGTTTCATCCATCGCAGCTCCATCTTGCCGATGAGGTCCAGTTGCTCCGGGGAAGCGTTCAGCAGTAGCTCCCGGGTGATGGTGTTTTGTTTGATCCACACATACGGGCGGGCGCCCATTTCGGTGGCCTGACGAACCAGTTCCTTCACCAGATCCGGAGGCATATCGAAAGCTTCGATCAGCACATTTTCACCGGATTTCAGTTGAATGGAGTGATTCAGCAACACCCCGGCCAGTTTTTGAACTCGCGGATCTTTCATGATCCCTCCTTCCTGGATAATTCCATCCTTGAGATATTCCCTGTAAATTGAAACCAACCTGTTAACGGCCGGGGGCAAAAATAGTTCAGGCCATTGTCGCATATGTGCGCTATGGATTACATTGGGAAAAATTTTTTATAATTGGGGTGAACAGGGGGGAAAAGTGCCCGGAGGGGATGAAGGGTTAAAAAGATTAAAAGTAACTATTGCTCTTTCAAGGTTTGGATGACGGGTTGTCATCTTGAACGCAATCCAGAGATTCTTCGGGCTGCCGCTTCGACACCACTCCTGCAAATGACATTAGTGTTTCTGAAGCCGCAGCTTTTAACATAAAGCCGGCACTTTCCCGGCGGCAGCCCTCAGAATGACAATGGGAACCCGTCACGTTAAACTTGAAAGAACACTATTCAGGTTGCTTCCAGAGCATTGTCTGCTTTTTGCCGGGTCATACTGATTCCGCCCCGACGGAATCAGTGTGACAGGGGGGTATTGGCTTTGCTGAATAGCTCGACAATGTCAGATTTCAGGAACAACCGTAG
>CAYQGB010000337.1:0-4360 GCA_964416895.1 uncultured Calditrichaceae bacterium
ATTGTTTGCCTTAACCGCTAAAAATCCATCGAAAAGCCCACCTGCACCCGACGGGGCTGGGTGAAAAAGTGCGGCTGGATAAGGAATTCGGGATCCACGTTCTGGCCGCTGACGTTGGCCCGGAGGGTGTAGGTCGCCCGTCCGGTATCGTCGTACACGATCTGTTCGTTGCGCCGGTCGAACAGGTTGAACACTTTGGCAAACAGCGTCCAGCGCAACTCCTGATTGCCCACCTTAAACTTGAAATCCCGGAAAAGCTGCAAATCAAAAGTGATCAGGTTGGGGCGGCGCTCGCTGTTCTCTTTCAGGCCGGTCTGGATTTGCGCTCCCACCCGGCTGCCCTGCACCGGATTGGGCGTGTAGGGCAAACCGGATTCAAACCGCCCCAACAGACTGACGCCGAATCCTCCAAAGGCCGCATACACGTTGCCGTTGAGCACGTGAGTGCGATCCCAGTCCAGGGGGATGATGCTCCGCCGGGGCTCCCGATTGGCCTTGATGTCATTGAAGGCATCGGTGGGATCGGAAGCGTTGCCTTCCGCCACCTGAAAGGTGTAATCCACACTGGCGGAAAAGTGGTGGCTGAAACGCTTGCGGAATACCAGGGTAATCCCCCGCACGTTGGCGTAGTCTCGATTCTCATACTGGCTGTAGAGCACATCCACGGCGTAGGTTTCCTTCAGGGGCGAGGTACCCACCCAGCCCCGAATATCCCGGAAAAATCCGGTGACATCCACGCTGAGGTCTTCGGTGAGCTGCTGCTGGAGGCCGATCTCATACATCACCGTGCGCTGCGCATCCAGATCTGCATTGCCGATGAGATTGTTCACCCCCGCCGCCCGGGAGACCCGAAAGTTGGGATTGTCATACAGCAGGCGGAATTCGGGAATTTGCAGAAAATGCCCGTAGGAGGCATGGATAACTCCCCGGGCGCTGATGGGATAGGCCACCCCAATCCGGGGCGAGATCTGGAACTTGGGGGTGGGATCTTTGTACCAGATGCGCTGCCGTTCCTCCAACGACATGGCCTGGTGTTCCGGTAACAGCGGTGAGAAGATATCCGGGTCTCTGGGATCCCGCAGCACCCGGCCCCGGGAATCAAAATAGTCGAAGCGCAGCCCCACGTTGACGATAAAGTCCTCATACTCCATCTTATCCTGAACGTAGGCGGAAAATTCGATGGGTTTGAAGCGATACTGATTCCAATTGGGATCTCCCGGTGCGGGCACAACAGGGGTAAACACGGAGTCGGTTTGATCTTTGTCAATGACGTTGAAATCCAGAAAATCCAGACGATGCAGCCGGGCTTCGAGGCCGGCCTTAAGCAGGTGGCGCTTGTTTACCTGGGAGGTGATGTCAAACTTAAGGATACTGGTGCGGGTCTCCCGGTTGAAATGCTGATTCTTCTGCCCCCCGATGGAGAAGTTGAATGCGGGTACCGCAAACCGGGCCGCATCCACATACCGGGGATCGGTGGGATCTTCGTACACATACTGTTCAAATTTCTTGCGGAAGAAGGCATACTTGAGGGTATAAAACGTGCGCGAGCCGAGGGTGTGATCCAGCGTGAGGGAATAGTTGTACCCCCGCTGAAATTTCTTGAAGTCGCCATCGGGGTTGAACTTGTAGAAGTGGTCGTATTCCCGGAAGCGGCGATCCTCAAAGTTAAACTTGCCCCGAAGCTTGATCAGATCGGTCAACAGGAAGGTCAGGTTGGCCTGGCCGGTGTACCAGGAGTTGAAATTCATGGGGACGATGGCGTTGTCGCCGGGGGTGCCGTCCAGGCGATCCCCCACGTGAACGGTATCGCCATCGGCGCGATACCGCCGCTGCCCATAGAGCCAGCCGTCGTCATAGCTGCGCCGGAAATTGACGAAGAAGCGCACCCGCTTATGGGTCAGGGGCACCGGGCCGTTCAGGCTAAACCGAAAGTTGTAAATATCCGAGGCGTTGAGGTTATCCAGATTCAGGTAGATGTTATCCAGGCTGGCCCTTTCCGGGGGGGAATAGCCCGCCCCGGTGACATAATCGCCCACATATCCGGAGATGGAACCGGAGAGCCGCTCGCCCCCCTCTTTGGTCACGATGTTGATGATTCCGGACATGGCCTGGCCGTACTCGGCGTTGAAGGTGCCGCTGATGACCTGCAAGCTCTGGATGGCGTTGTTCTCCACCTCCACCGCCACGCTGCCGTCGAACACATCCGTCACCGAGACGCCATCCACCCAAAAGGCCACTTCCGAAGAGCGCCCCCCGCGAATGTGAAAGCCGCCTCCTTCGTCGCGGGTAATCCCGGCCTGAAGTTGCAGCACATCCTCGAATTCCTCCGAGGGAATGTTGGCGATCTCTTCCGAGGTTACCTCCGCCTGAGAAGAGGTTAAATCCCGGCGGATGATCTCCCGCTCCGCCACCACTTCGATGGCCTCCCCGATCTCCACCGCCGATTCCTCCATCTCCGCATTCACCTGAGTGGTAAAATCCACGCTCACCTTCACTCCGGAGATCTTCACCTCCTTATAGCCGATGTACTGAAACGAAAGCGTGTAGGTGCCGGGGGGAACATTGAGGATCAAGTAGCTGCCGTCCAGGTCGGTGGTACCGCCCAGGGTGGTGCCTTCCACGATCACGTTGACCCCGATGAGTGGCTCGCCGGTGGCCTTATCTTTGACCACCCCCACAATTTTGCCGGTAGTACCGGCCAGCACGGGAAGGGAAAAGAGTAAAAAAATGATGCCAACAGGAAGGATGAATCGGGCTTTCAAGGGAGCCTCCGCAGGTATTGCTAAACGAAAGGCGACAGGTGGAAACGAAATCGAAGCAACTGCTCAATGCGTCACTCAAATTTGAGTGACTAAAGTTTACCACAAATTTAACAAATTTGTCAAGAGGAAAAATTTATTTCCGGGGCCGGGTTGGACGAACTTCTCTCCTGTCAACCGGTTGCACCTCCGGTGATACGGCGGATGAGGCGTGAAACGTGATGCCTGAGCAAAAGTAGGTCGGGCATCTTGCCGGACAACGGCGGGATGCGGAGATGTGGTGAGGAAAGGAGCTATTCCAGAGGCAGGACTTGCTGCCTGCCCTTCTTCCATTGATATCGGACCGGTTTGGTGAGTTTCACTAAAAAACCATCCGCCAGGGCTTTTCTTAACCAAACATTTATTTGCGCTCTTTGAAGTCCAAATGTCTGCGCTAACTCTTCCGCCGAAACGGCTTTGTCGCTACATAAATGCTGCATTTTAGCCAGAAAGAACTCGTAAAAGCTCACCTCGGCAAGCGGTTTGGCGACGGTGTATGTAACCGGTGCTTCCTTCACGGCATTATTCACTTCCCGGGCCTCCTTCTTCTCCTCCGCTACGGGCGTTGACCCGGATGACGATTTGGGGGAGTCGGCAGACCCGGGGAAGTGTATCTCCGGCTGCTCAGAAGGGAACAACCCCTCTCGATTTTTGCTCGTGATCAGCATGTTACAATCCACTTCATGAACCTTATCACTGAGCCAGCGGGCGCCTTGCTGAACCAATAAACGGTTTCCAGCATTGACATCTTCGGTGCGTTTTACCCACAGGGGCACCCAGCCCTTTTTGAGATTTTCCGTTGCACCGGCCCAGGTTCCCCCTTCCCTGCCGGAATGCACCACCACTGCCGCGTCAGAAAGGCAATAGATGTATTTATTGCGCTGCATGGCGTTGCCTACATCAAATCCGGCTTCCGGATTAAAAGGTGAGATCAGCACCAACGATTTTTGTCTCAAAAAATCCCGATATTTTTGACTTGAGCAGGCTCTAAGCAAACTATTGGATAACACTCCCACCGCAGTGCCCTCTACTTCCAGAGCGCCCAGCATGGCCGCTTCATCCACCCCTCTGGCGCCGCCGGAAATTACCGAATATCCACAACGTGCTACCCGGGCGCCCAATTCCCGGCTGTATTGCAAATCCGCTTCTTTTACGTTTCGAGAACCGACCACCGCCACGCCGCCCTGTTGCAACAAATGGCGGTTGCCGCTGCCAAAGAGAACCGCCGGGGCCTGTTTGCCGAGTCGTTGCTTCAACCGGGGAGGATAATCCGGGTCGGCGCGGGTGATCACCCACAGGCCGCTGCGAAACCATTTTTCCAGGGCAAAGGCCAGAGTAGAACCACGATCCAGCAGCGCCTCGATGCGTTCAACAGTGATTCTGGTATCCCGCCAATCCTTAAGGATAGTTCGGGGGGATCCCTGCAAAAGCATTTCCGGCGTCAATGATTGTTTCTGGAGCCACTCGGCAAAACGTCCCCATTCAGCGGGGGTTAATGGCCGAACACTCCCGTTACCGTTTGAGGTTAAATGCGTTGTCAGGAGCAGGATTGCCTGGGCTGT
>CAYQGB010000338.1:0-4311 GCA_964416895.1 uncultured Calditrichaceae bacterium
AAGGGGAGGGTCGGGGTGGGGATGGGTGAGGGCGGTTTAATTTGACATTGTCGAGGTACAAACACCAACTATGTTGGAGAAGGCCATTTTATCGCAAATAGAAAAAATTACCACGGCCTCCCCGGAGGAGACCGCCCGGTTCGCCGGGAAGTTCGCCCGACGGCTTCAGCCGGGAGAGGTGGTGGCGTTCTATGGGGATTTAGGCTCCGGGAAGACCTTCTTTATTCAACATCTGTGTCGGGCGCTGGGGTGCGCCGAGGTGCCCACCAGCCCCACCTTTATCATCCTGAACGTGTATCACACCGCCGGAGGGATGGAGGTCTATCACTTCGATTTTTATCGACTGGAGCATGAGGCGGAACTGGCCAACATCGGGCTGGAGGACTATTTTTACGGCGAAGGAATATGTCTCATCGAATGGGCGGACAAAATCGCTTCCTTTCTACCCCTGCCCCGGTACGACATCCGATTGCATTTCGTTCCCGGAGCGCCGGAAGCCCGCACAATTGAGGTGGTGCGAATCGAGTGATTTATCGGAAAGTCAGGTAAGTTTCCTTCTGTAGTGGTTCCACCCGGCCGATAACCGCGGCCCGGGACACTCCGGCTGCCTTTAACCGCTCCACCAGCAGTTCCCCTTGAGGCGCGGGCACGGCCACCAGCAGCCCCCCATTGGTCTGGGGATCGAACAGGATTTCCTGATGCCAGGAGGGCAATTCCCGGTCAAATCGCAGGTGGTTTTCTACCATCTGGCGATTGGCCGCATTCACCCCGGTACTCATTCCCTTACGGTACATCTCCAGGGCTTCCCGCATCGTGGGGATCCGGTCGATTTCGATGACCGCGGTGACCCCCGAGGCTCTGGCGATCTCGAAGCAGTGACCGGCCAGGCCAAAGCCGGTAACATCCGTGGCGGCATGGATGTCGAAATCGGCCATCACCTCGGCAGCTGTCTTGTTCAGGGTGGATACGATGTCGATACACTCCTGCAGGGCCTCCTGAGAGACCCACTTCTTCAGGTTGGCATTGAACAGCACGCCGCTACCGATGGGTTTGGTGAGGATCAATGTGTCTCCCGGTTTGGCACCGGCGTTGGTCCAGTATTTTTGAGGATGTACGATACCGGTAACCGCCAGGCCGAATTTCGGTTCTTCATCATCGGTGGAATGCCCTCCGGCCAGCACCGCCCCGGCCTCGGTGATCTTGCTGAGCGCGCCAGCGACAATTTGATGCAGCACTTCCGGGGAGAGCTTCCCGGAGGGGAAGCCCACCAGGTTCAAACAGGTTACCGGTCGCCCCCCCATGGCATACACGTCACTGAGGGAGTTGGCCGCGGCAATCTGGCCGAACACGTACGGATCATCCACCGGGGGAGTGATGAAATCGGCGGTAGTGACCAGAGCGATCTCATCCGTCAGCCGATAGACCCCGGCGTCGTCCTGGGTGTCGTATCCCACCAGTAAGTTGGGATCCTCAGCCTGGGGCAGCTTTTGGAGCAATTCTCCCAGCCCGACCGGGCTGATCTTTGCCGCTCACCCACAGGTTCGGGCCAAACCGGTAAGGGTTTGTTTCTTTTTGAAATTGATCAAACTCATACCATCCTGTATCTACGTGTAAGACCCGGTAAAAAAACGCCTGTCGGGGATAGTTTCCACAAGCCGGCTCACAAATCCGTTAAATTGCAGAATGTGATCCAGGCGAACACCCCTGCAAAAGTAAAATATACATTGAAAAGCGCTTCAATGGCACGGGAAAGTGAATTTCGCTTTTTGTACAGAAAAAAATGACTTGCATTAATTGGTGTGTGCCGATAAATTTTGTGGCTGTACGAAGGGCCCATAGCTCAGTTGGTCAGAGCGGCCGACTCATAATCGGCTGGTCCCAGGTTCGAGTCCTGGTGGGCCCACTGAATGAATGCAGGGGATTGGAATTTGGAAGGGCCGAGAAAAAAGCGTTGTATTGTCCGTCAGTCTCAGGACCGAATACATATATTAAGGTGCGCTCAATGATTGGGTGCACCTTTTTTTGTTTGTGTAAACACAGAAGGAGGTGTATCCGTGAAGGCATTAATGACCAATTTGCTCAAACTACAGGAGTTTGATAGCCGGCTCAATCAACTCAAGCTTCAGAAAGGGGATTTGCCCTATATTATCGAGAGTCTGGAAGAGGATTTGCAGGAAAAGCGGAAAAATCTGGCCGCTATTGAGGAACGCATTCACAAGCTGCAAAGCGACCGCCGTCTGTTTGAAAAAGAGGTAGAGGCCAGCAAGGCGCAACTGAAGAAATACGAAAACCAGCTCTATCAGGTCAAAAACAATCGGGAATACGATGCGATCTCCCAGGAAATCGATACCAAGAAGGCGGAGATAGAAAATCTGGACAACAAGATTATCCAGACGCTGGAAGAGGAAGAAGAAATCTCCAAAGAGTTGCAGGAACTTGAGCAGGAAATTCAACGGCTGGAACAGCAACTGGAAGAGAGCCGCAACGAGCTGGAAGAGATTAATCTTCAGACCCGGGAGGAAGAGAATCGCATCCGGGCGCAGCGGGAGCAGGTGGCCCGGCAGATCGATCAACGTTATCTCCGGCAGTATGAGCGGATTCACCATGCCAAAGACGGGCTGGCGGTCGCTCCGGTGCAGCGGGGTTCCTGTGGGGGCTGTTTCTCCACCATTCCCCCGCAAAAGATTGTGGAAATTCGCAAAGCCGAGCGACTGTATACCTGCGAATACTGTGGCCGGATTCTGGTATGGGTGGACAACACCAACGGTGATCAGTAATCCCCGATTCCGGCTGCCGAAAGGAACCGAAAGGGTTATCGAAGCATATCACCGGGGAAGGTAAAGATCTGGAAAAGGCGGAAAGAGAAAACCGCCCCGGTACACCCGATATATCGAATAATACTGTGAGGAATACAATTCCCAGAAGGCGAGCGAGAAACGTCGAAGTTGCTTTAACCACTATAGATTATCCATAAAAAGTGGGGAGTATTTAGAGCAAATCAGGTGATCGCTCTGCCTTTTTCCGGCCCTGTGTCGGGAAAAGGGGAGAGGAAAGTCCGAACTCCGTAGAGCAGGATGCCCGGAGAGAATCCGGGGCTTGCGGTGCCCAAGCGCCGCAGGACGGAAAGTGTCACAGAAACCATACCGCCCTGCACTCAATGGTATGGATTTTTTTATGCACAAATTTTTCCCCTGCTGAATAATCTCCAGATTTCATCATCATGCAATATTGCCATTGGGTGTGGGGTAAGGGTGAAAAGGCGGGGTAAGAGCCCACCAGCCGGCTTCCGAGAGGAAGGGCGACTGCCTCAGCAATGACCGGGCTGGACAAACCCCATCCGGAGCAAGGCCAAATAGGGGAGGACCTTCCTCAGGGAAGGACGGAGTGGCTCGCTCCGTTTCCCGCCTCACCGGCGGGATGGACTCCCGGGTAGGCCGCTGAGATAAATGATCACCCTCCCGCCGTGGCGGGATACAGAATTCGGCTTATCGATTTGCTTTAAATACCCCCCCTTTTTTATTTGGTGAAGAAGGGCTGTGAATCCGGGGTGCGATGTAAAACTTTTGCCGGAACATTGCACCTGAGTATTGGAATCGGAGCGCGTGGATAGTTTTCACGACATCGACTCATTCTAAAAAATAAACTTTCCCCAAAGGTTTCCTTCCCTTAAAATAGGCGTGGCACTTTACCATTTGAGTGAACTATGAAAACAAACCAGACACTCTGGAAAACCATCCTGGGATTTCTGAAAGCCACGCGATGGTTTGGCGTTTCCCTGGATAATTTGCTGGTGAAGTTTCTCTACGGGATCGTGTCGGTTGTCCTGATTGTATGGATGCTGCCCTCGGAGAGACCCTTTGAATACAGCAACCTTACCGTGGGAAGTATCGCTCCGGAGGAGATCATCGCTCCATTCAAGTTCGGAATTCAGAAAACCCCGGAAGAATTGGAGCAGGAGCGGGCCCAGGCCCGACTGAAAGTTCCCCCGGTGTTCGATCGACTGAGCGAGATCGGGAATGTGCAGCAGATTACCCTGAACACCTTTTTTGATGAGCTAAACAACTTCCTGAAAACCCGACCACTACTTCGGCCTTCCGGAACGGGGTTGGATTCCGCCGCCAATGCCCGGCTGGACAGTCTGTTGCTCAGATTTCAAAACACCTATGGGGTAACTCTCCATCGAGGGGAGTTGGGGTTGCTGGATTCGCTGGCGCATAGGGGTACCCTGAGTCGGCTGGCCAGAGAACTTGGGAAGGCTCTGGATGCAGTGTACCGTCAGGGCATTATCGACCGCCCCAAATCGGAGATTCC
>CAYQGB010000339.1:0-3001 GCA_964416895.1 uncultured Calditrichaceae bacterium
CCTCCTCAAACTGCTCCCAGAACGCAGTTCCTTTCTCCACGATAAATTCCTCAAAATTCACCGTTTCCACATGGGGCAGGCTACGCTCCAGAAACCGCTCGCCGATTTCCTGAAATTTGTAGGGCAAATCGCTGAGGTAGAACCGGTGTTTCGGCACCGCCCGGGATGGCGCGCTCAGTTGGGCTTCTTCCAGCAGATGCTGCACCTGCCGGGCGGCTTCCACCCCGGAGTCGATCAGCGCCACCTCGCTGCCCACGATTCGCCGGATGACGTTCTTCAACAACGGATAGTGGGTGCATCCCAGAATCAGCGTATCCACTCCGTTATCCAGCATGGGATGCAGATACCGCCGCACGATGAGGTAGGTGGCGTCGTCTTCGATCCAGCCTTCCTCGATCAGGGGTACCAGCAGGGGGCAGGGCTGGGAGATCACGTGCAGTTGAGGATTCAGCGCCAGCAGTTCCCGATAGTAGGCGTTGCTGCGAATGGTCGCGGTGGTGCCGATAACCCCCACCTTTCCGCTGCGAGTGGTCTGCGCCGCCGCCTGCACCCCCGGTTGAATCACCCCGATCACCGGCACCGGTACCACCTCTTTCAAAAATCGAATCGCCAGGGCCGAGGCGGTGTTGCAGGCCACCACAACGGCTTTCACCCCTTTTTCCAGCAAAAAATAGGCGATTTCCAGCGAAAATCGCTTCACCGTCTCCACGGATTTGGAACCGTAGGGAATCCGGGCGGTATCCCCGAAATACAAAATGCTCTCCCGGGGGAGCAGCGCCATCAACTGCCGTACCACTGTTAACCCGCCGATACCGGAGTCAAACACCCCGATGGGACGCGGATCCCCCGAACCTTTTGGTTTGCCGGAAAGCGTATGGGAAGAAGTGAGATTCATGGAGAGGCCATCTGTAAAGCGGCGTGAGCCTTTCAGTAGTTTTGCTGTTCAGGAAAAAGATGTTGGGGCATGCCCCGGTATTCCGCCATTAATCGGTATTTTCAGAACACGAAAGTGCTCCCGTTGTCTCTCTTCACCGTTTCGACTGCATCGAGGGCCGGCCCAATATCCCCATACCCCGATCCCCGCTCAGATGGTGCTTTCATATTCCCGCTTAAACTGTTGCAAGCCGGCAAAAATCCCCTCGGCAATTCGCTGCTGATGGCGGGAATTTCCCAGAATTCGGGCGTCCTGGGGATTGGTGATGAACCCGGTTTCCACCAGTACGCTGGGCATGGTGGCCCCGACCATGACCCAGAACGGAGCCTGTTTTACCCCCCGATTTTTCATATGTAACCGTCGCAGGCGCTCGGCCATCTCCTCCTGAACGTTGGCCGCCAGCTGCTCGCTCTGCTTCATAAATGCCGCCTGCATCATTTTGGCCAGAATGGTATTAATCCCCTGATAATGCCGCTGGCTGCCGGGATCTTCAAACTTGATCACGCTGTTTTCCCGTTCCACCACGCTGCTGGCAGCCTCTCCTTTTTCCGGCCCCAGAATGTAGCTTTCAAACCCGCTGGCATGGCGGCTGCGATTGGCATTGGCGTGAATGCTGATAAACACTTTGGCCCCGTTCTCGTTGGCGATCTGAGTGCGGCGGCGCAATTCCACAAATGTATCGGTGGTGCGGGTGAACACCACCCGAACCCCCCGGAGTTTTCGGCGGATCAGGTGCCCCAATTTCAAAGCGATGGCCAGCACCACGTCCTTTTCCCGCAATCCTCCCACACCGATGGCGCCGGGATCTTTTCCCCCATGGCCGGGGTCAATCACCACCGTGTCGATGAACCACCGCTTGCGTTCCTCGGCCAACTGCTTTTCGATTTCTTCATCCACCGGCATATCGCCTTCGTCGTCGGCCAGTTCCTCTTCCGGGAGCTCCTCACTGTACCGCAGAATTACCACCACCTCGTCGGTATCGCCATCCTGATATACCTCCCGACTGAGGGGAAATTTCTTCAACTGAAAGGCCAGGGAAAGCAACTCCGGAAATTGAAACACCTGAACCTTCCGAATCATGCCCCGACCGGGAGTTTTTTCCAGCAATTCTTTATCACCGCTGGCCCGGTACAGATCCACATGCAGCCAGTCGTTGCGGATGTCGGTGCTGATCTCCCCTCGTTTGAATTTCCGGGAAGTGCGGATGCGGATGACCATTCCATTTTTTTTGGTCTCAATGGTCAGTCCGGCAACGTTAAAGCCTTTAGAATTGGCCCGCAGTTCCAGCAGCGCTTCGTCATACGTCAGGGAGAGGTTGGTGAATCGGTTGATCAGAGGCACCAGGTAGCGAAGGGGAACGTAGATCTCACCCTCGTTCCACAGCGCTTCGACAGGCATCTGAAACGCTTTCCCGTCGATGATCACATAGGGGAGATCCGCCCCCACCACTACCTGGTTCTGGGGGAGGTAGATCACCAGCTTGCGTTTTTCCTGATTCAGAAACGTGTGAAATCGAAACGCATCGGCCAGTTTTTGGGCGGAGACGTACGCCAGCCCATATTCCCACCAGATGGGCACGGGAACGCCCAGGTTGTGATTGACCGGATACACCATCAGGTAGTTGTTATCGTGGAGGAAGCAACCGGCCAGGGTTTTGCCCAGGGCCTGCTGTGCTTCTACAAAAAACCATCCCAGGGCCGGTAAATTGCCCAAAAACTCCCGTCGTTTCATTGGCCTGTGAGTATCCATTCGTTCAAAGTTGCGCCAAAATAACACCCGATGGGGAATTTTTCAAGGTGTAATCCAAACACCCGCATCGTTTAGCAGGATGCGGGCAACAGGTACAATTGTTTGGGTAAGGTTTCTGGCGGCCGATGATGGGGGTCATTGTCGGCCGGAGTTTTCCCATCTTGAGCATGAGGGGGGAAGGGAAGGTTCCCTTTGCCGGGCTTATCGGCGATCGAAATAGCTTACCATGATGACCCGCTCTCCGCTGCGCAATGGGGTTCCGTGGTGAATGCCCCGCCCATCGAACAGGATCAACGTTCCCGGCTCTCCGGTGATAAC
>CAYQGB010000339.1:3101-4311 GCA_964416895.1 uncultured Calditrichaceae bacterium
GATTGTTTTTAAGTCGGTGAACAATGCTCATATCCATTCTCCTTTCTGTTTGCTCGGTTCACTGAATTGCCCCGGATCCAGGGCGGTTATCGGTTTCAAATGCCGGCGCGCCCAGGGGCTGAACCGGTGCAATAATTGAGGATACCATCCCCGATTGAAGATGTAGCCGCCCAGATAGGGCGCCTCCCGATTGGAAAGCCAGGCCTTGTACGGCTGGGCGCCCATGTAGTTGATACGTTGATACCCCTGCTCCAGCAGGGAAAGCAGGCTCCGCTGAAGTAGATACAAGCCGGGGGAGTAAGCCTGCCATCGGGCATCATACGCCGTTTGAATGCCATACACCGCGCCCCGATGAACAATCCACCACACCGCGGCGGCATCCTGCTCATCCAGCGTGAGGAAGAACGCACGGGTCTGCCGGCGAGCGGCAAAATCCTCTATCAGGCTCCGGAAAAATTTTGCTTCTGCAGGATTGCGGGTTAACGAGCGGGGAGAGCGATGTTTCCAGCTACGACGATACAAGCGAAGAAATCGCTCCCAAAGCGCCTGAAAATCGGCGGCCAGTGTATGGGCTTCCGGGGAAAAAACCTGCACGGTAAATTGGGATTGCAGATGTTTTTGAATTCGGCGAAATTCCTTCCGGCGGTGTTTGTTCAATACCTCATTCCAGAAGTGCTCCCGGGAAGACACCTCCAGGAACCGAATTGATTTGGGAATAAACCGCACCGCCAGGCCTTCCCGTTCCAGATGTTGCCAGAAAGGCTCCAGGGCGGTGCACTGATCCGGAGAAAGGGCGAGGTTGATCAGATGGAAATCGGTTGGAAAATACTCTTGCCTTTCCCACCACCGTTGAAAACAGCCCAGAATATGTTCGGAAGGAATCAGAGGGGTGGTTTGTCCGATATGGGGTTCCGGGAAGCAGTACTTCCACACCGGCATCCGGGAAAACGTGGAACGTACCCGGCATAACGGCAGAATACCCCGCAGCCTTTGCTCCTCTCGAAAGACCACCACGTGCAGGTCGCCATGCGGATGATGACCGGCCAGAGCATACCATTGCCAGGGAAAACTGTTGACCAGCTCCGGAAAATCCTTCCCCGCAAATGCCTCCCACGCTCCTCGAAAAGTTCGCAACGCTTCTCGACTGCGGATAATCTGTATCTTGAGGGATTCCAACGGAATAGATCGACCTCACCGGCTATCGGATAAC
>CAYQGB010000340.1:0-4290 GCA_964416895.1 uncultured Calditrichaceae bacterium
AACCTTTTGCAACGAGAGAATTGTAGGCAAACGCTTAGGTTCACGCCTATGCGACCTGGCGGGGATGGAATGCCAATAATAGTCGAAACTCGGTTTCGAGCCTTATCCCGTTGCTATCCTGCCGGGCGGGATAGCAACGAGTAGAAAATTTCACAGTCGATTGAATGACTTTTCATCTCAAACTGAAACCACCACGATGCGCATTCGCAGATGGATGACCTTCCGCAACCTCGCCTTCCTGATGCTTTTGACCTTCCTGTGTTTGGATGGGCTTTCCTGCGGGAAAGAAGAAGAGGTGACCGACCGCACGGTGATCGCGAAAGTGGGCGATCGGGTCATCAACGTACACGACTTTCGGATCAGCTATGAACTGGCCCCGCCGGGGAAGAAGCCTTCCCGGGGAGATGCCCTTTCCCGCAAGCAGGAATATCTCTCCCGGATGGTGGAAGAAACCCTGCTAACGCTGGCCGGGCTGGAGAAAGGAGTAGATCAGGAAGAGCCGGTTCGACGACTACTGAAGTGGTATGAAAAAAAGCTGGTCATTGAGGAATTGTACCGCCAGGAAATCCACCATAAGGTGGCGGTGACCGAAGCGGAAGCCCGACAGGCGTTTGTAATGCTGAATCAAAAGCTGTTCCTGCGGCAAATCGTCGTGCCGTCGGAGGCGCAGGCGCAGGCGCTGTATCAACGGCTGCTGAACGGGGAATCGTATGAAACCCTGGCGGTGGAGGTGGCCGCATCGGATGAGGAACTGCAACGCATGCTGACGCCTCGACAGGTTACCTGGGGAGAACTGGAGGAACGGTTCGAGACTGCGGTGTTCGGCCTGAATCTGGGGGAAACCTCTGCGCCCATCAAAACCGAGGTGGGGTATCATTTGGTGCAACTGGTCAATCGAGCAGAGAATCTGATTCTTACCGAGAACAATTTTCAGGCCCGCCGGCATTACATCGAAACCATCATTCGCCGCCGAAAGGAAGCCCGGCTGGCCCGGGAGTATCTCCACCGCATTGGTCGGGAGAAACGCCCGCAGGCTATCGGGCCGGTGGTGCGGGAACTGGCAAATCGCGCCCGGGAAGCGCTGCGTGAGGAAAAGACGGAGAAACCCCTTCCCGCCCATGCTCAGGTGCGGCAACTGCGCTCCTATCTGGCGGACCTGGAAGATCGCCTGCTGGTGGTGTTTGAAGGCGGCTTCTGGACGGTGGGGCAGTTTCTGGATTTGCTGGAAAAATCGCCCCCCGGCGCTCGCCCGGATCTCACCGATCCCGATGAAATCACCGTCGCCATTGCCCGGATGGTGCGGGATGAATTCCTGGCCGGGGAAGGCTATCGCCGGGGATTGCAACACCAACCGGCAGTGCAGGAAGAACTCGCCCGCATTCGCGATGAGGTGGTAGCGGAATGGATGCGCCGGGCCATCCTGGATACGGTGGAGGTCTCGGCGGCGGAGATTCAAACCTTCTTCACGGAAAACATCGACTGGTACCGTACCCCGGAGCGGGTGAACATCCGGGAGATCATGGTTCGCGATCGGCGACTGGCGGATTCGCTCTACCGGGCTATTCAAAACGGGGCGGATATGGCCGAACTGGCGAAGCGGTATTCGGTGCGGAAGTGGGCCGCCCAAAAGGGCGGGGAACTGGGATATTTCCCCCGGGATGCCTTCGGTACGGTGGGAGAAGCGGCGTTTGCCGCTTCGGCGGGAGAGCTGGTGGGGCCGGTGCCGGTGAAGATCGACACTTTTACCGTGGGATATTCGGTGTTTCGGGTTCTGGATCGTCAGCCGGCGGTGATCCCGCCGCTGAGCGAAGTTTACGATCGCGTTTCCAAAGATGCTCTGGAGGCCAAAAAGCGGCAAACCCTTTCCCGATTTCTGGAAGCGATAAAGCAACGGTATCCGGTAACGGCGCATCCGGAACTTCTGGCCCGTGTCAAAACCACCGAAGAGACCGGCACCGGCCGCCCGATGGATTTTGTGGCTTTCCGGAGATGGTAATTCTGGGTGTTAGATTCTGGATGCCGGATCGTTGTGTTTTTCCAGGTGAGTGGCTTTCGGGGCGTCATCGTGAAACGTGAAACGGGATGCGTGATCGGTCTTTAGATCCCGGAACCCGTTGGGACGTAAGTCGGGGCCGAAACCTATAGCCAAGCCATGATATAAATTTTAAGATAAATATTTTGAGATTAGGCTGAACACAATGCTGCTTCTCCTTCCACCGCTCCAGCGGTGGAAGGAAGGATAGGGCGCTCCTGCGCCCCTGACTCATCAAACAGCCGCGAAAACAATGAGGCAAACCCCAAAATCTTTTTTTGAACACTGAGGAGCGCCGCATGAACGGTTTGGATTGGGCAATTATGGTGGTGTATCTGGCGACGCTGATATGGCTGAGCTATCGAATCGGGCGTACGCAAAAGGACGAAGAGGACTATTATCTCGGTGGCAAGCGGGTGCACTGGATTCCGGTGGGCATATCCACCATGGCGACTCAGTTGAGCACCAATTCCATGCTCGGCGCTCCCGCGTTCGTGGCCTTTTCCCTGGGGGGAGGGCTGTTGTGGCTGCAATACGAACTGGCCGTTCCCCTGGCGATGATCTTTATTATGATCTTCCTGGTACCCTTTTTCAAAAAATCGGGGGTAATTTCCATATATGAATATCTGGAGCTGCGGCTGGGGCCGGTGACCCGGGTGCTGTTGAGCGTGCTGTTTCAATTCATTGTGGCTTTTGGCACCGGGGTGACGGTGTACGGCATCTCCATTGTGTTGCAGGTGTGCCTGGGGATTCCCTTCTGGCTGGCGGTGCTGCTATTAGGGGTGGTCACGGTGATTTATGATACCCTGGGGGGAATCCGCAGCGTGATTCTCTCCGACGTGCTTCAGATGCTCATTCTGGTAATCGGCATTGCCGTGGCCGGTTACTATGCCGTTTCGTTGAGCGGGGGATTTTCCGGCGTGCTGGCCCATTTTGATCCCGAGCGATTGAAGGCCCTGGATATATCCGGCCACGGGCTGGGCGATGGGGCCACGTTTGCCTTCTGGCCCATGCTGGTGGGGGGCTTCTTCCTGTATGTGGCCTACTATGGATGCAATCAGACCCAGGTGCAGCGCCACCTTTCCACCGCCCATATCGACGACACCAACATGGCTTTGGTGATGAACGGAATTCTGCGCTTCCCGGTGGTGGTGGGCTATTGCCTGTTGGGCGTGGCCATCGGAGCGTTTGCTGTGCTGAAGCCGGAGTTTTTGTCCATGCTACCGACCCGGGAGGTGCTCAACAACGGGGTGGTGGAGCAGGTGCCTAACTTCAATGCTGCGGTGCCCATGTTCGTGCTGCGCTATTTGCCCCATGGCATCATCGGGGTGATCATCGTGGCCCTGTTTGCCGCGGCCATGTCCAGTCTGGATTCTACCCTGAACTCCCTCAGTGCCACCACCATGCGGGACATCGTGGAGCGATTTTTTGGGAAAGCCGTTTCCGGGAATCCCGGCAAAGCGCTGCTGTGGTCGAAGGGAATCACCGTCTTCTGGGGAGTGGCCTGCGTGACCTTTTCCTTCTTCGTGGGGAATATTTCCGACTCCATCATTGTGTCGATCAATAAGATCGGCTCGCTGGCAAACGGCCCGATTCTGGCCACATTTCTGCTGGCTATCCTGACCCGGCGGGCCAACGACTGGGGAACCGTCATCGGCATTGTGGCCGGGT
This sequence comes from uncultured Calditrichaceae bacterium, assembly GCA_964416895.1. Lineage (GTDB taxonomy): Bacteria > Calditrichota > Calditrichia > RBG-13-44-9 > J075 > CAYQGB01. Next base: position 3,704 of record CAYQGB010000340.1, read on the forward strand.
TTCTGGTGAATCTGTACCTGTGGTTGTATGTGCCGGGCGTATCCTGGCTGTGGTGGAACGTGATCGGCTGCGGGGTAACCTTCGGGGTGGGCTATGCGGTTAGTCTGGCCTTTGCTGCTCCTTCATCGGAGAAAATTGCCAACCTGGTCTGGCGCAGGGGTATCGGGGAGGAATACTTTCGCTATGGCAAAAACTGGAAAATCTACTATGGGGTGCTTATTCTGTGGTTTTTGATAATTCTGGTGACGGTGTGGGTGGTGTGAGTTAAGATCGGGTAAGCAACTCCCGGAACGCGGTCAGGTCTTCCATCACGCCATCCACCGCGGTTAGAAGCTCTTCCGGTGCTAATGGAGAAGTGCTTTGGCTCATGCCCATCTGCTCTTTCGGTAGGTTGGTGCCTTCCCGTCGATGACGCCTTCCATTCTTGCCATTCCTGCGGAGGAGGAAAGTTAATCTTCCGGGCGGGATGGGTAAACCGAAAAAAGAAACTTCTCCGGTTGAGCAAACTCCTCTCATCTACCGCTTGCAATGTCCGGCGATTCCCTCTATATTGAAGGCTGCCCGGAACTGAGGATTTTTAGAAATAT
>CAYQGB010000341.1:0-4275 GCA_964416895.1 uncultured Calditrichaceae bacterium
GTTTCACGAGGTCCAGCCTGCATCTCCGAGTGGCGATTCCTTCCGAGAATCGCTAAAACCTCCATTCACGTTTTACGCAATACGTTTCACGATGAATAGCAAAAACCTCGAGAATTCCATTTCCATAAAAATCGCATTACGTTGAGTAGAGTTCGCGTATAGTTGTCCCTCCGCAACCCCATACCTCCCTTTTGCGTCTATGCTCCTGTGTATGGATTTCCTTCGGGTGTTTTTTTATGCCGATTTTCCGGCTTTTCGGAAACAGGATCTCTCCTGTGTTTATGGATTTTCTTTTGGTGTTTCTTCTACCATTTCCGTAATTTGATTACTCTATCATTGGAGGTCATCATGGATCGTAAATCGTTTTTTCTGGGGATTTTCTTCATCTTTCTGGGGCTTGTGTTCCTGGCCGACAACTTTGGCCTGGTGGATATTTCCTGGGATTCGGTCTGGGAACAGATAGAAGTGTTATGGCCTCTGGCCGTGATCGGCTTTGGGCTGCTGTTCTGGGCCTCCTGGTGGAAAAATCGCACCGATTACAGCCAGTTGATGCCGGGAACCATTTTTGTGGTCTATGGGCTACTGTTCCTGTATTGCAGCCTGGAGGGGTGGTGGCACATGGGAAGGTTGTGGCCTGTGTTTCTCATCGGGCCGGGGCTGGGCTTTTTCGCCATGTTCCTGCTGGGTCGGCGGGAGACCGGCCTGCTGGTGGCCGGCTGCTGCTTTACCGGCTTCGGCGTTCTATTTCTTATCGGAATTCACGATTGGGGATTGCTCTGGCCGTTGATCCTCATTGCCATCGGATTGGGATTGATTTTCCGCCAGCGCCGATCCCATCCATCCCCTCCGGAGACCAAAAATGCGGATACTGTTCGCTAAACCAGCAAGTGAAATCTGGAAATCGTAAGGAGGTCCCATGAAGCATCGGTTCCTGTATGTTGTTTGCCTTATCGTATTCTTCTCGTGGGGATATGCCCAACCGGCGGAAACCTCTTCTCCCCCGCCAAAAAAGCGCCTCACCGTTCAGGAAGCCATCTCCTATCGAGGATTTGCCGGGTTGCCCCGAAGCGTGCAATGGTTGCCCGGGGGGAAGAAATTCTCCTACATCAAATTTGATCCCGAAAGTCGTTCTCAGAGTTTGTGGATTTACGATGCCCGGAAGGGCACGGAAGAGCAGATACTCACCGGAGAGGATTTGAAAACCGGGGAAGGGGAGCAATCTCCCCCGGTTTCCCTGTTCGGTTACCGGTGGCTGCCGGATGCCGGGGGATTGATCCTGACCGGCGGCGGAGATGTGTGGCATTTCAATCTCTCTCAACGAAAGTTACGCCGCCTCACCCAGACCGAAGCGGTGGAAGAAGAGGTGACCATCGCGCCCGGCGGTCGCCGGATCGCCTTTGTGCGGGAAAATGACCTGTATGTGCTGGAACTGAGCACCGGGGCCGAAAAACGCCTCACTCACGACGGCAGCGACACCATCCTCAACGGAAAACTGGATTGGCTGTATCAGGAAGAACTGGTGGGGCGAGGGATCTTCCGGGGCTACTTCTGGTCGCCCAAATCCGATCGCATCGCCTATCTGCGCTTCGATCAGTCGCAGGTGCCCGTCTATCCCCTGGTGGATTGGTCGCCCTATCATCCCACGGTCAAGAACATGCGTTATCCCAAGGCCGGTGATCCCAATCCCATCGTCACCATCGGGGTGGTTTCCCTGGAGGACGGCCAAACGGTGTGGCTGGATACCGGCAGGGAGACCGACGTGTATTTCCCCCGGGTGTACTGGTTGCCGGATGGCCAAACGGTGGCCTTCATGCGCCTGGATCGCCGCCAGCAACATCTGGAATTTCTGTTCGCCGACGCCGCCACCGGGAACAGCCGGGTGGTGGTGGAAGAGCGCGATCCTCACTGGGTCAACGTGGGCGATTTCGTGTATTTTTTCAAAAAGAAAAAGCAGTTTTTGTGGGGATCGGAGCGCACCGGCTACAATCACCTCTACCTGTATGATTATAACGGAAAACTTCTCCGGCAACTGACCTCCGGCGAGTGGGCGGTGGAAGACCTGGTGGCCGTGGATGAAAAAGGAAAATGGGTCTATTTTACCGCCACGGAAAAGGACATCCGGGAGCGCCATCTCTATCGGGTAAAAACCGACGGCTCCCGCTTTTCCCGGATTACCGGCGGAGACGGCAACCACCGGATCAATATGCCCCACAACGGGCGGTATTTTCTGGATTATTTCAGCAATGTGCACACCAACACCGCGGTGACGGTGTATCGGGCGGATGGGCGGCGGTTGCATCCACTGGTGAAGCCGGACAACTCGGTAAAGGAAGAGTATCTGTTCAGCGAACCGGAATTGCTGACCTTTACCGGCGACAACGGGATTACCTATTATGCCATGATGATCAAACCGCCGGATTTTGATCCCCATCGGAAGTATCCCGTGCTTATCAACGTGTATGGGGGGCCGCACGCTCAGGTGGTGCGGAACAGTTTTGGCGGCGGGCGGCTGTGGGATCAATACCTGGCCCAGCAGGGGATCATCGTCTTCCGGATGGACAACCGGGGCGCCGCCGGGCGCGGCCATGAGTGGGAGACCCCCATCTATCGACAAATGGGCAAGATTGAACTGGAAGATCAGCTACGGGGGGTGGCGTATTTGAAATCGTTGCCCTACGTGGATACGACGCGCATCGGCATCTGGGGGTGGAGTTACGGCGGCTACATGACCCTGTATGCTCTGACCCATTCCAGAGTGTTTCGCTGTGGGATTTCCGTGGCCCCGGTGACCGACTGGCGGGATTATGATACCGCCTACACCGAGCGCTACATGGGCCTGCCTCAGGAGAATGAGGAGGGCTACCGCCTTAGCGCCCCGGTAAACGCCGCCGACAGTCTGCACGGCCGGCTGCTGCTGGTGCACGGCACCGGCGATGATAACGTGCACATGCAGAACGCCATCCACATGATCGATGCCCTGATCGACGCCGGAAAACAGTTTCGGGTGATGTTCTATCCCAACCAGATGCACGGCATCTCCGCCCGAAAAGATCGGTTGCACCTGTTTCAAATGATGGCCGATTTTCTGAAAGCCAATTTGGTGGGCGAGGGCAGAGATGGGATGGCCAAAGCGGAGAAGTAAGCGCGGCGTTTTTCCTTCCCGCCGCTCCTGCTTGCCCCGGAGTTTGTCGGGACGGTGGGAGGGGAAATAGGTGTTCCCGAACGAAGGTTGGAAACGAACCCAAAAACGAGTAACCGATGGCACTCTTGAGGAGATAACGGATGGAACGATTGCTCAATCTGCAAATTCCCGGTAAGCACGGGCGGCCGATTGTTCTGGATGTTTATTTCCAGGCGGACGGGCGGCCCAAACCGGTGGTGGTGTTTTCCCACGGATTTAAGGGATTCAAGGATTGGGGGCACTGGCATCTGGTGGCGGAAGCCTTTGCCGGGCGGGGGTTCGTGTTTGTGAAGTTCAACTTTTCCCACAACGGTACCCGCCCGGAAAATTTGACCGAATTCGTGGATCTGGAAGCGTTTGGTAATAACAACTTCTCCATCGAACTGGATGATCTGGGCGCGGTGATGGATTACATCACCGGGGAGGAGGCTCCGGTTCCCCGGGAAGAACGTCAGCCGGAGCAACTGTATCTCATCGGGCACAGCCGGGGAGGAGGCATTACCATTCTGAAAGCCCGGGAAGACAGGCGGGTGAAAAAGATCGCCACCTGGGCCTCGGTCAGCGAGTTCGGGAAATACTGGACCGAGGAGGTGGTGAAAGAGTGGCAGGAGAAAGGGGTGGTCTATGTGGTGAATGCTCGCACCGGTCAGCAGATGCCCCTGTACCGGCAGTTGTACGAGGATTTTCAGCGAAATCGAGAGCGGCTGGATATTCCCGCGGCGGTTAAAAGCCTGACCATCCCCTTTCTGATTGTGCACGGCACTGCGGATGAGGCCGTGCCCTGTGCCGATGCGGTGGAGATGTCCCGGTGGAATCCCCGGGCAAAGCTGCTGACCATCGAGGGTGGGGATCATACCTTCGGGGGAAAGCATCCCTGGGAGAGCGATACCTTGCCGGAGGCCATGCAAAAGGTGGTGGAGGAAACGGCCGGGTTTTTTAAAGCGTCGCCGTAAAGTCCCGAGGAGTATGAGGATTTTACAGAATCCTCGGAAACGTTGGGACATTTTGGAAAGTGTATTTGTAACTATCTCGACAATGTCACATTTCAGGAACAACCGTAGAGGTCGCCGAAGCCGCAGGGAGAAAATTTTTTT
>CAYQGB010000342.1:0-4274 GCA_964416895.1 uncultured Calditrichaceae bacterium
ACATGTGGTGCAGATTGTACCAGTACATGGTCTGTTTATGCTTCTTAATTTTGCGGTAGTATTTCAGGGCCGTTTCCCGGTCGAAGCGCAGATCCGCCAGGTGCCCTCGGTACAGAGCAATGGCCGCCTGATAATAGCGAGATTTAGGGGTGGGCATCTCTTCCAGCAATTGGAATACGGAATCGGCGCGGGCGAACTGGTTCAAATCGTAGTAGGCCACGGCCAGATTATAATACTTCAGGTTCACCAGCATGGGCAGGGGCGGGTCTTCCTGTCGGATCATCTCCAGGCAGTAGCGAAGGCATTTTTGCATGAATCCATAGCGCCGGTAGTGATAGGCCAGCAACAGTCCAATGCCCTGATTGTCGGGATATTGCCGGTACAGCGCTTTCAGGCCGGGAACCGAAATCAGGGTGTCGCCTTCCAGAAAATATTTCACCCCGTACACAAACAGTTGTGCCTCCAATTTGAAATAGCGCCCGTATGCCGCAGCCTGCTGCATTTCCTGCATTCCCCGGATGCGATCCCCCTCAAAACCCAATAGAGCGGCAAAAAATTTGATGATGCCGGGAAGCAGATCGGCGTAATAGTGAAATACCCCCAGCCCCAGGTAAGCGTCGTAAAAAGTGGAATCCAGTCGCACGGTCTTTTCCAGATTTTTTTTGGCCCCGCGCCCGCTGAAATAGGCTCCCAGATAGCTGCGATCGGAGACCTGAACCACACCCTTGAAGCCTTTGGCCATGCCCAGGAAGAAATACCCCTCCGGATCCTGCTCCCGCCGTTTCCGGTAGGCCTCTGCCCGACGGATGGCCGTCTCCAGGCGGGAGGTCATCAACTGCTCCAGGGAATCGCTGGTCAAATCCATGGTATATTGCAAAACGGTCAGGTAGGCCAAAAAAACGGCTCCGTGGGGATAATCGGGGAATTGTTCCTGCGCCTGCCGAAAAGTTTGTTCGGCCAGATCGAATTTTAGATGGTACAGATGCTCCTGCCCGGTAAGGATCAGACTATCCAATGCAGCGGGTACGGATTGCCCCTGGACGATGCCGAATAGCCCCATCAGCAGGTAGCTCCACACCAATCCCGCCAAAATCCGACTTCGCCGGGCGTCCTTCCCGGTGAGTGTTCCCCTGGATGTTCCGGTTGCCTCCTCGCTGTATCGCCATATCCACCGCACCGAGGTTCGCACGCTACTTCAACTGTCCTTTCAGCTTGAGGATCTCGTCTCGCAGGCGAGCAGCCCGCTCGAATTCCAGTTTTGCCGCCGCCTCTTTCATCTCCTGTTCCAGCCGTTCAATCAACTCCTGCCCGGTAAGTTTGTCCATATACTCGAATTCCCGGGCGGTCTTGCGGGTTTTGTAGCGCCCTTTTACATCCGCCACCGCGGTGGATTGCATAATCTCTTCCACGGTTTTGTACACCGTCTGGGGAGTGATCCCGTGCTGCCGGTTGTATTCCATCTGCTTCTTTCGTCGGCGGTGGGTTTCTTCGATGGTGCGCTGCATGGCTTTGGTGATGCGGTCGGCGTAAAAAATGACCTTGCCCTCCACATTGCGAGCCGCCCGACCGGCGATCTGCATCAGAGAAACTTCCGAACGCAGAAACCCTTCCTTGTCGGCATCCAGAATGGCCACCAGGGATACCTCCGGCAGGTCCAGCCCCTCCCGCAGCAGGTTGATGCCCACCAGCACGTCATGCTCCGCCAAGCGCAGATCCCGCAGAATATCCACCCGTTCCAGGGCGTCGATTTCAGAGTGGATATAGGCCACTTTGATGCCCAGCCCCTGGAGGTAATCGGTCAAATCCTCGGCCATGCGTTTGGTGAGGGTGAGCACCAGGGTGCGCTGGTTTTTTTCCACCCGCCGGCGGATTTCTTCCACCAGGTCGTCGATCTGCCCTTTGGTGGGGCGCACCTCGATCTCCGGATCCAGCAACCCGGTGGGGCGGATAATCTGCTCTACCACCACGCCCTTGCTCAATTCAATCTCGAAGGGCGCCGGCGTGGCGGAGACGAAAATCACCTGGTGAACTCGCTCCATGAATTCGTCGAAACGAAGGGGGCGGTTATCCAGCGCACTGGGCAGGCGAAAGCCGTATTCCACCAGAGTTTTCTTGCGGGAGATGTCCCCTTCGTACATCCCCCGAATCTGGGGTAAGGTCTGATGGGATTCATCCACAAAGCAGATAAAATCCGGGGGGAAGAAATCCAGCAGGGTGTAGGGCGGTTGCCCCGGTTTGCGCCCGGAAAGGTGCCGGGAGTAGTTCTCGATTCCGCTGCAATAGCCCAGTTCTTCCATCATCTCGATGTCGAACAGGGTGCGCTGCTCCAGCCGCTGGGCTTCCAGGAGTTTCCCCTGCGATCGCAATTCTTTCAACCGTTCTGCTAACTCCTCTTTGATGGCCACGATGGCCCGCTTCAACTTCTGCTCGGTGGTGACGAAGTGGCTGGCGGGGAAAATCACCACCTGATCCACCTCTTCCACCACTTCCCCGGTGGTGGTATCCAGATACTGGATGGATTCGATCTCGTCGCCGAAGGTGTCGATGCGCACGGCGTATTTTTCGTAAGCAGGAAAGATTTCGATCACGTCGCCTCTGGCCCGGAAGGTGCCTCGTTCCCGGCTGAGGTCGTTGCGGGTATAGTGGATATCCACCAGCTTTCCGAACAGCTCCCGCCGGTCGATCTCCTGGCCCTTCTTAAGCAGCACCACCAATTGTTGATAGTCTTCCGGCGATCCCAGGCCGTAGATGCAGGAGACGCTGGCGACGATGAGCACGTCCCGCCGGGACATGATGGAAGCGGTGGTTTTCAGGCGCAGTCGATCAATCTCCTCGTTGATGGAGCTATCTTTTTCGATGTATGTGTCGGTTTGAGGCACGTAGGCTTCCGGCTGGTAATAGTCGTAGTAACTGATGAAGAATTCCACCGCGTTTTCGGGGAAAAATTGTTTGAATTCGCCGTAGAGCTGGGCGGCCAGGGTTTTGTTGTGGGAGATGACCAGCGTGGGGCGATTGACCCGGGCGATCACATTGGCCATGGTGAAGGTCTTGCCGCTGCCGGTGACGCCCAGCAGGGTCTGAAAGCGTTCCCCCCGGTTCAGGCCTTCCACCAATTGGTCAATGGCCTGGGGCTGATCCCCGGTGGGTTGATATTTGGAAACCAGTTTAAAACGATCCATGGCCCTCTGTACACCTGAACGTGATCAATTTTGAAACCGCAAAATCCCGACATTGCATCAATTTAGTTTTCTCCCCCGGCGAACGCAAGCGGGGAAATCGTGCCGGTGGCTAAATTCGTTCTTCCAGCCAATGCAGCAGATCTTTCAATACCAGATGCTTCTGAGGTTCGTTGAGGATTTCGTGGTAGAATCCATCATACAGCTTGAGGGTTTTGTCGGTGGAACCGGCATGGATGTACAGATACTGACTGCCTCGAAAGTCGGTGATTTGATCCCCGGTGCCGTGCATGATCAACACGGGCAGGGTCAGTTGCTCCGCCGCCTCCTGAATCCGGCGGGTAGCCCGCACGATCTCCCTGCCGGTGCGGGCGGGAGTGCCGCCGTGATAGACCAGTTCATCGGTGGAATACATCTCCACCACATCGGTGTCCCGGCTCAGATGGTCGGGATTCAGCCTGACGGTGGGCAGCCAGGGGAGCACGGTTCCCAGGAACGCGGAGAGTTTGACCAGCAGGGGAGAGATGCTGTCGCTGATCTTCAGCGCCGCGCCGCTGAGAATCAACCCGTTCAGGAAATCCGGTTGCCGGGTGATTCCGAACAGGGCAACGATGGCCCCGCCCATGCTGTGACCAAAGAGGAACAGGGGTAACCCGGCAAACTCCTCCTTCACGCGCTCCAGATAAATCTCCACATCCCGAAGGAGCAGATCAAAGGCAGGAACGTAGGCGCGGCGTCCCTGTGAACGGCCATGGCCTCGCAAATCCGGGGCGGCCACGGCAATGCCCTCCCGGGCCAGCGCATCGGCCACGTGAACATAGCGGCTGCTGTGTTCGGCCAATCCGTGGATGATCACCATCGCCGCCCGGGGAGTATTTTTGGGAATCCAGAGTTGATGAAATAACTGCACATGATCGGGCGTTTCCAGCCATCCGGTGTGATGCACGAAAGCACTGACGGATGTCGCCATGGGGGTTGCTCCTTTCCAATACTTGCAAGGTACGTAGGCCGTAGACATTCAGGCTGTAAGGGAAGCTGAATAACGTATTGCGTATTTCGTATTGCGTATTTCGTATTGCGTATTTCGTATTGCGTATT
>CAYQGB010000343.1:0-4231 GCA_964416895.1 uncultured Calditrichaceae bacterium
GATGAAGACGAATCCCCTGGCAGAAGTGTTTGGTTATCCTCCGGATAATCTCGAAAAGCATACAGAGGTGGATCAGGAACGGGATAATCCTCCCGATGCTCCGGTGTTAACAGATGTTTTATTAACGGAATAATCCACCGATGAAGAAACAATTGAATTTGTTTGGAGAGAGAGATTCTTTTGTGGCTCCCAATGTTGCATTGGTGCCGCAGTATAGTCCTTTACGATATTCCGGTGGGAAGACCTGGTTATACCCCTTTGCCAAAAGGTGGTTAAAGGCCGAAGAAAGTAAGTTGTTGATCGAGCCGTTTGCCGGAGGAGCGAGTGTCGGATTAGCAGCGGCAATTGAAGGGTGGGTTGAAAAAGTAATTCTGGTGGAAAAGGATGAAAATATTGCTTCTCTATGGCAGACCATTATAAGTGGGGACGGTCCATGGTTGGCCCGGCAGATTGTGGAATTTGATTTTACCGAAGAAAACATTAATCGTGTGCTGGAAAAAAGTAATGAAAGTATTCGTGACAGGGCATTTGCTGTGATGCTCCATAACCGGATCAATCGTGGGGGAATCCTTGCACAGGGGGCCGGAAGGGTTAAGCATGGAGAAAATGGCAAAGGGCTGATATCCCGATGGTATCCGAAAACGTTGGCCGAAAGAATCTTGCGCATTTCCCAATATCGAGACAGATTGCAGATTATTCAGGGGGATGGTCTGGAAGTGATCATGACATCCACCGGTGATGAGAAGGTAGCCTTTTTCATTGATCCACCTTATACCGTTGCCGGGAAGCGGCTTTACACATATTCTGACATTGACCACGAGAAACTCTTTTTGCTTATGAAAGAAGTTCGGGGTACTTTTTTGATGACTTATGATGATACGGAAGAAATTCGAGAATACGCCCGGAAACATGGTTTTGAATATGAAAAAATTTTGATGAAAACGACTCATCATATCAAGAAATATGAACTATTAATCAGCACAAACCTTTCTTGGTTGTACAAATAATTGTGGGATGAGCAAGTTGAGTAGTAAGTATTGCAACATTGGGGAATGTAATGAATGCTTTGAGAGAAAAAGTTTTGGAAGTGTTGCAGACCCCTGATTTAACCGAGGAAGAATTGCGTCGTCGGGTACGAGAAATCCTGAATGGGGAAAGCGTTCCCGGCCGGATGGCCTATGAGGAGTTCCTCGCCTGGGCGGATGAGGATACGCTGGCGGAATGGGTAAATGGAGAGGTGGTCATGTACAGTCCGGCATCGAAAAAGCATCAAAGATTGGTAATGTTCCTGGATCGGCTGGTAGGCCAATATGTGGAAATTCTGGGATTGGGTGAGATATTTGTACCCCCATTCCAGATGAAACTCGCGCATTCCGGACGGGAACCGGATTTGCTGTTCGTGGCGAAGGCACATCTGGATCGGTTGAAGGAGACCTACCTGGATGGCCCGGCCGATATGGTGGTAGAGATTATTTCCGATGAGAGCGCCGGTCGGGATCGGGGAGAAAAATTCTATGAGTATGAGGAGGCGGGCATTCCCGAATACTGGTTGCTGGATCCCCGGCGTCCTCGGGCGGAGTTTTACTTGCTGGATGAACAGGGGAATTACCGGCTGGCTTTGAGTGGTTCTTCGGGGAAGTTTACCAGTGAAGTGCTGGAAGGATTCTGGCTGATGGTGGAATGGCTGTGGCAGGAGCCGCCGCCTTCGCCCTTGCAACTTCTGAGTGAAATCACCGGCGCCGATCCCTCTCTGGCCGAGAAGTTTGAGCAGGCCCTGCGCCGCCGATGAGAAACGGCGCTCCGGCACCGTGTCCTGAACCCAACCCCTTCTATCGCGATGAAACGAGTCTTCCCTGTTGCTATCTTGTTTGGTTTCTCCTTCCACCGCAGGAGCGGTGGAAGGAGAGAAGTCTAGCGCTCCTGCGCGGCATCCTGAACCCAAGTCCTTCTATTCCAATGAGACAATTCCTTCCTATCACCCTTTTACTTTGCCTGTTTCTCTCCTCGCCGCTATTGAGCCAACCTCACGAACTCACCGGCACGGTCATCGACGCCGGCACTCGTCAGCCGCTGAAAGGGGCCAATGTCTATCTGGTGAAGAGTCGCCGGGGGACGGAAACCGGAGAGGACGGCCGCTTCCACCTGGTGCTGGAGTTCCCGATACCCGGCGATACCCTGGTGATCGGCTTCGTCGGCTACGCCGATTATCGGGCGGCGTTGGCCGACTATGCCGATGGGAGCACCGTGGCACTGAAGCCTCTGACCATCCGGGAAGATTCCATCGTGGTGCGGGCGCATCGCATTGATCTGGTGAAGCAGGAGATTCCCCATGCGGGTACCGCCATCACTCTTCAGACCATCGAGCTGCGCGGCACCAGCGAGATCGGTGATCTGTTCAAGACCGTACCTTCGGTGCGCATCGAGGGCAACGACATCAGCGGGCGGCGCATCCAGATCCGGGGAAGCGATCCCGCAGAAGTGAATGTGTATGTGGACGGGATCCTCATCAACAACGTGGGGCTGGACAACGCCGCCGATCTGTCCATCCTTTCCCCGGAAAGTATCGAAAGGATTGATGTATTGAAGGGGCCCAACCTGACTCTGCTGGGCAGCGGCGCCTTTGGTGGAGTGGTCAATATCATCACCCGGAGGGATCAGCAGCGAAGGGTTCTGCTGAAGGGAAAGGTGGGCAGCTTTCGCAGCCGGTATTTGGTCGGCGATGTTGCCTTTCCCATAGGCCGCCGGATCCTGCTCAACTATTTCGGCCAATTCAACACCCTGAAGCCGGAGATTGAATACTTCCCCGGAGAGCAATACTCCGATAAGACCCCCGGCAAGCAGATTGACACTCAAAAACAGAATCATCACCTGAGTTTTACCTATTATCTGAATGCAGGGGAATTCAGCAGCCGGTTTATCGGCTATTTTCTGGATTATCGCCGCCCCTTTCGCCGAACCGACCGGCGGAATTTCCTGTGGGTGAACAGTTACACCGGTTCCCTCCTGGGCATTCCCGAAGTGGATATAAAAGTGAACTATCTGTATAGCGATGATACGGTGGAATTACAGGACGCCCGGCAAAGCGAGGTTCGGGACGTTTCTTCCCTGCTCACCCGTCGCCTGGATGTGAAACTGTTGAAGAAATTCGTGGCCGATAGAAACGAATTTCAAGTGCTGGCGGAGTATTTCCACGATGAACTGGATCGCCGCACCGATCGGCGGCAGGGGGCTTCTCCGGCGTTGGCTCTGTATCGCGCCGGGCTGTACGACAATCGCTGGAGCCTGGCGGCGGTGCTGGCTTTCCGCAACGCCGTCAACGACCTGGAGTATCTGACCTGGAAAACCCATCTGGGATTTCGGGAGGAGTTGCTGGCAACGGGAAAGAGCTACTTTTTGCCCACCGCCGGGATTCAGGTGGTGTACGATCGGGCGCCCTGGCGGATTGCCCCGTATATCAACTGGGGGAAAAACGCCCACTTTCCCACCCTGCTGGACAATGCCTTCGTGCGCCTGCAACAGGTGGACGGTTCCGATTCCACCCGCCTGCAACCGGAATTCAGCAACGCCGCCGAAATCGGGGTTCGGGCGGTTTATCGACCGGGGGCTCTATCCTTTGAAGAAGTGGAGATGAGCCTGTCGTTCTTTCGGAATCGCATTTTCAACAAACTGCTGCGCCGCCCCAATGAACCGCTGACGGTGAATTCCCAGGTAGGGCGCAACCTGACCACCGGTGTGGAAGGCGTGATCATCCTCCGGCGGCTGTTCCGGCGGGTAAATCTTTCCACCACGTTCAATGTTCTGAACATCTCCAATCCTTTGTTGTACGCCTACAAGCCGGAAGGTGGGTACAGTTTTCAGGCGGAATATTTCTCCGGGATGGGATTGCGCCTTAGCGCCACTTATTTTTATGAGGGACAGAGCGTGGCCTGGTTTTACGATACCGGGGGAAATCTGGTAACCCGGACCATCGCCCCGTTTCACGATCTGGATGTCTCGGTGGGGTATCGACTGCACCTGGGAAAGGCGCAGGCGCAGGTGCAAATCACCGGGAACAACGTGTTTGATAACAGCGGCTTTCGGGATTTTCTGTTGAAAAAGCGCTTCTGGCAGGTAGCTCTGTCGGTAAAATTGTGATGTGCCGTTAAGTGTTCTTTCAAGCTTAAGGTGACGGGTTTCCATGTCATTCTGATCCCGCCCGGCGGGAGAAGAATCTCTTTATGAATTCAACCCG
>CAYQGB010000344.1:0-4205 GCA_964416895.1 uncultured Calditrichaceae bacterium
CAAAAAAGGCGACTTCCACCGGGCAGAAGTCGCCTTTTCAATTCCTCTCAAAGAAGATGGTCACATCAACTTAAACCGCACCTGTCGCATCAGATTCTCGAAATTGATCCCGTCATCTTTGGCGATCTGAAGCGCTTCCCGCAGGTAGTAGTCATCCAGCGTTTCATAGTAGTCGTTCAGGTACAGCATGACCAGTTCCTCGGAATCCTTCTTGGTCCATTCATTCCACGGGAGCTCGGGGAATTTCAGGAGATCGTTGGTATTCTTCATCGCGTTCGTTCCTGTCCTGGTTAGTACATTTTTTTCAACACATCGAGTACTTGCAGCAAATCATCGGCAATGACATCCGCCGCCTTTAAGAAAGATCGGGGCAGGGTCGTGGTAATGCCGATGCAGCGCATCCCGGCGGCTTTGGCGCTACGAATGCCCCGGGGAGCATTTTCAATAACCACGCACTCCGCCGGTTCCACATCCAGTTCCCGGGCCGCCTTCAGATAAGGCTCCGGAGAAGGCTTGGTCAATTGCACGTCATCGGCGGTAACAATGGTGTGAAACCGATCCTGCAATCCGAAATTCTCCAGCACTTCCATCACCCGGGAGCGATCTCCCCCGGTGACCAGCGCCGTCTTTAATTCTCGTTCCTGAATCCAGTCCAGCACATCGATCAGATGGGGGTAGCATTCCACTTTCTTGATCTGGTCGTAGTAAATGCGCTTCTTCTGAATGATCTTGGGGGCTTCATCGAAGGGGAGGTTGAATTTTCGGGTCAACTGACCGGCCAGTTCTTCCACTCCGGCGCCCTCCATCACAAACAGTTCTTCGGGGCTCATGTCGATGCCGTACTCTTCCAATGCTCGCCGCCAACCCTCGTAATGATCTTCCATGCTGCGAACCACCACCCCGTCAAAATCGAATAGAACCGCTTTCATGGAATGTCTCCAAATTTAGTCTCAATCTTCGAGCAATATTTTCCCTTCCTCCATCCGGCGCCGACGTCCCTGTGAATTTGTGATTTTTTTATCATAGCGTAAAGTACTTCCCAACGCCCTCTTTTGCAAATTCTTTTCCCTTTCTTACAGGGTAGTTTATGGAACCTGAAGGTAAAAGTCAATACATGGGGAGCGGTTTTTGGCAAATACCTGCCGGAAAAACGCTCCTCGCTTTTACCGGTGTACCACGTATCGCTGATATAACTCTTCCAGCACGCTCCGGGAACGCAGCCGTTCCACCGTGATGCCCTGATCGGCCAGCGCCACCAGCAGCGATTGAAGCAGGGAGGGAGAACCGCTAACCTCCAGGCGAACCTTTTCCTCCCGTTCATGAAGCAGACGAAGTTGTATCCCTTCCCGGTGCTGCAAAAATTCCACAGCCCGCCGATCCACATCGATGGTTAAAATTTCCTGATCCAGATTTTGGAGATCCGTTTTGTGGATGATTTGTCCGCGATGGAGGAATACCACCGCAGTGCAATATGCTTCAATTTCTTCCAGATGGTGTGATGCATATATCAAAGTGTAATCCTGAAGTTGGAACAGCATTTCTCCCACCTCCTGCTGCCCCGAAGGATCCAGCCCGGACATCGGCTCATCCAGCAACAGCACCCGGGGGGAATGGATCAACGCCAGAGCGATTTGCAGGCGTTGTACCATGCCTTTGGAAAACCCGGCCACCAGCCGATCCGCCACGTCGGTTAATCGGGCAAATGCCAGCAGTTCCTCGATTCGGGGGAGGGCCTCTTTCCGGGGCATCCCGTACATCCGGGCAGCCAGGGAAAGCAGCTCCCGGGGGGTAAAATTTTCCAGCCCTTCCTGGTGCTCGGGAACAAATCCCAGAAATCGGCGGGCCTTTTCCGGAGAAGATTCCCCCCACACCACAATTTCCCCTTCGTCGGGGGTCAGAAAGTTCATCACCAGTCGCAGCAGGGTGGTTTTCCCGGAACCGTTGGCGCCCACCAGCCCGATTCGTTCCCCGGCCAAAACGGTCAGATCCACCCCGTCGAGCACCGGCAAAGCTCCTCTGGCATACGCTTTACGAACCCCGGAGAGAGCAATGGCGATTTCGGTATCAGAGGAGGGGGGAGGGGAGGTTTCCATTTCTGCCACAACCGGTTTAATTTGTTTCATCCTTTGTTTATTTCCGGTTTTGTGTAAATTTAATCACAGCATCGCCGATGGGCATGGATGAGTTTAAACTTTTTGCGACAATTGGGGATGCCTCTCGGTCTTTTCCAGCTTTTCCTCCGGAAATACTTGCCACCAGATGCGTGCGGAAGATAACCCCATTCCGGAAAAAAGAACGTAACCGGAGTTACGCACCGACGACCCTCGGGTTACAGAATTTGAACTTGAGATGTGAAAGAAGTGTCACTCATCAAATAGATGATGAAATCACCCTCCCATAACGGGGTATATGGAAATACCCCGCCGTTCTCCTTCACGATTGGGGAAGATCGATTCGTGGGGATGGACTGCCTGCCCATGCCGGAGCATTTCTCCGGCGCGGCCTACTATATATTGTATCTCACCCGGAGCCTCCTCCGGCTGGATCCCCCTTTTCCCGTGGCGATTTTTTGCAAACCGTCTCATCAGCACCTGTTTCGCCCCTATCTCCGTTCCCGGGACAAGCTGATTCCGGTTCCGGTGAAAAATCGGGCCTGGCGGCTGGCCTTTTACGAGTACGGGCTGGCTCCGATGCTGATTCGGGAAAAGGTGCTACTGTTCTACGCCACCCATTACATCTGTCCCCCGCCGCATCCCCGGTATCGGCTGATCACCACCGTGCATGATCTGGGGTTTCGGTTGCATCCGCACTTTTACCCCCTGATCAAGCGCTGGTATTTTGGGCGTCGCATCCGCACTTTCCTGCATCGGGCGAACGCCATCGTGGCCGTGTCCCATTCCACTGCCGAAGCGATAGCCCGGTTATTCCCCCGGTATGCTGCCCGAACAACGGTGATTTATCCCGGCACGGATCATCTTCTGGGGGCGGTTTCCGATGCCGGCGATGAAGGCGCAGATTCGGCGGCGACCCCACCCTCGTTTCCCTATATTCTGGCCGTGAACACCTTCGAGAAGCGCAAAAACATCCCTTTTATCGTGCGGGTGTTTGAACTGCTGAAGCAGCAGTATCATCTTCCCCATCGGCTGGTGCTGATCGGTCATCCGGCCAATGGGTATGCCGCCATTCGCCGGGCGGTGAAAAATTCTCTGTTTCGTTCCCACATTCTGATGAAAAATTCCGTCTCCATTTCGGAGCTGCGCCGCTATTATCGGGGAGCGGATATGTTTATCAACGCTTCCGAATATGAGGGATTCGGCTTTACCCCCTTTGAGGCCATTCGTTTCGGTTGCCCGGTGTTTTTGTATCGGAACAATACGGTGGAGGAAATCCTGGGCGATCACCCCGGCATTCTGGATCACCTGGATGCCCCGAGATGGGCCGCCGGGATTGCCCGGGCCTATCTGGATAATTTCCCCTGTCGAATACCTGAAGATCGCCTGAAGCCGCTAACCTGGCAGGCGGCGGCCGGAAAAACATTGCATCTCATGGATCATCTGTTCACCACATCGGAGAGTTGCTTTGTCTCATAAACACATTCTGGCCACCATTCGGCTGGCGCACCACTTCGGCAGCGCCTTTACCCCGGAGCAGGTGTACCGCTACCTGCGGGTAAAGATGGACGAAGGAGAATTCTCCAACCGGCTGCAGGAGTTGCTGGATGCCGGGCGGGTTCGCCGGCAGGATGGGGTGCTGTTCACCGCGGAGGTGGAAGAGGCCTTTCGGCAGAAGCAACAATGGAGCCGGGAACTGTTTGGAAAATATCGGCGCATTCTGGGGGCCATCTGTCGGGCGCCCTGGGTGCGGTTCGTGGCCCTTACCGGCGCCAACGCCTTTGAATCCTGCCGGAAAGTGGATGACCTGGATCTGTTTATCATTACCCAAAAGAATCGATTGTGGCTTTGCTATCTGCTGCTGGTGCTGATCAGCAAATTGTTGGGCAAGCGAGGGGTGCTGTGCCTGAATTATCTGGTGGATGAAGCCCATCTGGCTATTGAGCAGGAGGATTACTTCACCGCCGTGCAACTGATGCAAATGATCCCCCTGACGGCCAACGGCTACTACCGGCAGGTGATGGAGGCCAATCCCTGGGTGTTTCGGGTGCTTCCCAATGCCCGCCCGGTGACCGAACTCAATCCCCGATATGT
>CAYQGB010000345.1:0-4198 GCA_964416895.1 uncultured Calditrichaceae bacterium
GGCTGTATTCGATGGTGGTGGAGGGGTTGAACGGGTTGGGATAGTTCTGGCGCAGTTCAAACTTGTCGGCCACGCTGATCGGATCTTCTCCGATACCCGTGGTCGGGATCTGGAACCGGTCATACAGCCAGCTCATGAAGCCGGGCACGTATTCAAACAGGGACTGACCCGGAACCGGATCGTAAGCATAGGCCAGATGCAAGTAGTAGTTGGTGCCGTCAAATTCAATGTCGCGATCGGGAGCGGTGTACGCATCCACCCAACCGGGAGAACCGGCCACATAAAATGCGCCTAACCAGGTTTGACCGCCATCAAAAGAGACGTTCCCCCAGATGTCTTTGGCACCCCAGTCGGGATTGGGGGCACCGCCGAGGGAGTCGTCAAACGCGGGGATATAGTTGGTAGAATCCGGAAAACCGTCAAATTCGTTCTGTTCCCATACCACCATCACCACATCGCTGCCATAGCTGGCAACATGGGGATAAGCACAGCCCATGGCGTTCCGGGCGTTGATACCACCGAAGAAATTGGGATCCAGCAGGTTGCTCAGCGCGGGATTGCGGCCGATGCTGGGATCGGTCACTTCCACCACCTGCTGATCCCGGCTGTTCCAGTAGATCACCGGGTAGATGATGTAGTCGATAACCGGCGGTACCGCGGCGGTATCCACATGGCCGCCGTAACCGTTGGCCACGATGTGCACCACGCCGTCGTCGGTCACGTTCAGATCCACCTGGGCAAAGTTATCCACAAAATAGGTGGCATCGCCGATGATCTGGCCATCCTGAATCAACAACTGGGTGGTCCAGGTGACCCCCATATCCGAGCTGCGGGAGAGTGCCAGCCAGCCCGCGCCGGAGGGCGCATCCAGGGCATAGGCGGAAATCCAGTCTCCGGTGACCGGATCGATGACGATGGGCGCTTCCGTGGAGGAACACACCAGACTGTCCTGAATGGTTTCGGGGAATTCGGTAAACGTCCAGGTCATCCCGTCATCGGTAGAATACACCGTGGTATCGGGAATAAAATCGGAGTTGGAGTCCAGGGTCACCACGATGGTATTGCCATCTCGATACGCGCTGGGGAAAATCCCCCCGGAGAGCATGGTTTCGGTAAAGGTGTAGAACCCTTCACCGGCATCTCGTTGCAGGAACACCCCGCCGCCATGGTGGAAGATCATGGCTTCATCGTTGGGGCCGTTCAACACCGTTCCCCAGCCGGTTCGGCGGTTGGTGGTCGGTTCCAGATCGCCAAAGAAGATACCGGTAGCATCGTCCCAATAGTTATAGGTTTGATGCCGCTCAAACGGAGGTTCCGGGCCATCCAGTTTCATAAACGTCACGTGCGCGCCGTTGGCGGAGTTGGCCACCATCGGGCGGATAATGCTATTGGCCGGATAGTCATACCAGGTTTGCCCCGCGGTATCCCCCACCACTTCCGTGGGATCCACTGCCCACCATTTGATCCGGGAAATCAAATTGTCTTCATCCTGCTGGGTGGCAATGCGATACTTCAAATCGGGGGTCTTGCCCTTCACCCGCTTGATTTCTCCGGAAAATACAGTACTGCTAAAAAGTACCAGCAGCAAGGACGCAAACAACACCGTAAGCGTTCTCCTGAACATAGCGTCTCCTTCGCTTTGATTTGACACCATCCGTTGATCCCGGACCGGCCTCCTGCACGATCTCCGGAATCCCACTTTTCCCTTCATCCCTGAAACTTTTTTACCAATAACTCGTCCTTACCTGCACGTTTCTGGTCGGTTTTCACCCCCCTTATAGGTCATTTTATGGGTTAGACAACAATCATACCATTCCGCTGAATTACTTTGGGTAATCTTATAAAATTCCAATAGTTTACCCTTGCATCCCCAACAG
This sequence comes from uncultured Calditrichaceae bacterium, assembly GCA_964416895.1. Classification (GTDB taxonomy): domain Bacteria; phylum Calditrichota; class Calditrichia; order RBG-13-44-9; family J075; genus CAYQGB01. The sequence goes on from CAYQGB010000345.1 coordinate 1,878, forward strand.
GGTCGAGAACGGAGTTTACCCTGTAGTTACCTACCAAACCCGGAAAAAATTTTCCCCCTCCCCGACACACCAACTCCGCCCGATCTCACTCTATCTCCAGAGAGGGTCTCTTTCATCCGGAAAAATCTTTTACAGAAGATGGTTTCAGAAAGTCAGGATGCAAAACGCTCGATGGAATAAATGATGTCCAAGATTGGAAAACGGAAACTGTTAACAGTTAAGGAAGGCTGTATCTGAATCTCATAGATGCTCCCCAAAGATTCGGTTCTCATCCTGGCGAGGATTCCGTATTTAAGATTCAAAAGAACAAAACCTTATGCGGTAGTCACATCCTGCAAAGAACGGAAAAGTATAACTCGCCGGAAGGAAATATGCAAGGGGTTTTGTGCATTTTTTGTGCGGATATAGAGGAGAACGGTAATCTATGTTACCATGCCGAATTTTTGCCGCCAGTCGTCGGGAAGGTCTATCTGCTCCTCCGATTGTAGCCGTTCCAGTTCCGCCACCAGAACGGCGATTCGCTGTTCCAGGGAATGTTTTTTGTTCAAAAACAGGATGCGCCTCTCCCCCTCCACCACGCAGAATCCTCCCCGAAAATTCCCCTTTTCCACTCGAGTTTCCACCCCGGCCTGCCGGGCCAGTTCGCACAACTCCTGAAACTGCTGCCACTGCTGCTCATCGACCGGGGTTGTCCGTTTTTTACGTCTTCTCATGAGCGCCTCGTACCGTGAATCATCCTCCCCGGAGAGCCAAAGAGAACATCACCGAGAATGCACCGAAAGAATAAAACCAACACGCTTTCGATCGGGCAAACGAGTGATTATCCGCTGTGCTCTCCGGGGCTTATTATGCCGTGCTCAGGCCGGGGGATTTCTACAGCAAATCCTCCCGACCCCGCCGCTTCAGTTCATCCACCACTTCCTTAACATCCTGAGCCGCCGACTTATGACACACCAGGATGGCATCCCCGGTATCCACCACAATCAGATCCTCCACGCCTACCAGCGCTACGGTTTTATCGGGGGAATACACGTAGTTCTTTCCCGAACGAATGTTGATCAGGGTATCATACTCCCCGGCATTGAGATGCTTATCCTTCGGGGAAATGCTGTACACCGTTTCCCAGCTTCCCACATCGTTCCAGCCCATCTCCACCGGGATGACATACACCTCCCGGGCCTGTTGCATCACCCCGAAATCAATGGAAATTCCCTTGATATGACGATACATGCGCTCTACCTGCTCGGAATACCGGGGGGTATTGAGGGCGGCTTCCACTTCCTGCAGCGCCTCGTAAATTTCGGGAAGTTTATCGCTGATTTCCTGTAAGATGGTAGAGGCCTTCCAGATAAACATGCCGCTATTCCAGTAAAAGTCGCCGCTTTCCAGAAATCGCCGGGCGGTTTCCAGATTGGGCTTTTCCGCAAAGGTCTTTACCTTGAAGACGGGCATCTCCCCTTCCCGATAGACCTCTTCACCGGCCTGAATGTACCCGTATCCGGTGGCCGGTTCGGTAGGATGAATTCCCAGCGTCACCAGCCCATCATTTTGGGCGGCAAAATCCACCGCCAATCGGATGACCTTTCGGAAGGTCTCTACCTCCGTGATCAGGTGATCGGCGGGGAGTACGATCATCACCGCTTCCGGATCCACCGCGGCAATATGAATGGCGGCCAGTCCGATGCAGGGAGCCGTATTTCTGCCCACCGGCTCCAGAAGAAAATTTTCTTCCGACAGATGGGGCAACTGCTCGTGAATCATCTGCTTTTGTTCCCGACTGGTCACCACATACAGGCGAGAATCATCCACCAATCCGGACAGGCGGTTATAGGTGGCCTGAATCAGGCTCTCTTCTCCGAAAATACGCAACACCTGCTTGGGCGACTTTCGACGACTGCGAGGCCAGAAACGGGTGCCCACTCCTCCGGCCATCAAAACAGCATAGGCGTTCATGGGTCTCTCCTGTGCGGTAAAAGATGAATGATCAAAGATGAAAGACCGTTACTATTCAGCACGAAGCGTTTAGCTGGATATTCACCAACTGTTCCGCAATTTGGTTTTGATCAAATAGATGTAACTATTTCAGGTACGCAGGCTGTAGCCATTTAGACTGAGAGGGTAAGTTCCATATTTCAGACCCCGAAGGGGTTTCAATAAAATAGCGAAGAGCATCGCCTCGGGGTCATAACATCTTGAGCTGGAGTGCCTTTCATGACCCTGAAAGGGTCACATAAATCCGGGATAATGCCGGCTGATCCCAACGACCTGAATAGCTCGACAATGTCAAATTAAACCGCCCTCACCCATCCCCACCCCGGCCC
>CAYQGB010000346.1:0-4168 GCA_964416895.1 uncultured Calditrichaceae bacterium
GTTACGGCCTTTCTTCCGTCTCTCTCAGGAACGTATAATCCCGGTGCTCTTTTTTCATAAACACGAAGTGATAAAAGAAGCGAAACACTTCGATGGGGTTGATGAACGTGATCAGAACACCGGCGCCGATCACCAGAAGGGGATGGAAATGCCAGTAATGCTGGTTGACGAACAGCAGCAGCGCCTGGAGGGGGAGATTGATGATCAGAAAATCGGCGGTGTGCCAGCCGTCGAACTTGGGATGGATAAAACCTTCGGTGAGCCATTTGCCCAGGAAGGTATTCTTCAACCAGGTTTGTTCCAACCGATACGAGATTACATCCCGAAAGGCTTTCAAAATTCCCACCACAACATACAAAACGGCCAACCAGATGAGCCAGTTCATGAGGGGCCTCCTCTTTATCAAATTTAATGTTCTTGTTCCAGAATACCCGGAATTGTTCCTCTTTCTTTTTCCGCCGCTCTTGCCTACCCTTGATGCAGTCGGGGCGGCGGAAGGGAGCTTCAACCACTCTGCGTTACTGTTACTATGGTGCATCAGGTTAGTGCCTGTGTGACAAATGCCGGGGCAGGCGGCACGGTGGAAAGGGGAGCAAAATCGAGTGTTGTTCACCCCCAAATCTTTATTGTGAAGCCTGAAAATCTGAAGAAGGGTACACCCGGGATACAAACTGAAGCAAACTTAACCCCAAACCCGGGGCAACGCAAGGAAAGTTCCACAGGAGCAGGGGGGAATCATTTTCATCTGAAAAACCGATCCATTCGATAGCCCAGATCGGTGAGTTTTTCGGCGTGCCGGTCGATGAACTCCTGGATGGCCTCGATGGCGATGCCAAAGCAGATGCCGTAGTTCACCACCTTTCGGGAACTGGCATAAATTTCCCCTTCGTACAGCACCGGGCCGTCGAATTTGGGCTTCTGTTTTTCCCAGCGGGGGGTCAGGACCACATCGGTTTCCGCAGCCACGGCGTTGACCATGCCCACCAGCTCGTAGTTGGGCACCCCATCGCGGATGGCCAGCACAATGCCCCCGCTGAAGCCCCGGTTGAACAGGGCATCCAGCAGAAAGCCGTGCCGGGGGTTGCGGTTGGGACTGCTGACGATGCCGGTGGTGATCATCTTTTTCCCGGAAGGGAAGCCCAGCACATACACGAAGTTGCCCCAGTCCAGTTGAGAGGCGGAGCCTACGGCGTACCGATATACCGGGAAAGACCGGGGGGTATCAAACACCAGCTCTTTGCCCAGAATGGCCACATCCAGGCTCCGATCCAGGGCCAGAATGCGATAGCCCTCTCCCTGGGGCAGATCCGCCACCATGTTCCGCTGATGTTTTTTGATGGCCAGATTTTCGATGTAGGGCAACTCCACTCCCTCCGGCGAGCGATAGTAGGTGATCACCGTATCGGGGAAGTCCACCACATGGGCGCAGGTGAGCACGGCCACATGTCGCTGCACGTGGTAGATCACCGTGGCGGTACCCACGGCGTAATCCTGCGCCACTACCCGGCGATCCTCCATCTGGCGAAGAAATTTCCCGGTGATCTGAGATCGCTGCACCTGCTCGGAAGCATCAAAAACGTACGTGTCGTAATACGCGGTGCAATTTAACAGGCGCACCGATTCCAGGATGTGCTTCAATATCCCCTGATCATTACCGATGGGAAAGCCGTTGTCGTACTTGCCGTCGGCGGTAAAGGACACCGTCGTGGTGGACCGGGAAGCGCATCCCCCGGCCATAAGTATGGCGGCGCCCAGCATGATCCCCACCAGCCCGCGAATCAAACGATCCGGTATCATCACTCTATAGCCCTCCGTACCTCGTTGATGTCAAAATGAGATGTCCATTCCGATTTCCATCCCTCCCGTTTGATGTCGCACAACACCGATTCCAGATAGTTCCAGATTACCTTGCGGGGTTTTCGATCCAACGGCCCCAGGACCACTTCGGTCAATTTCCCCTGTATCCACACCCGAAAAGGCTTTGGCTCCTCCGCTTTCTCAAATTGAACCCCCACCAGCATGGGCATACGAAAATCGGGGGAGACGTTTTCCTGCTGGATTCGCATCAGGATTTTGTATTCTCCGGGAGCGCTTCGCACGATCTGATAGGCACAGCGGTATCGAGGCGTGCCGGTGCCGTACACCCACTGATCGAAAAACCAGTCCAGTTCCTCGCCGGTGGTCTGTTCGGCGAAGTGAATAAAGTCTTCCGTGGAAGCGTATTTTCCGGCGTAGGTTTGATAGAAGCCTTTCATCAGGTTGCGAAAGCGGGCGTCGCTCAGGGTTTCCAGATCCAGCAGCAGGGTGCGGAGCATGTGCAGCACCCAGGCGCCTTTTTTATAGATGATCAGGGTATAATCTTCTTTTGTGTCGCTGCTGTAGGTACGATAGCCCAGCCAGATAGGGGCAGCCGGCTGCCCCGATCCCAGAAAATATTTCCGGTTGCCGATGATGCGCTTGCGCCAGTCTCGCAGCCAGCGGTAAAATTTCCGGTCGTTTCGCTCGCTTCGTCGCAGTACTTCCTGAAAATACCACCAGCCGGCGTATTCTGCAAATCCTTCGCTAAGCCACTGGTCGTGATAGGAATGAATATCCACCCCGATGCCCCACCACTGATGGGCCACTTCATGGGCCCGGAAGGTTTCGTTTTCCCCGTTGGTGTTGGCGGAATCGAAGGTCTTCCAGGAGAGGTGGATCATCCCCGGGAAGGCCTCCCCATGCCCGAAGGGGATTTCCGTGGCATATACATGTTCGCCCACCGCCGGGCCGAACACGCGGGTAAAAAAACGGATGCTGTTGCGGATGTCCGCCCCGACATCTTTTTTCATATCCGGCCCGAGGCCCCGGTGGCCGAAGTCGGCCATATACACGGTGATGGCCGGCAGGCTATCCTGCGCCGGAAGGTGGAGGTCTTCAAAAAATCCAATGTTGAAGGAGGCGTTGCGAATGGGCGTCTCAGCGATCCACCGGCTGGTGATCATTTTCTCATCGGAGGTCTCTGCCACTTTTTTGCCGAAACTGGCAAAGCGAAGCCCCTTCGGGTAGTGGTAGGTGACCTCAAAAGTGGCCTTTTGCCGGGCGCCATGCTGGGGATACCAGCCTTTGGAGGATTTGATCAGAAACCAGTCCCGGCGGCGCTCCAGCAGGTCGCCGTGATAGTAAAGGGTAAGCACCCGCTTTTCTCCCCGCTTCAGGGGATGATCCGCCTGTATCCACAGGGTGGGATTGTGCTTTTCTTTGAAGAAGCGGGCCGGGCGACCGTCTTCCCAGAATACCGAATCCACTACCAGGTCTTTATACAACCAGAACTCCAGCGATTTTTGGTCTTCCCACAGGGATTCCACGGTGATTCGGGTGCGGGCGGAGAAGTCCAGCGAGGCCCCCTTGAGGGTACAGTCGATGTCGTAATGGTGGATGAACAGCCCCAGCCGGGGTGGGGGAACGGCGCTGGAATCCCCCCGATAGGCCGCCTGCAGATGAAACTGATTGATGATCTCGTGATCGTGCAGGAAAGAACCCCCTTTTCGCCGCCGCATGAACCGCACCGGTTCGTAGGCGAAAGGGTTAATCATGAAGAAGAAGGGTTCGATTTTCCGCTTGCTGAAATGGGCATAGAACAGGCCGTTGGGTTCCCCTTCCAGAAAGGTCTTGGCAATGCTGTAGTTGAAGCGGTGGCCCTTTTTATCTCCCAGATATTCCAGGGCATAGGCCACCGCCTCCCGGGCTTTTCGGGGAACCTCGCCCGGTGCAAAGGTCAGCTTTCGCCGCAGTTCTTGCAGGGTGGAATCGGCGAAGATCAGGAACAGGGTGGTAAAATCCTGTTCAAACGTTTCCACCTCGTAGAAGCGGAAGAGGTGTTCCCGTTCGATGCGGGTGGGCGGGGTAAATCGGAAGCGCCCTTTCCCCCGGAAAATTGCCCCGCAGGTGTCCCCTTGCACCGGGGAGCACAGGTACAGGGTGCCCTCTCGCAATTCAAAGATGCCCACGTCCCGCCGGAGGGTGAGGTTCTGCACCGGGGCAACCTGCGCCGGATCAATGCGCAGGTGCATCAACTGATCGTACACCTGCAAATACGTCACCGCCACGGTGTCGGCGGGAGCTTCCACCGTGACCGTTTGCGCCGGCAGGGGCAGGGCCGTCCACCGGAATATCATCAACCCCAGGGCAA
>CAYQGB010000347.1:0-1777 GCA_964416895.1 uncultured Calditrichaceae bacterium
GCAACTTTTTTGAAAAAAGTGTGCAATTTTCGGCGAAATTGGCGATCTAATGTTGTCACATGGAGCTTGTGCTGTACAGGATATTCCCTGCCGACGGTAGCTCCTGTTCCTTGAAGCCCCCTAAAGTCTTAACCCAAAACCACAGCAGGAGGAAAACGATGAAGCCGCGTTGGTCGATATGGATACTGTGGATGCTATTTTTGTCGATCATCGGATGGGCACAGGAACCCCTCAGCCCGGACTGGACCACCCCGGCTCCCATTCCCGATAACGGCGGCTCGGCCACCGGAAATGTGGGAAACAACATGGGCATTCTATCCAGCGGAAAACTGCTGCTGATTTTCACCGAGACCAACACTTCCGGTGTGTCGCGCCTTTATCTAACCACCACCAACGATGACGGGCAAACCTGGACGGCGCCGGTGCTGTTTCCCCCGGCCACCAGCCTTATCGGAGCTTATTCCCCTACCGTGGTGGTGGATCAAAACGATGTATTTCATGTCATTCTGGCCGCCCATGGACCGGTGGAAGGACTGTACTACACCAGCACCAGCGACAGCGGCGCCACCTGGAGTGCTCCCATTCGGATTTCCGACACCGTGCGATATAAGATCGCCTACGATTTTATCAGTACGGATCGCAGCGGGAGATTGCATGCGATGTGGCACGATGGGGACACGGATACCGACAGCCTGATCGCCGAGGTCATGTATACCCGTTCTCTGGACGGAGGGCTTACCTGGGAAACTCCCCGGCGACTCAGCAGCGATGATGGAGAACATTCCGCTTTTCCCCGGGCAGATTTCACCCCTTCTTCCGGCGATACCCTGGTGATCGCCTGGCGGGATGCCCGCCCCGCCGGAGATGACTGGGATGTTTACGGAGCAATCAGCTACGACGGCGGCGCTACCTGGACGGAGCAACTCCTCGCCGGTGGCCCCGGTCGCCAGTGGGATCCCATGGTGCAGATCGATCAAAATGGTGTGATCCATCTGGGAGTGATGGAATATCCTGCCAACCATCTGATAGATGTCTTCGTGTGGTACACCCATTCCACCGACGGAGGGAACACCTGGAGCACCCCCCAAACCATGCGTGGCGCTCGAAGCATCTTCCCCATTTTTACCTACGATCCCATTCGCCATATCCTGTGGTACTTCTTGCGCATCGAATCTCCCCCCGGCCCCAATGCCACTTCCGATTTAGGGGTACGGTATTCATTCGACGGCGGCAACACCTGGAGCAATGTGGAACGCCTGACCATGGTAGATCCCGGCAACGGCACCAAATATCCTGCCATCGCCACGGGAGTGGACGGCATCGTGCGGGTGTTCTATTCCATGAAAGATAGCCTGGGGAACGACAAAATGTATTTTCAAAAACGCAAGAGCGTACCCACGGCCACTGGCGTAAATTCCGGAGAACTTTCCCCACCGGAAGGGTTTGAACTGGGGCAGAATTATCCCAATCCTTTCAATCCTGTAACGAATGTGGAATTCAGATTGTCGAATCCGGCATGGGTGAGGTTGAAAATCTATGATCTGATGGGTCGGAAAGTGAAAACGCTGGTAAACGGACGCAGAGTTGCCGGCACTTATACTGTGGTATGGGATGGAACCGACGACACCGGTAAGCCGGTGGTCAGCGGGGTATATTTCTACCGGCTCTGGGTGAACAACCGTTTTGTCGCCACTCGCAAAATGCTTTTGATCCGGTGAGCCGCCAACGCCATTTTCCCCGCGACAGGCACTTTGAAGATTGCCCATCCAAAGGGGTT
>CAYQGB010000347.1:1877-4143 GCA_964416895.1 uncultured Calditrichaceae bacterium
GCAATTCCTCGATAATTCGGCCTTCCACCACTCCTTCCACGGTACGCTCCACTCCCGGCCCCACAATAGCGACCACACAGCGGAAACGAGCCGTGCGCCGTTCCGGGGGAATCCCCTGTAACGCTTCCAGCAGTTTGCGGTTATTGGCCGCGTAATCTCGCTCCTTTCCGGCGAATCTGGCGGAATAGACGCCCGGAGCACCACCAAGGGCATCTACCTCCAGACCGGAATCATCTGATAACGTCCACAACCCGGTATGTTCAAATACCGCCCGCGCTTTGATAAGCGCATTTTCCGCAAACGTTTCGCCGGTTTCCGGAATTTCGGGGATATCCGGAAAATCTTCCAGAGACAGGACGGTAGCATTTATCTCCCTCAGAATGGAGCGAATCTCCCTGACTTTGTGAGCGTTGCGGCTTGCCAGAACGACTGTGCGATTCATGGTTTTTTTCCGGTTCGAGATTGCTCAAGTAACAAATCAATGTAAGCGTGGGATTGCATTGGCCCGAGGAGATCGGCCACCATGTCTCTGGCGGCATTAAAATTGGCCTGGGCTTCTGGAAAAGGGCAGCTATCGGAAATCACCGATTCCAGTTCCAGGAACCATCCCAATCCTATCACTTCATCCACATGGAGGCGCACATTTCGGTAAAAATAGAGTTCCCGATATTTTTCTACTACCCCCAGCACGCCGTGCTTTTCGGCCAATTCCTGAAGCGTTTGTTCTGCGTCATTCACAGGGGTGATTTTGAACGCGCTGATGCGGGGGCGGGCCACATCCTCCCGGCGATAGTGGATCAGGCAGGGAGAACTCCCCTCTCCCTGGCGCAGCTTGAGGCGGCCATCCTGAATGCAAAAGAAGGTATCCGTCTGATAGAAACGGCTCTGGAATTGTACTTCCGGGAATTGCGCCAACCGCTGCCGCAATGCTTCCGGATCGGGGAGGCGAAACTTGGCTTCGATGTTATGCTGGGGATGATCACCCATAGGCAGCCTGTTATGATGGTTGAGGATATTGCGGAAATCTGGTTCTGTACCGGACGCCAAAGGGCCGCGGCTTCCGACGGCGATGGCCTCGCTTTCCGAGAAGACCTCCGGAAAAACCGGCCGCCATCCCCCGGCGCCAATCATTTTACAGGCTACCGGATGGATTCGCAATGAGAAAAAATCATTCCGGGGAGGAAACACCAATATTTATTGAACCACCAGCAGGCTTTGCACCTGTCGATCTCGCCCGGCTCTAAGTTCGATCAGATATTGTCCCGGTTCCAGCGGATGGAGATATTGGTCCCGGGCTTTCCAGTAAATTTCATGGATCCCTTTCGCCAGAAAACCGGAAAAGATGGTGCCGATTTTCTTACCCACCGGAGTATACACCCCGACTTCCACCTGTCTTTTTTCCGGGAGGATAAATTGCAGAACCGCCGCCTGACGAACTTTCCGGGGGTGAATGGGGAACAGTTTGAATGTAGCGGTTCCGTATCGGCTGCTGGGGATGTTGATAATGGAAGGGGTAAGCGTGACAGACAGCGAATCCCAATAGGGTTGATCCAGCTTATATCCTATCAAAACCCGATAGTGCCCCGGTTGAGGGGCATTCAGGGAAATCTCCCGGCTATAGCCCGGTTCCTGGTAGTCGATAATCCGTCCCCGGGCATCCAGCAGTTGCGCCCCGACCGGAGCTTGCCGGGCAATCCCATGTGCCCGTACGCTTACTTTGAGGTTGGCCATTTTATGCAGCGAGAACAGCCCTTTCTTCTGAATGTGGCATCCCGAGCCGGCGCAGCCTTCCTGGTTTACCCTGTACTCCGGTTGATGGATAAATCCCATCCACAGAAACATCCCGGCAATGATCCCGACGATGAGTCTGAACTTCATACGAATCTCCTTTTACTTGTGGGTTGCAACAGAGCGTATCAGGGGAGGACTTCAAAAAATATACCAGACGGGAAACTAAAGCTTTTTCGAGTAGTTTACGGGATGCATGGCACAGATGTGGGAAATATTTTCCCACACAATTTTCACTTTGATTTGGAATCCGGTTATTCTATATTTTGCGATTCTCAGTGGTTCTTTGATAGAGGTTGAGCCGGGTCAATCGGCGACATCGGGGCGTGGCGCAGTCTGGTAGCGCACCTGCTTTGGGAGCAGGGGGCCGCTGGTTCGAATCCAGTCGCCCCGACAAGGTTATCGCTCCCTTAGCTCAACGGATAGAGCAGCGGCCTTCTAAGCCGTTGGTTGGAGGTTCGAGTCCTCCAGGGAGCGC
>CAYQGB010000348.1:0-4135 GCA_964416895.1 uncultured Calditrichaceae bacterium
ACGACAATCTCGCTTGAAACCGCAATATGCATAAAAATTCCCCCGATGCCAACCATCTGGTCGGATTTTCTAAAGGCCGTAAAGTACATAAAAAACCGTGGAACACCCCATTAGGGGTATCCCACGGCGAAAAGGTGATTGCTTGTTCGGGAAGGCAAAATCCGGATTATTCCGCCGGCACCACCCGGGTATTGGCAATCATATCGTGCCAGCCTCGTCGCTCCTGATCCCAGATGATCCACAAATACCCCAGGAGGCACACCAGACTGGAAATAAAATAGCCGATATACCGCAGAAACGCGCTCCCCAGAGTTATCGGCGAACCATCGCTTTTTACCACCTTAATTCTCAGCGCCTTCTTCCCCAGGGTGGCGCCATCGGCATAGGTCCACATTCCCACCACGTAAACAATCCCGATCAAAATATTCAGGGCGGCAACCTTAAAATAGGCGCTGGTAAATTCCTGCATCGCCGCCGGATCTCCGGCCTGCATCCCGCTCATGGCATCCCCCATGATCAGGGTTTGAAGAATGAACATGGGAATGGCCAGGATAATCGCATCGATGAGGTAAGCCGCCAGACGTTTACCGAATCCCACGTATTCCATAATCCGTTCCTCCGGGTTTGGTTGATGACCGTGGAATGTTCTTGACGGTAGAATATACCGCTTTAGAACTTATTTCCAAGGGGAGGGGAGAATTTTTCCCGGAGGCGCTGCTCCCGCGCCCTGCGGTTCAGATCACCGTTCCGTCGGGAATGATCGCCCGCTTGGGAATCACCACGATGCCATCCCGGATGACATAGTGTCTGTCTTCGTGATCCTGGAGATTTTTCTCGTTGATGATTTTAACATTGTTGCCAATTCGGGCATTTTTGTCAATAATCGCCCGGCGAATATGACAGTTGTTCCCGATGCCGATATGGGGTATCCCTTTGGCGCGATTCTGTTCTTTTTTCTCCGGAGTTTCAAAATAATCTGCGCCCATCATCACCACCTCTTCCAGGGTGGTGTTCTCTCCCACAATGGAGCGAATGCCCACGATGGAATTCCGGATATTGGAACCCCGGTCGATGATGCTCCCATCGCACAAAATCGACTCCACGATGGTGGATTCCAGCACCTTTGCGCCCGGCAGAAATCGAGGATGGGAGTAAATAGGGTTTTCTTCATCGTAAAAGTTGAATTTGGGAAGCGGTCGGGTGAGGTCGATGTGGGCTTCGAAAAAAGAGCGAATGGTGCCGATGTCTTCCCAATAGCCGTCGAAGAAGTAGGCATAGACTTTTTTCCGGGAAATGGCAAACGGGATCACTTCCTTGCCAAAGTCGGAATACTTGGTGCCCTCTAACAGTTCCCGGAGTATGCGGGGGTTGAACACATATATCCCCATGGAGGCCAGATGGGTTCGCTCTCCGGGATCGATGTTGTGATGCCGAAACGTCTCCGCCGGAACCCGAAGTTTATCCAGTACGGAGGTTTCCCGGGGCTTTTCGTAAAATTCGGTGATCCGGGAATCTTCTTCCACTTTCATGATCCCGAATTGAGGCGCCCGCTCGGCGGTTACCGGAATGACCGCAATGGTAATATCGGCATCCTTATCGATGTGGTATTGCACAAACTTGCTGTAATCCATGCGATACAGGTGATCTCCGGAGAGGATAAGCACGTGCTCGTCTTCTTCGCGAATAAAATTCAGATTCTGGCGCACGGCGTCGGCGGTGCCCTGATACCAGTCCCGATTTTCCGGGGTTTGTTGGGCCGACAGGATGGTCACGAAATCCCGGGCGAAAATGCTAAACCGGTAGGTCAGAAAAATATGCCGGTGCAGCGATTCGGCGGCAAACTGGGTGCAGATAAAAATGCGCCGGTAGTCGGAGTTCAGGCAATTGGAAATGGGAATGTCAATCAACCGAAACTTTCCTGCAATGGGCACTGCCGGTTTGGAGCGATATTTGGTCAGGGGGTACAGGCGGGTTCCCTGGCCGCCGGCCAGAATCATCACCACGACTTTGCTCATAGGTTACCTCCGCAATCACGGGTTGTTGGGTTTACCGATTTGTGTCTGTTGGATTTTGAATCAGAGCATCGTGACGGGGCGACCCGGCGATGTTTGAATTCCGGGGCAATGTACGCCCGGATGAGGGATGCTGTCAAAGAGTAATTCGAGAGAAACGGAAAAATCTTCGTCTATTGTTCCCGAATCATGACCGTTTGTTTACAAAATGGTGATGAATTCATGGGAAATTTCCGGTAAACTAACCGGTGGATGTGGGAAAGAGCGGAAGTTGTTAAGTTCCTCACCATCGGGGATGCATCTGGAGGAATGGGGGCGAATGTTCAGGGATGAGGCTTCAATGGGGATGGGGAGAAGCTCTCATCCGGGTCAACAACGTGGAAATCGCTGTGTCAGGCAATAGCTCGTCCCCCTGCGGATTTTGGGGTTTTTGTAAGTCAGCATACACCGATAGAAGTGGGGGGTGTATAAACTCGACAGAAAGGTTCCGCAGGAAACTTTCCAAAACCCTGCGGAGAGACCGATTCAACCTAATCCAAACCAAACTGGAGGTAGTTAGCCATGCGTAAAGGTCCTTTTGTTGGATTGCTTGCCGTTTTGATGCTTCTGGGTGTCTTCTTCGTGTATCTGCAAGCCGGAGAAGGCAAGATGAAGATGAACAAGCAGGTGATCGAGGGTACCCTGGTGGATACCAAGTGTTACGCCATGGGCGGATTTTTGACCAACGATCACATGTCGATGGACGGCAAGAAGCTGCCCAACTGTGCCGTGGCCTGCGCTTCGATGGGGATTCCGGTGGCGCTGGTGGATAAGGACGGCAACGTTCATGTGCTGGCCGTTCCCGCCGCCGCCTACAAAGACTGGATGGCCAAAGAGCTGCGCCTGACCGGGATGACCGGTAAGCACGCGCCCGTATTCATTCCCGAAAAGCTGGAAGTGAAAGAGAACGGCAAGTGGGTGGAAAAGCAACTGCCGGGCACGATGATGTAAGGCGCACCGCTTGAATTGGGGTGTGAATCTGTTCATGAGGGGGAGGCGTTTAAGTCTCCCCTTTTTTTATCCTCATTAAGGATGAAAGCTTGCATCTCTCTGCCGGGCAAAACTTCCGGGTTTTTTGCTATCGACCGTAAAACGTGATGCGTGATTGTTTTGGCGCTTATATGATTTGGGTGGGTGGCAACCCGCCCTTCTCCTTCTGCCGCTTTCGCCCCGGCGGGAACGGAAGGAAAGTTCAGACGCTCTGCGTCGAAGGACCGGAAAACTTTCAACCACGGTTAAACGCATACATACCGAAAGCCGGGCCATACATACAGGGAGGATATACAATGAAGCGTTTCTGGTTTTTCCCGCTGTTGAGCCTGCTGGTCATCCTGGGATTGATGCAGTGCCGCAGTTCCAGCGAGCCATCGGCGGGAACTCCGCCGGTGAGCACCGGCCAGGGGAGTACCGGGGAAGAGAAAATCTTCATTACCGACATTACCGGCAAAAAATGGGACATCACCCACGCGGTAAAACGCTATGGCTTTGATCCCCAACGGTTTCAGTTCGGCCTGGGGCCAAATGCCATTCGCCCCATCTTGAATCCCCGGTTTTTGCTCCCCGGAGATCAGGGGTATCCTGCCGACGACAACGAGCAGTTGGTCATCGGATTTGAACTCAACGGGGATCGGCGAGCCTATCCCATCGAGTCCCTGTTCTGGTTTGAAGTCGCCGATGACATGTTCGGGGATACTCCCGTGGCGGTGGGGTACTGACCGCTGGTGCGATTGGCTGCCGTGTACAGCCGGGAAATCAACGGTCGCACCCTGACCCTTGCCGCCAGCGGATGGACCTACGACTTTACCTTTGTGCTCTACGATTACGAAACCGAGAGCATGTGGTATCACATGCCCGGAGACAGCGGTTTGACCTGCATCAGCGGGTTCTACGCCGATCAAAAGCTGCCCGAATTCCGTTCCTACTTTATCCGCTGGAATGTCTGGAATGAGCAGCACCCCTTTTCCAAAGTACTGCGAAAAGAGAGCGGCGCGGGAAACCCCTGATGATCGGTTGATCAGGGCGGTAACTTTCGGCTTGGCGTTCTTGCCCTCACCTTACCTCTCCCGCCCCGCCGCGGCCCCGCC
>CAYQGB010000349.1:0-4097 GCA_964416895.1 uncultured Calditrichaceae bacterium
ATGCTCAAAATCGACATCCACACCCACATCCTCCCCGAACGGCTGCCCCGGTGGAGCGAGAAGTTCGGCTACGGGGGGTTCATCCACCTGGAGCACCATCGTCCCGGCTGCGCCCGGATGATGATCGACGACCGCTTCTTCCGGGAGATTCAGGCCAACTGCTGGGACCCTCAGGTGCGCCTGACCGAATGCGATCAACACGGGGTGCAGGTGCAGGTGCTCTCCACCATCCCGGTGCTGTTCGGCTACTGGGCCAAACCGGAGCACGCCCTGGAACTTTCCCGATTCCTCAACGACCACATCGCCGGGGTGGTGGCGGCGCATCCCCGGCGATTTGTGGGGCTGGGCACGCTGCCCATGCAGGCGCCGGAGCTGGCCATCCGGGAAATGGAGCGGTGCGTCACCGAATTGGGGCTGGCCGGGGTGGAAATCGGCACCCACATCAACGAGTGGAATTTGAACGCCCCGGAGCTGTTCCCCTTCTTTGAGGCCGCCGCAGAGCTGGGCGCAGCCATCTTCGTGCACCCCTGGGATATGATGGGCAAAGAGCGGATGCCCCAATACTGGCTGCCCTGGCTGGTGGGCATGCCCGCGGAGACCTCCCTGGCCATCTGTTCCATGATCTTCGGCGGAGTGTTCGAACGCCTGCCTGACCTGCGGGTGGCCTTCGCCCACGGCGGGGGCTGTTTTCCCGGCACCATCGGGCGCATCGAGCACGGCTTCAAGGTGCGCCCGGATCTGTGCGCGGTGGATAATCCGGTCAACCCCCGGGAGTACCTCCACCGCTTCTACGTGGATTCTCTGGTGCACGACGCCCGGATGCTCCGGTATCTGCTGGAACTGTTCGGCCCCTCTCAGATCGCCCTGGGCAGCGACTACCCTTTCCCCCTGGGCGAACACCGGCCGGGCAAACTCATCGAATCCCTCCCCGACCTGAACGATGTCGTCAAGGAACGCCTGCTCGGTGGCACGGCCCTGGAGTGGCTGCGCCTGCCCCGGGAGCAGTTTTTAGAAGACGAGGAGAATCCTTAAAATGAAAAACTGGGTATAATCATTACGATTCAATCAAAACGTGACAGGATGAAAGGTTCAACAAGATAAGGAGAACATTCCTATGAGTACCGCCGAAAAAATCATTTTACAGTTGCAGAAGCTGCCGGATGCTCTTCAAGAAGAGGTTTTGCACTTTATCGAATTTCTTCTCTTTCGGTTGAGGGCATGGGATGGAGATCAAAAGGAAGATCAGGACTTTCTGGATTTTTCTCTCGCTTCAGCCTTGCGAGACATGGAAAATGAAGCCGTACCGAACTACACCGAATCAGATTTAAAGGAGCGATGGCAATGAAATGTTCCGGTCAGGTGGTTCTGTTTCGCTTCCCTTACACAGACTTAAAGATTGGTAAATTGCGCCCGGCGCTCTTGTTGAAAAAACTCCCCGGTGGATACGGGGACTGGCTCATTTGTATGATTTCTTCCCAAACTCAACAATTTGTACCGGGATTTGACGAACTAATTGATGAAAACGCTTCTGATTTTATTTCATCTGGGTTGAAGGTAAAAAGTATCATCAGGGTAGGAAGATTGGCGGTAGTCAATGAAGAAATCCTTGTTGGGAAGATTGGGGAAATTGCTGCTGATCGGTTAAAGCGGATTCAAAGCAATTTGGCTTCCTGGATTTTATCCTCTTAAAAAAGATTTTGACCTTAGTCGCTTCCATAGGTTCTGATTGCGAAACTGAGTTTCGCAACCTTATCAGCTGCCGTCCCGCCGGGCGGGATCGGCGCGAGTAAAGTTTGATTAAATAACCGTGCCATTATTTGAAATCGCAATGATAGCCACTCCTTGCGCAGGCGTAAAACCTGTGTTTATATCCCGATGTGTCGGGACGGCTACCCGTATCTGAGGTGGCAGGGTTAATTTTTCAAACGTCATAAACCCGGTGCTAATTACGCAATACGCATCACGCATCACGTTTCACGCATCACTCACGCATCACATATTACTTAACCCACTCTCAACCATGAAAATCCAGCTCGTTCTAAACCACACCTCCTACACCGCCGATCTCTCCGCTGCCATCCCCATCTCCATTCCCCTGAAGTTCGACGGGGAGCAGCCCAACCATTTCGGCGTTCCTCCGGCCACGGCGGAACCGGTGCAGGCAGGCGATTTCCTGGGAGATGTGCGCCGGGGAGGCAGCTGCAACGTGGAAAGCTACCGGGTCATTCCCCACTGCAACGGCACCCACACCGAATGCGTGGGGCACATTACCGAAGAGCGGGTGGCGATCATGGAGGCGCTTCGGCAACCGCTGGTTCCCGCCACGCTCATCACCGTGGAACCGGTGAGGGGCGAGGAAACCCCGGAAAGCTACGCTCCCCCCAAAGCAGCGGAGGATATTCTCATCACCCGGCAGGCGCTGGAAGCGGCGCTGGCGTCTGCAGAGCCGGCGTTTCTCACCGCGGTCATCATCCGCACCCGGCCCAACGATCCCGGCAAGCGCTCCCGAAACTACTTGCAGGAGCCGCCCCCCTATTTCTCCCGGGAGGCCATGGCCTATCTCGGCGATCTACCCCTGCGTCACCTGCTGGTGGACATCCCCTCGGTGGATCGGGTATTCGATGAGGGGCGGATGGTCAACCATCGGCGATTCTGGGGAATGCCTTCGGGCAGCCGCCGCCTGGCCGACGCCGCCCGCCCGGATCGCACCATCACCGAGATGATCTATGCCCCCGATGAGGTGGCCGATGGGCGCTATCTGGTGAACATCCAGATCCCCCCTTTCCTGGCCGATGCCGCCCCCGCGCGAGTGTGGCTGTTTCCCATCTCTCCCGCTTCTTCCGAAAGGAAATAAACATCGGTGAGCGGCCCACCTCACAATGCCCACGACCAGGAAACGGTAATGCTACCGTGCTTAAATCGGCCGGTGCCGGGCCCGGGTTTCCTCCAGGGGAAGCGATTGCCGGAATAGTTGTTGTACTGGACGGTGATGGTTCCCGGATGCCAGTCGAAATAACCGAAACCGTAGGTGAAGTCGGGATCCCAGGGTTGCTGTTGTGCCGGATCGGGATAATAAAACAGGGTGATGTTGGCATACCACCACTTGTAAATGGTGTATTTGATGCCTAACGAAACGGTTTTCTTCCAGGATTTTCGGGACAGGGTTGCCAGATCCATGTATTTGGGGGTCAGATTAAAGGCCAGGTTCGCTCCGATGCCCCCGGTTTCGTGAACGGTGAAGAGCCGCTCGATGGCAGGCGGTAGCACGAATTTCCATCCCAGGGAAAACGTACCCTCTTCAAAATGGGTAAACACTTCTCCTTCCTGTTTATCCGGAAAGAGCCGATTGCCCCCGTAATTGGCATAGGTCAGGCTAAAAGTGAACGGATGCCAGTCGTCATAGCCGAACACATAGGAGAAATCCGGATTCCAGGGCGCCTGATACTGGGGATTGAGATAACGATAGAACGTAACGCTAATAAACCAGTAACTAAGCGGATTGTATTTGATTCCCGCCGCCACGGTCATATTATTCTGTACCCGAACCCCCTGGGTGCTTAATCCGATTCCTCCTTTTGGCGGTACCCGATTCAACGGATAGTCAAAGGCAAAAAGGCCGCTGAATCCCACGAACAGGTTTCGCCACTCGGAAGGATATTTTTTCTTTAGCAAATCCCTCAACGGAACGCTGAAGGAACTGGTAATACCTTTCATAATCTGGGAATCGGAAGCCTGGCCTCTTATTTCGATAGAAATGCCCACCAGCAGACCAAATCCCAACAGGAAGATCAGCCATCGTGAAGCACCGCCGGTTAAACGCATCCTTTTCCCTCCCAGGTGTTCGGTTCTATCGGGCATCACTTCGAGGAGTAAATGTTACCCCCTGCAACCTTCATAACTCAAAAAGCACCCGGATTTGCTCCTTCACATCGGAAAATTCCTCCACAGCTTAAACCACCGGTACAAAATTTGGCCTCTTCCGGAACTGCGACCGAAAGAGGCCAAAATCAGATTTTTGATTTAGGTAATCGACTACCAAACTCGCGGCTTAAACTTCCGGTCGTTGAGAATCACTACCGTATCCCCCTTCTGGGCAA
>CAYQGB010000350.1:0-4078 GCA_964416895.1 uncultured Calditrichaceae bacterium
CGGAAGTCCCTTAATCAAAGATACCCTCTTCATCGCATTCGTAGAGGATTTCCAGGGGGATGACCACAAATCGTTTGAAGGTCAGTATCAGGGCTTTTTTGGTGATGCCCGGATTCAGGGCCACGTAGTAGTCGAACACCAGACGTCCGTTTTCCGCCACATACGTGCGTACAATCTTGTAAGATTGATTGGCTCGATTGGCGAAACGCAACCGCTGTTCCTCGGTGGCCTGATCGTTGGGGGTGGCAAATCCGACAAACCGAATGTCTTCCCCGGATTGAGAAGGCACCACGTAGCATCCGTAATTGCCATCCTTGACGTACAGCAGATCGTCCCCCTCCAGAGAAGTTTCCAGAAAAGCATCATCAAACACACCCTTGAGGGTTTCCACCGAGACATCTGCCGGGGTGAGAAAATCGGAACTCATCGAAAGTCCTCCAAAATATTGGGAGATTTTTATTGGTTGAATAGTGCCTGAATCTCTTGAACTTCCAGTTTGATTTCCGCCAGGATTCGCTGCCAGAGCACTTTTTTTCCCAGCGGCGACTGAAAGTCCAGATGCCTGATCCGCCGGCGCACCTCCTCTTCGGGTAACTGCTGGCGGTGCAAATATTCTCGAATAAAAAAAATCAGAGTCAGCTCCCGGTCAGAATACAGCCGATTGCCGCTCCGGTTGCGAACCGGTTCCAATTGGGGAAAGGTCTTTTCCCAACTTTTAATCACATCCGGTTCCAGACCGGTCATTTCGCACACTTGAGAGAGCGAGTAATACAATTTTTCCTGGGGTTTCTGTATGGCCATAATCCGATCGCGAGACAGGTTCCTTCGGATAGTCAATATAGCACCGGAGAATCTTACATATCAAGCAATAATTGGCTTTTGAAAAACCGCTGAAACCATGGAGTAAGGCCGGCCGGGGCGCTGCACACCCACAGTTTGTAATATTCCCGGCGGGGAAGCTGTTGCCCGGAAAGTTTTTTCCGGATGGCCTTTAAACTTTCAAAGGCATATACGGGAATGCGGGGGATTTGCCACCGGTCGTAAACTCCCAGCCCTCCCCGAATTCCCCGAACCCCAAAACCAAAACCGGCTTCCCGAACGGCCTCCCGCACGCGCCCATTGTGCAATCCGAACGGATAGGCAAAGGTGAGCACCTCTCCGGAAAACACCTCCGCCAATTCCTTTCGGGAACGGTCGATTTCCCGAATCAATCCCCGTTCGTTTAACCGGCGCAGATCCCGGTGGGTATGGCTATGGCAGCCGATTTCCCATCCCGCTTCGTGGAGTTGCCGTAACTGCCCGGCGGTAAGATGCCGAAACCGAATTCCTCCCGGATTCACATCCCAGGTATTCCATCGTCCCAGAAATCCGCTGATGACAAACACCACTCCCCGGTAGCCGTACCGGGAGAGCAACGGCAACGCCTGTTCATACACGGAAGCATAGCCGTCATCAAAGGTAAGGATAAGCGCGCGCGTCGGCAAGTTCCGCCGGGTGAGCAGATCCACAAAAGTGATGGATTGATAGCCCAGTTCCCCAAACAGGGCCAGGTGCTGCTCCAGACGCCGGGGAGAAATGCAGGTAATGCCCGGTTCTCCCCGGGGATCGATTTTGTGATAAATCAGGATAGGGATGGAAGGCAAGAGGGAAAGCGCCTGCTCCGGACTACGAACCGTTTTCAACGAGTTTACCCGGGTCATGGAAAGGGAGATTCAAAATTTCGGCCAGCCGGGGATGGGTTACCCGCCCTTCATAAATAATCAGCGCATTTCGCAAATTGGGATCGGCCAGGGCACAATCGGGCAGATTTCCCTCCACCAGTTGCAGGAGAATGGGGAGCAGGGCGTTGCTCAGCGCCTCGGAAGCGGTCACCGGTACCACCCCGGTCAGGTTGGGCACGCAAAAATGGGTGATCCCTTCTTTAACGTAGGTGGGGTTTTCGTGGGTGGTGGCCGTGGCCGTGGCAATGCTGCCGCCGTACCCAATGGCCAGATCCATGACCACTGCTCCCCGGGGCAGGAGGGCAAGATCCGCTTCCGAGAGCATCTCCGGGGCGCGCCCATCTATATCCTGGGGGGCGCTGATCAGTAAATCGGTGGAAGGGAGAATTTTGCGGTAGTGCTCCGGCGTACGGGGTACCACCGAGATGCACCGGGGAAGGGTAGCCCTGACGGCAGAGCAGGCCGCGTCTCCATCGGCCATCAGAAACACATTGGCCCCCAACCGGGCGGCACTGATGGCCGCGCTGACACCGGTGGGGGTGGTACCTAAAATAACCACCTGCGGGGGAGTTACCCCCGGAAAAGCCCCCAGCATGGTGCCTCGCCCTCCCGAAGACACCGGCATCAAGCAGGCGCCGAACTGCACCGCCAGTTGTCCCGTCAGTTGCCCCTCCAATTCCAGCAAAGGACGCCGACCGCTTTGGTCGGTAAATTGCTCGTAGGCAAAGCAACTGCACCCTCGTGCCAGAAGGGCGCGCGTGGTCTCGATGTTGGTCAATGGATGAAAATAGGCCAGCAGGATGTGATCCGGGCGAATGAGATCGTACTCCACCGGCCGGGGTTTGCGCACTTTCAGGATGCATTCCGCCTGACCGTACAGCTTTTCCGGAGAGGGCACGATGACCGCTCCGGCCTCCTGGTAATCGGCATCGGAATAGAGGCTCCTTTCCCCCGCCCCGGTCTCCACCAGCACCTGATGTCCCCGCTGCACCAGTTGCCCCACCAGAAAGGGAGAAGCCCCTACCCGAAATTCATCCTGATGAATCTCTCCCGGAATTCCCAAAACCATCACTGCCCCCCTTGCCTCAATCCGGCTGATAGATGATCCG
Source organism: uncultured Calditrichaceae bacterium (assembly GCA_964416895.1). Classification (GTDB taxonomy): domain Bacteria; phylum Calditrichota; class Calditrichia; order RBG-13-44-9; family J075; genus CAYQGB01. Next base: position 2,831 of record CAYQGB010000350.1, read on the forward strand.
GAGTATTCGCTCCGGAGCAAAAACGTCTTCGATGACTTCCCGGATGGATGCCACGCTTACTTGATTGATGCGCTCGATCACCTCATCAATCGTATACAGTCTTCCCAGATAAATCTCCATTATCGCCAGGCGGTTCATTCGCCGGGCGGTGCTCTCCAGGGCCAGCACCAGGTTTCCCTTTAGCTGAGAACGGGCTTCCTGCACTTCCTTTTGCGAGACCCCCTTCTCCCGAAGTTTCTCAAACTCCCGTTCCAGCAGGGTAAGCGCCCGGGAGAGATTTCCCCCATCCGTGCCCAGGTACACTCCCCAGAATCCGGCATCGGAGAAGAAATCCAGAAAGGAATAAATGCTATAGGCCAGGCCGTGACGCTCCCGAATATTCTGGAACAGACGAGACCCCATCCCTCCGCCCAGAATGGTATTGAGCACCAGCAGATCGTATTGCCGGGGATGACCGAAAGGATAGGCTCGTCCCCCCGCGCAGATATGGGCCTGATTCACCGACTTTTTTATCCGGAATTCTCCCTGCCGGGGAAGGCCGGGCGATTCCGGGGGGAGTTGCGCCGGCGTACCGTCAAACTGAAAGCGCTCTTCACACAAGCGGCACAACCGATGGTGATCCACATTGCCGGCAGCGGTGATCAGAATGTTGGGAGCGCGATAAAAGGCGTGATAAAATTCCAGCAGGCTTTCCCGGGTGATGCGGCGAACCGTGGGGGCGGTGCCCATGATCGGGCGCCCTAACCCATGATCGGGAAACAGATATTCCACAAATTGTTCCTGAATCAACTCGTCCGGAGCATCTTCCAGGGAAAGAATTTCATCCAGAATTACCTGCCGCTCTTTTTCGATTTCCCGCGGAGGGAACCTGGACTGGCACAACATATCCGCCAGCACGTCAACGGCCTTGACCAGATGCTCATCCAGCACTTCCACGTAATAACAGGTTTGTTCCTTAGCGGTAAAGGCGTTGATATTTCCTCCCAGCGTTTCAATGCTTCGAGCAATCTGCCGGGCCGTTCGCCGTTTGGTTCCCTTGAACATCATGTGCTCCAGAAAATGGGCGATGCCGTTTTGCTCCGGAGGCTCGAATCGGGTGCCGCTTTGCACCCATATCCCCAGGGATACCGACCGCACCGAAGGAATGTACTCAGAAAGAACCCGTAGCCCTCCTGACAGCACCGTTTTCTCGAATTGTTGCACCATTCGCCATCAACTGTTGCAGGTAATCTGTTCCGCGATCAACTC
>CAYQGB010000351.1:0-4004 GCA_964416895.1 uncultured Calditrichaceae bacterium
TTTTTTCTCAGGGTGGGAGTTCCGGGTTGTAAACCGCCTCATAATTTCATATTTTTTGACGATGGATACTGGGGCAAAAAGATCTTCGTGAAGGAAATTGCACAAAACATCCGCTACCGGCAATTCTTTGTGGCGGCGGTAGCCATTCTGGTCCTGGAATTCGCCATTCTGTACTCGCTGGATGAAGCCATCCGGGACCATCACACCCGTCTAAGCGCCGATGCCGTCTTTCTGCTTACCGAACAGGTGGAAGCTGCACTATTTACGCCGACGTTTCATCTGGCCCGGTTAACCCAGTACACCAAGCGCCCCTATCGCAAGCAGTTGCAGAGCTTCTGTCAGGGAAATTCCCGGATTCGGGATTTGCTGGTCATTGACACTTCCATGACCATCATTCTGAGTACCAAACCCGGTTATGAAGGACGAACTTATCGGGATTCGGTGGAGCTGGCGGTACTGGAGCCGAGGCGGCCGGTGGTGGTGACCCGGGATTCGCTGGGAAAGATTCAGCCCTTTGATCCCTACGCCCCGGTGAAAGAACTGGATGTGGTGTGGCCGGTCTTTCAGGAAGGCACCTTCAAAGGGTTCATTCGCGCGCTGGTGGTGTACAAACCTCTGTATAATTACCTCCTGGCCCGGCGGATCATTCTATGGCTGGTGGGGTTGCTCATTGCCGTCGGGGTTCCGGTGATCCTGCTCCTGCTTCGCAAGGTCAGTCAGGTGCAACTTCCCCGACCTCGCGAAACGGAGGAGTCGGACACCCCGCAGAACCCCACTCCGGCACCTTCGCCGGTGGCCTCGAACGGGAACGAAATGATGCTGGCGCAACTGAATCCGCTCTTAGAAGAATCGGAGGAACTCAAGAGCACCTATCAGGAGCGGGAGCAAAAAATTCACTCCATGATGCGGGTGCTCAATCAGGGACTGTTGATCCTGGATTTGAACATGAACATTATCACCTACAACGAATACCTGCTGGATGTGCTCCAGATTCGTACCACTGCCAACGCCACGCGCAAGGTCATCGACATTCTGCAGATGAATCCCCGGCTCCTGGAAATGTATCGCCGGGCGAAAGATCCGTTGATCCACGAGTTGAAGCAGACCCTACCCCTGAAGCTGTTTAATGACCGGCAAATCACCGCCGAAGTGCTGGCCCGGCCGTTTTATCGGGGGGACAGCATCACCGGGGTGGCCTTTTATCTCAAGAATACGGAAGTGCTCACCGAACTGGAAACCACCCTGCAACGCAGCATGCAATTCAGCGTGGTCTCCTCTCTGGCTTCCAGCATCTGGCACGAGGTACGGAATCCTCTCAGCTCCCTGGCCATTCACACCGAAATTGTGGAAAAGATGGTCACCCGCTCCATCAACGACGAGCAGCGCCTGAAGAAGATCAAAAAATCCATCAGCATTTTGAACTCGGAGGTGGAACGGCTGCAAAAGTTGATCAATCAGTTCTTCAACCTGGCCAAAGCCCGGGAGGTGACCCTGTCCTTCGAGAACATTAACGAAGTGATGGAAGAGGTGCTGGAGCTGGTTCATCAGCAGGCGCTGGAAAACAACGTCACCCTGCACCGACAGTTTTCCAGCAATTTGCCGATGGTAAAGATCAGCAAGGATCAGATTAAGCAGGTGATTATCAATCTGATTTTAAACGCCATTGACGCCATGGAAGATGGCGGAGAAATTACCCTGAGCACCTACTTTCAGGAAAGCAACGTGGTGATATCCGTCAAGGATACCGGCTGCGGGATTCCGGAAAATATCCGGGACAATATCTTCGACCTGTACTTCACCACCAAAGAGAGCGGAGGAGGTATTGGCCTGGCGATTTCCCGGAAAATCGTGGAAGCCCATAACGGAAAGTTGTACTTTGAATCTCGCCTTGGGGAAGGCACCACGTTCTTTGTCGAGTTACCAACATCGCCAAACTAAGTGAGGAAACGGTAGATGGAGAACTATCGGATATTGGTTGTTGATGATGACGACAACCTGCGCATGGGCATCGCCACCATGCTGGAAGATGAAGGATTTCTGGTGGAAGAAGCGGAGAACGGGCGGGAAGGGATCGAGAAACTGGATCAGAGCATCTTTGACCTCATCATTACCGACTACAAGATGAACGAAATGGACGGGATGCGCTTTCTGAAGCAGTTGAAAAAAGAGTATCCCTCCATGAAGGTGATCATGATTACCGGTTATGGCTCCATCGAACACGCCGTGGAGGCGATGAAGTTGGGGGCCATCAACTACCTTCCCAAGCCCATTAAACCCAAAAAGCTCATTCACCTGGTGAAAAGCGTGCTGGGCGCCGGGGAAGCCACCGAACTGACCCCGGCCCAGAAAGAGAAACGCCTGCAGAAGCATTATCATTTTCATCGGATGATCGGGCAAAGCAAGCCCATGCAGCAGGTGTATCGAAAAATTCAGGAGGTGGCCTCCACGGATATCCCGGTGCTCCTGGTGGGAGAAAGCGGCACGGGCAAGGAGATGGTCGCCCACGCCATCCATGACCTCTCCGCTCGCAAAAACGAGCCCTTTGTGGCCGTGAACACCGGCGCCATCCCCCGGGAGTTGATCGCCTCTGAGTTGTTCGGGCATTTGAAAGGGGCTTTTACCGGGGCCATCTCGGACAAGAAGGGAAAATTCGAAGAGGCCAACCGGGGAACGCTGTTTCTGGATGAAATCAGCACCATGAGCATGGAGGTGCAGATCAGCCTGCTGCGGGTGCTGGAAACCCAGATCATCGAGCGGGTGGGTAGCAATCGGCCCATCAAAGTGGATGTGCGGATCGTTACCGCCACCAACGAAGATCTCCAGACCCTGATCAACCGGAACGAGTTTCGAGAAGACCTCTATTACCGGTTGAATGTGTTCACCATCGAGTTGCCCCCGCTGCGCGAGCGGAAGCCGGATATTCCCTACCTGGCGAATTTTTATCGGGAGTTGTTCAACATCGAGCTGGGGAAAAACGTCTCCCGGATTACCGCCGCCGCAATGGAAGCTCTGAAGAAATACAGCTGGCCGGGAAATGTGCGGGAATTGCGCAACGTCATTCTCCGCGCCGTGCTCACCGCCGAGGAGGAGATCGACGCCCGGCATCTGCCGTCCAACATTCTTAAACCGGGTCTGTCGCAGGTGAACATTACCTTTAAGCCCGGCGTGCCGCTTTCGGAAGTGGAAAAAACCATGATCATCCAGACCCTGAAAGCTGTGCGAGGGAACAAGCTAAAAGCGGCCAACATCCTGGGAATCAGCCGCCGCTCCCTGTACAACAAGCTGGAAGAATACCAGATCAAAGACACGGAGTTGTAAAGTTTTTACACACTGTGCACGGAAGGCGCATCCCCGGCTCCAGGTTGGATATCGCCCTGCGCCGGGTACTGAAGGTCTGATCTACAACCAATAGTGGGGTGGGAGGAGGGAAAGATCACCGGAATTTGATGCCCCACCGCATTCGGTTTTCGTCGGTTAACTATTGGCAAAAATTTTGCTCCCTGTCGCTCTTAAGGACATTTCTGTACCGATCGGAGCGAACAAGGAGCGTTCAACATTGTTGGTATTGGGTATGAAAAAAATCCTTCTGGCAGAGGATGATCGCAATCTCAGCCGCAGCATTGATACCTGGCTCACCCTGGAAGGTTTTCAGGTGGTCACGGTATACAACGGTGAAGAGGCGCTGAACAAACTGTTGCAGCAATCTTTTGATTTGTTGATTACGGATATTGCCATGCCCCGGCTCAACGGGATGGAACTGATCGAAAAAATTCGCCGCCTGAATCCCGATTTGCCCATCATGGTGGTCTCGGGAAAACTCAATCCCCGGCTGCTGGAAAACCTCCGCTTAATGAACGTCAAATACATCCTTTCCAAACCGATTAACCCCACCGAATTCCGCAAAATGATCGGCAGCGTGTTTCCGGAAAGCTACGCTACCTGATTGTTTGCCTGTTCCTCTACTATCAACACATGGAACTCTCCCGCAACGTGGGAAACCAGTG
>CAYQGB010000352.1:0-3943 GCA_964416895.1 uncultured Calditrichaceae bacterium
CCCGAAGAATCCCTGTCCTTTATGAATTGCATCAGGATAACAACCCGTCATCCAACCCTTGAAAGAGCACTCGACGGAGTCGGGGCGGTGGAAGTGAGGTAAGAGACGTTCCTGCGTTGAACCCAAATGGCTTTTTCTTCAACCCTTTGTTGTTGAAGGCCGTAGTGACGCAGAGCGCCCGCACCCTCCTTTCCGCCGCGGGAGCGGCGGAAAGAGAAACTGATTCTTTTACTCTTGCAGGAGCGGCGGAAAGAGAAATCAATCTCTTTATTCTTTGCGCGGGCATGAAGTCTGTGGTTTACACCGGAATGAGAATCAACTCTTCCTGCTCTTCTCCCACGACGACCACCCGGCCATCCAGGGTAATGAACACGTTGATCTCCGAACGTACCGCCATCTCTCCCTCTATATAAATTCCCGGCTCCAGAGAAAAGCAGATCCCCGGCACCAGTTGCCGCTCGTCTTTGGTTTCCAGATTGTCGATGTGCACCCCGTTGCCGTGCACTTCGGTGCCGATGGAGTGCCCGGTGCGGTGGATGAAATATTTCCCGTAACCGGCTTTCTCCACCACACTGCGGCACACGTCATCCACTTCCCAGCCGTAGCAGGGTTCTCCGGCGGCAAATTTATCCTCCACAAACTTTTTGGCCGCCTTGCGGGCATCTCGCACCACCCGGAAAATTTCCACATATTTTTCCGGGGGATCTTCCCCCACATAACCGCACCAGGTTACATCGTAATAGATGGCTCCGGTCTCTTTTTTCTTGGCCCACAGGTCAATCAACACCGTGTCGCCGGGCTTGAAGATGTAGCTTTCCGAAGGGCGAGGCTCGAAATGGGGATCGGCGGGGTGATCGTTGATGCCCACGATCGGCCCGTGCCCTTCGCAGGTAAGCCCCTCCTCATCGAAGCGGTTCATAATAAACTGCTGCAATTCGTATTCGCTGAGGGAGTGCCCGGCCCGCACCGCTCGACCGATCTCCTCAAAAGCTTCATCCTTAATTTTCATAATGATTTTGCCCGCCTCCTGGTGGGTGCGAAACCCATGCTCGTCGATGATGGCCTCGAACTGCTGGATCAAGTCTGCCGCGCTGACGATTTCGTAGCCCAGGCTGCGAATCAATTCGACCGTGCCTGCATCCACCATAGAAGCATAAGGAATGTGATTCATGGGGGAATAATTCATGGCAATGCGTTTCCGGTCTCCCAGCATGGCCTTGATCTGTTCGTGCATCTCCGTCCAGGCCAGATACAACCGTTTCTCCCCCGGAAGCGTATCCAGCATGGTTTGCTCCACCCGAGACACCAGCTTGACGGGGTCGCCTTCGGCAGGAATGAAGTAATACCACCGGCGGCTGCAAAAACGGTTGGGATCCAGCCCCAGTATTTTAATCGCCAGCGGATCACGATTGTGAAAGTTATACAACAGCCAGCCATCCACCTGCTGATCGCGCAGCGCTTGCTGAATTTTTTTGACATCCACGGGCATCTCCTTTCGCAGCTAAGGTAGTCGGGTAAATGGGTTATGATTTTTTCTCTTCAGAAGTGTCCGGCTCCGCTTCCAGAATGGTTTCGGGCAACCCTTCAAATAGCTTCTTCAGCGGTAGCTTGAATCCGGGAAGCAACTCCGGCGCGGTCAGCACATCTTTAACGCTGTATTTGCTTTTCTTCGTGCATACCCACACCTCCCGGATGAAGGGTATCACCGGCCAGACCGTTTGAGCGCCCTGCTGCAAGTATTCTTCTACCTTACACATCACCTGTATGAAGTTGTCTTCCGGGGAGATGATCTCGATGGCCAGGTCGGGGGCCATTTCGGGAAAATGATTCAGGTCTCTGGGCATGCGCTCTTTTCGGATGAAGGCAATGTCCGGCACCCGCGATTCCCGGGGGCGATCCGGCCACAGGAAGTTGGTCTCGGTGACAACATCGCCAATGGGCCTTTTTTCGAGATAATGGCCTAAACTGACGGTCAGGCGCGCCTGAAGTTTTCCGTGCAGATAATTCGCCATTTTGTACACCACCTTTCCGTTGTACAATTCGGCGGGGTAGGGGAGGGAGAGTTGTTCCAGTTCATCGACGGTGACATCATTTCGCTGTTCGATGGGAACATCCGCCTGTGGAGGAGAGGTGGTGGGTTCCGGCGGTGGTTGTTCGATCACCGCCGCATCTTTGGCTTCGGCCATGAGACCTCCTGGGTATATTATTGCCTGATTTTGTCATCAATCCAGGCACAGGAAACATAGCCGATTTCCCCGTGATTGTCAAGATGAACGTTTTGTAACGCTTCTCCTGCATCGGTAAATTATCCGTTGTTTTTCAGGCTCCCACGGTTTACTTTCGATTTGGGAGTAGGTTGAGAAGGGGGCCAGGCGCCGAAAGCGGGGAAGGCGAGCGCGTTCATCGGGCTTTTGAGACCGGCGACAAAAGCTCCCCGAACCGGCAGAGTTCAGGAATCAACACAGGAATGAGGACATATGCAGAAACTTCGAGAAACATTGGCTAAACAGATTCCGCAGTGGCGAGAGGAAGTGCGCTATCTGCTGCAAAGACATGCCGATGAAGTGGTCTCCACCATTAGTGTGACCCAATTGTTCAAAGGGTTGCGGGGAGTGCGGGCGGTGGTCTGCGACACCTCTTACGTGGATCCGGAGGAGGGGCTGTTTATCCGGGGGATTCCGGTGCAGCAACTGGTTGACCGCAGCGCCGAGGAGGTTTTTTTCCTCCTGTGCACCGGGGAACTCCCCGATGAAGCCGCCACGGAAGAACTTCGCCGGGAACTGGAACGGCGCCGATCGGTGCCGGCATACGTGTGGAACGTGATCGACAGCTTCCCGGAGGATGCCCATCCCATGGTGCTGTTGAGCACGGCCATGCTGGCAATGCAACGGGAATCCCATTTTCAGAAACGGTTTGATGAGGGGATGTCCCGGGAGGACCATTGGGAGCCGACCCTGGAGGATGCCCTGAACATCATCGCCCGGCTGCCGGTGATTGCCGCAGGGATTTATCGGCAGCGGCTGCGGGGAGAGCCGCGCATTGAACCGGCCTCGGGACTGGATTTTTCGGCCAATTTTGCCCACATGCTGGGATTGGATGATCCCCGGGAGGAATTTCGGGAATTCATTCGCCGGTTTGTGGTGGTGCATAGCGATCATGAGGGAGCCAACGCCAGTGTTTTTACCAGCCGGGTGGTCAATTCATCGCTTTCGGATCTGTACTACAGCATTTCCGGAGCCATGAATTGCCTGGCCGGGCCGCTCCACGGGTTGGCCAATCAGGAAAGCGTGAAGTTCGTGCTGGAAATTCAGGAGCGCTTTGGAGGAGTGCCCGATGAGAAAGAACTGGAAAGCTATGTGTGGCACCTGCTGGAAGAAGGACGCCTGATCCCCGGTTTCGGTCATGCGGTGCTGCGTAGCCACGACCCCCGGTTTGTGGCGCTGGAGGAGTTCGGGCAACAGGTGTGCCCCGACGATCCGGTGTTTCAAATTGTGGAGAAATTGGCCCGGGTGGTGCCGCCGCTGCTGATCAAGCAGGGCAAAGCCCAAAATCCCTATCCCAACATCGACGGCATCTCCGGAACGCTGCTGTACCATTTTGGCATGCGGGAGTTGAAATTCTACACGGTGATGTTCTCCGTGGCTCAGATTCTGGGAATCTGCGCCCAGTTGCTCATCAATCGGGCTATCTTCAGCCCCATCATTCGCCCCCGGTCGGTAACCACCCGGTGGTTGCGGGGATATTTGTCAGATGCGTTATAGAAATCTGCGTTTCTTGCAAGTGTAAAGTTTCCAAGTTATTGCTGCGGTCCGTGAAACCCCGTCGCGGACGGGGTGATACGTAATTATAGGGTTGGTCACGTTTTACCCCGTCGCGACGGGGTTTCACGAAGGGGAAGTGTTGACGAGAGATGTTTTTCATAAACCGGTTGCAAGAGATCTCA
>CAYQGB010000353.1:0-3908 GCA_964416895.1 uncultured Calditrichaceae bacterium
GAAGACAAAGGAGATGAATATCAATACGCGATTTGCATCTGGAGGCGGATTTCCCGTCGTCGATTGCCGGCGATGGTATCCAGGCCGCTCCCCAAACTTTCCCGGTCGGGGAAAACCATCTCCTGATATTTCAGGGCCAGCCCCCACCCCCGGAAGGGGCGATACTGCACCATCACGAACCACTTCCATCCCCGGTCATGGAGCAACACATTGCGAAAGGTTCCCGGCAAATCCGGCTCAAACTCGTACAGCCGAAAATCGAAACCGGGAATGTCAAACTGGCTGTAGCGCAGCCGCACCGAAAACTTCCGGGAGGGGCGATAGTGCACTTCTTCGTACAGGGCGATTCCCTGGTACCGGAAGACCCCTTCCACCGGCCTGGCCCAGCTGGTTTCCAGGCGATGCACCAGGCGCAACCGGTTGGATACCGGGGTGTTCAGTTGCAATCGCAGGCTCTGTTGTACCTGCTGCACCAGGGCCGTTTCCCCCTGTTCCGGAGAACGGTTGCCCTTCCGCACCCGATAGGTAAATCGGGCCAGCGCAGTACTCCGGCTGAACTTACCCCGAAGCTGTATCTGATAGGAACGTTTGATCAGGGCAAAGCTTTCCGTTTCCCGAACGGGACGGGCTACATGAAAGTACGCCGCCAGGCGGGCCTGATGCCCCAGAGGCAATCCCACACTCACAAAGTATCCCGTCTCGTTGTTCGGGGGCTCGCTGATCTCTCCGAATCCCCGACCGTGGAAGGAGCGGTACCGGGGATGGTAGTAGTACCACAGTACCCCGTAAAACAGGTTCGGATGATGCCGCTTTACCAGCACGCTCTGTTGAAAAGCGGGGTATTTTCCGTTCCCCAGCGCCGCCTCGCCCTGCATGCGCCAGAACTCTCCCGTGTGAGAAAAATATCCCGACAGGTAAGTCCCGCTTTCCGGGAACACCGTGGAGGAATTCACTTCGGCGATGGCGTACGATAGCCGGGCTACCTGCACACCCACCTCAAGGGCATTCCACGACTTCGCTGCCAGAGCCAGAAATGCGCGTTCACGAACCCGATCTCGTTTAGCCCGTTCCGTTTGGGTACGATGATAACCGGAGCGATACAGGGTGATGTGAACGGAATCGGAGGAGAGACTGCCGTCCAATCGGTGGTCGGAGTAAGCCGTCAGCACGGTGAACCCCCGTCCGGGGGAAAACTCTCCCAGCAACCCCCGCCAGAAGACATTTTCCTCCACCGTCGTTTTGGGCCGCCAGCGAAATCCGGGACGGGTGAAAAGAAGATGGCTATCCACCATCAGGGGGAGGCCGTATTCGCTTCCCCAGAGCAGTTGTTGCCCGCTTTCCAGAACGAAATCCCCGAGGTGAACCGTGGCGCGAAGCGCTCGCCAGGAGTACGTGAGATATCCGGAGCCGAAATCAAACGGGTTGGCCTCTCCGGCGTCTTTTTCCCAGATAAGCCCTGCTCGTAGCCCGGAAGTTAGTTGCAATTGTCCCCGGTGATACAGGTAGTAGGGATTATGATACCGGCGTTCTTCCGGGCGGGCCCGGTCGTAGCCCTGCACGGTATGGAGATGCCGGCGCACCTGAATGCGGTAAGTTATCCGGGGCAGGGCGGTGGGGGTGCCGAATTGGAGATAGGGGCGCACTGCGGCCAGCAATTCCGGAGATATGCCCGGCAGTCGCAGCAGGCTGTCCGGATGCAGGATGGGGCCGTGCCGGCGGCGATAGCGAACAATTTGCCGCACCACCTGCTCATCCCAGAAGGGAATTCGGAGCAATTCCCCGGCCCTGGCGGTGTTGATGTTCAGGGGATGAGCTTCCAGGTCTTGCAGTGCCTGCACGAAATCTACCTGGGAGATTTCTTCCGATTCGATATTCTCCAACAGGCGGGTGAGGGCTTCTTCTTGTTCCTGGGCATAAAGTGGATACGTTCCTATCAGGGCGGTCCCAATCGCCATTCCCACGAAAAGCAGTCGGAGCCACCCGCCCACTGTTGAAAGATAACCGGATCGTTCCATGCTCTCGATTCTCCCCGGGACAAAGGTTGCCGTTAAACAAGCAGATATTCCATCCGTTTATAGGCATCAGGGAATTGATGTACAGGAGTTGGGAAAGGAGAACACCGTGAGCATTCTGATTGTGGATGACGCTGCCGATAACCGCCTGCTGATCCAGTCGATGTTGCGCTCCGGGGGATATACCGATGTTGTGGCCGTGGGGTCAGCCCGTAAGGCATTTGAATTCATTGGATTGCCCCCTTATGCCCATGTTCCCCGAATTTCGGCACAATTGATCCTGATGGATTTGATGATGCCGGGCATTAACGGAATTGAAGCCTGCCGGAAGATCAAAACTTCGGAAATGCACCGGGACATCCCCATCATCATGGTAACGGCCAGCGGCGAAATCGAAAGCCTGGAAGCTTCCTTTGAGGCGGGCGCGATGGATTACATTCATAAGCCGGTGAACCGGGTGGAATTGCTGGCCCGGGTGCGCTCCGCTTTAAGACTCAAGGAAGAGATGGATCGCCGCAAAGCCCGGGAGCAGGAGTTGCTGGTTCTCAAACAACAACTGGAACGGGCGAATGAAGAGTTAAAATTGATTTCTTCCCGGGATGGTCTTACCGGAGTATTCAACCGCCGGGTGTTCGATGAAACGCTGGAGCAGGAATGGCGCCGGGCCGTGCGCAACCATTCCTGGTTATCGCTCATCCTGCTGGATATTGATCACTTTAAGCGTTTCAACGATACCTATGGGCACCAGTCCGGCGATGAATGCCTGAGACTGGTGGCCTATTCTCTCAATGAGCTGTTACATCGTGCCGGGGATCGGTTTTGCCGATATGGGGGAGAAGAGTTTGCCGCCATTTTGCCGGGCGTGGAGCCGGAAGGTGCGCAGTACCTGGGAGAAAAGTTCCGCCAAAAAGTGCTTTCCCTGAAGATTCCCCACCGAAATTCCCCCACCCATCCCCATGTTACCATCAGTGTTGGGGTTGCCGGTCGGCGCCCTTCCCGGGAAGGGGATCCCCGGGAGCTGGTGGAACTGGCCGATCGCGCCCTGTATCGGGCCAAAGCCGAAGGAAGGAATCGGGTGGAGGTGGCATGACTCTGTCAATGAACCCACAAAGCCCGAAAGACGGCTACCTCTCCCACGCCTTCCGGTACACCCTTTCGGGACCGAATGGAAAGTCCTCAGTTCGGGTTTTATGTTGAAAACGGCCTCGATAAAATACTTTTCCCCACCGGAATTCACAAGAAGTTTTCCAGTTCAAAATTTTCATTTTCAACTTGTTGCGTCCGGTCAACTGTAACGTGACCTGAGTCACTAACTTTTGCAGTAACTTACGCCGTTGATCTTCGAAAACTACCCTGTCATTTTCCAGCAAAATCTCCGGTGCCTGTAGTCTGACTGCCTATAAGTAGTTGGAGGGAAATGCGTATGGATCTTCGTTTCCAACAGTTGCTTTCGTTCGGAAGAACGGTAACGATTGAAATTCCTCAAATTGCCTACGAAACCGAAACCGGTATTCTGGTAGAATACAACTACCAGACGGCATGGCTTCCCAAATCCCGGGTAAAGATTACCCGGAGGCCGAATTCCGTCATCATTCAGTTGCCCAGGTGGCTTTATCGACACAAATTTTAAACACCTGTCAATCTCCCCCTGGTATTCCAACAAGGAAATGTGGCAGGTTATTATCCCCCCCTCGTAACTGCCACAAGTTGGAATAGCCCCCTGGACAGGCAGCTACACATCCGTAGGTGTGGCTGCCTGTGGTTTCTTACCTTCCCCGCCTTTGGTATACTTCACTGCTTTTGATCTTCCCTGACTTAGTGGTCTGTTTCAGAAATTCTTATAGGGTTAGGTGGAAGAATATGTAGGCGCGGGAGCGCCTTCTCTTCCTTCCACCG
>CAYQGB010000354.1:0-3883 GCA_964416895.1 uncultured Calditrichaceae bacterium
GACTATCTGACAGGCAAGATGCCTGTCCTACCTACCTCAAAATAGAAACTGCCAGGAGAACACGTGGCTGCCTCCTTCATCCACCACGCTGCTCAGAAAGGCGTAATCCAGGGTCATATAGGTTTTCCGGAAGGCTCGAAATAGCAATCCGCCGCCGAAGGTCACCCGATTGGTATCGTATCCCAGGCGGGCGGCGGCCAACCGGGACTTCAATTCCACCCCCACATGATGTTTCTCTTCTCCTTTGGTACTCCACTCAAAATCATAGGCCACCGCGGCCCACTTCACCGGTAAGCGGTAGAAAAAGCCCACCCGCTGGCTCACCGGAAAGGGATTATCCAGCTGCAATCCCCGATCAAAGATGTTGTCGGTATTGGATTTCAGCCTGGCGTTGACGTCTTTGATCTGATAGCCCAGGGTCAGGTTCCGAAATGGGCGGATCAATACCCCCACATCCACTCCCAGCCCGTCGCCGGAGTAGTTGAACTCCTCGTTATCATCCAGATTTTCTTTGAGGAACTTCACCGTCACCCCGATGCTGATGAGATCCGGGCGCAAATGCATCAACTGGCTGTCGGCCTGGGCCAGGGCGATCACATTGGCGCCAAAAGAGAAGTAAAATGCGTTGAGGCTGTGATCCAGCGCCCCCACATCCTGCCCCACGGAGTTGTAGGCCCGGATATCTCCCACCCCGCTGTTGATCCACCCCGCCGAAACCCCGGCAATGCCTTTCAGGGGAACGGCCAGCCCCAGATAGTTGAACTTGCGATCCAGGGACATGGCGCTGTACGAGGCGGAGAAGCGCTTCCTGTCCAGATTGGGCAACGCAGCGGGATTATAGTAAGCGCCATAACCGTGGTCGGCGGTCGCCACCTGGGCATTGCCCATGGCCATGCCCCGGGCACCCAACCCGATCCGCAAGAACGCCCCGGAAAAACTGCCGTTGCCTTCCGCCAACAGCGATGCCATAAGCCCCGCCAGCATCCATATAATCAGGAACTCGTTCTGTATTATCCGCATCCGAGAAACCCTTCTTCTCATTTTTTTAACAATTGTTTAAACCGTGATACATTTATGACCTGTACCCGCGGGAATTCGACTTTCTTAAGAACGGCAAAATGTTTATCATGGGAAACCATGATAATCTGCATTTGCACTCACTGCACAATCGACAAATTTGTCATCATCCGGGTCTGCTGCGATAAGATTCCATTCAAAATACACGTTCGCCTCATGGACATTGGGCAACATCAATAATACCCGCAATACATCTCTTGCCACTTGACTATTAAATTTAGCGCCTATTATTTCTTCATATTCCAGAAGGATGCCATTTGTCACGAATAAATCATATGTTCCGTCCAAAAGCTCCTGAAATATCCAGTGGTACTTTGATCTGGATGAGATAGAAACCAAAAGGACGTTTGTGTCCAGGACAACTTTTAGCTTATTCTTCATTTAGCCAGTTATCCATATCCTTATTGGTAAGTTTCTTTTCTTTCCACAAGCGATCTGCCTCTTGAATAGCCCGCTCTGCAAAGAACTTGGCCAAAACTTTTTTCAAAGCAAGTAAATCCTGTTCACTCAAATTTGTGGAGTACAGCTTTAGCAACTCCAGTTGAAGATTTGAGAGCGCTTTTTCCCCCATTTTCCGATCTCCTTAGAAATTACTCGGTTACGATTTTTTTCTTGCGACTTTGCAACTTCGCGATACACAACGCCTAATTGACAATTACAATCTTCCCCCAGTGCACCTTGTTTCCCACCCGGGCCCGGAAGAAGTACACACCGTTATCCACCATCCGGCCGTTGTTGTCTTTCCCATCCCAGGCGATGGAACGATCAAAGGTTCCTTCCACCGGGGCGCTCTGATCGGAGCGCAGGGTGATCACTTTCTCCATGGCGAAATTGTAGATGTCGATGGTCACCACGGTGGCGCCGGTAATGTCGAACTGAAACCGACAGGGACGGTCGCTGTGCAGGGGAGAAAAGGGGTTGGGGTAAGCATACACCGGGGGATCGGGGCGCTCCCGGGTGCTCACAAAGGAGCGGAAAATCGTCCAGGTGAGGCCGTTATCGGCGGTGGTAGCCAGACCATCGGCGGAACCCACCCACAGGCGATGTTGCGGCGGTGACGCCGGAGAGGTGGCCACGGAGAAAAAGGTTTGGGTATATAGCCGCTCTCCGGATACCTCATCCCGAATCGTGGGAAACAGGAACCAGGTTTGCCCCTCGTCGATGCTTTTGTACACTCCTTTTTCCGTGGCTACATATACCGCCGAATCGAAGAATGCCACATACCGGGGGAAGGTACCGTCGGAAAGCTCTTCCTGTAAATATATCTCCCAGGATTGCCCCCCGTTGGTGGTGCGACTGATGGCGTTGAACTCCGTCTCCCCGGTGGCGCGCAGGGTGGTCGCCCACACGCTGTTATCATACGGATTGTGCCACAGGCCGATGCACCAGTTTCCGGAGATGGGATTGGTCTGATTGGTGTGGGTGAATACTTCCCAGGTTTGCCCTCCATCGGTGGATTTGCCGATACCTCCGGCGGTGCCCACCCACATATTGCCGTTCTCGTGCAGCAGGGCAAATCCCAGATGATCCAGATTATCAATGGCGGCAAAGGGCTGCCCGTCGATGGTGATGATTTCCCAGGTTTGCCCCCGGTCGGTGCTCCGGCGCACCCCCCCGCCCCAACTGGCAATCCACACCTCATCGGTATCCACCACCGCGATATCGAAGGTGATGTTCTGCACCCGGGTGGTGGTGGGCTTCATCCCTCCGGCGGTATCGGTGCGGGCATCCACCGGCTGAGGGATGCGCTGCCATTCACGGCTGCCCGGCTCCAGAAGGCGCAAGCCCCCCCCGATCTGCAGCCGCTGATCCTCTTCCACCAGGGTATCGTAGCCCACCGCAATCCACAGGGCGCCGTCCGGGCCTACCGCCAGAGCAGAGACGCCGCCTTTGCCGTGGTAGTCCTCCGGGGTATGATTGCTCCAGGTTTCTCCCTCATCGGCGGTGGTGCTGAGGCCAAAACCGGTGCCCACATAAAGGGTGCTATCCTGCCACAGTAAATCGGTGATACCGTTGCCCAGAATGCCGCCCCGATCCGGCACCGGGGAAGTGAGATGAAAATCGGTGACGATCTGCGCCGAAAGCAGGCCGCATCCCAGAATCCACATACTCAGGTAGCGGAAAACCAGTTTGTGCATGAAGATATTTCCTCGTGAATAAGTGATCGCGGGTTAATGCGTATTGCGTATTGCGTGTTGCGTATCGTAATGGTGAAAAAACTACTGTTCTGTTAATTATTGGCAAGTTCTTTGGCCTTCGATCCATGTCACGCTGATTCCGCCGGGGCGGAACCCGATGCAGTCGGTGGTCGAAGCATGATAAACATGTCAGTAAAATGTTGACAGAACACTACGTGTTGCAGCGGCTATTTCGAGGGATCATTTTCTTTACCTGCCAACCATTTTTGAACACTTTGATAGATTTGCTCGGCATTCTGGTTGCCAAACAGTTGGTTCTTGATTACCAAATAATCGGTACGTTGGCTTAAAGCGTCGCGAATAAAAAAGGCTGTTTTGGTAATACCTAAATGTGCCAACAGCACTTGAATCACTTCCCCCCGGACAGACATAGGAAGCGGCAACTCGATATTGCGATTACTTTCCATCTTTACTTTCTCCCAAATAGTCCATAACAAATGTGACGGGATTTAACACCAGACTCGTTGCAAAATAAGCCGAGTGTGTAAAATATTTATAGGAGCGTGAACTGCAAGCATGTCATACCTGCGAAAGCAGGTATCCATAACCCTCTAAAAATTAATGGATTCCCCCCGCCGCGGCGGGGGAATGACACCAGAAGTTGATAT
>CAYQGB010000355.1:0-3837 GCA_964416895.1 uncultured Calditrichaceae bacterium
CCACCTTCACTCCTCCCCCGACCCTCCCGAAAGCCGATCCGTTGCCACGATGATTGCCGTTTCCAGCACCGCGGCGATAAGCAGCAGGCTCATCACATATTTGCCATAGACAGGCAGCAGGCTTAACAGGTATTGCCAGGTAGCGGCAAAATCCCCGTGCAACCACTGATACTCGGCCAGCTTAAACCCCAGGGCAAAGCTGAGCCAGGCGGCGGGAAACTCCAGCCAGGCCACCGGGTTGATCAGGGTAAACCACAGGCTGCGCCAACCCATCAGATCAAAGCTGATCACCGCTACATTGAAACCGGTCATAAACGCCGCCAAAACCGGCCCCACGATCACCAGGCCGGAGGCGAAACTGCTGAACAGAGAAAGGTTGTTGGCCAGAAAGATCAGCAGGAATATCTTCCCGAAACCCCGGCGATGTTCCACCCACCGCCGCATGATCCCGAACATCCATCGGGGATATTTGAGCAAGAAGGCGATATCCCGTTCCACCGCCGTGGGGCCAACATACATCCCGATCAGAAACAGCAGCGCCGATAAAATCAGATAATGCAGGTCAATGACCCGCCATAAATCTCCCAGCATTGGCCCTCCGGAAAAATTTCCCGTGAAAAATCAGGCATTGTGGCTGTAAATTACATCACAGGGGAGAGAGAGTCGAGGGTTAATTTGCTTCTCCTGGAGATGATTGCTAAGAGCGAGAACGAAGCCGCAGAAGGATCTGAAAAACGGATAAATCGTCGAGGAATGGATGAACCGAAAGATTGTTGCTTATTTGCTGGGGTTTTTCACTTTTCTCATCGTCTATAACACCCTGATTCCCTTCAAATTTGAATACGGCTTTTCCGACCTCCCGGAACAGCTCAAACTGGTCCAGTGGATTCCCCATCTCACCGGCAAGGAACGTCTGTCCCTGACCGATGTGGTGGGCAACATCCTGCTGTTCATGCCTTTTGGATTTTTGCTGTACATGTTTCTGAATTACAGGGGGAGTTCCCATCCCATTGCCCGAAGTGTGCTGGCCGGAGCAGTGTTGAGCTTCTGCATTGAGTTCATCCAGTTGTTCATCCCCGAACGCAAAACCGGTCTCCATGACTTGTTCAACAATACCCTGGGCACCTGGATCGGAGCGGTGATCGCCATGATCTACTCCCACCGGGTATCGGCCATTGCCCGGCGGATTTTCTACGACCTGCTCAACCGCAAGCCCTTTTTGCTGATCGTGGTGATCATCGGGCTGGCCCAATTTGTCGCTGCGGTCATGCCCTTTACCGTATCCATTACCTATTCCGATGTGGCCAAAAGTGTGAAATCACTGAACCCGGTGCCGTTTACCTACCATTCCATCGGGGCCATATTTTTCAACGAGCCAAACAAACATGATATTGAGCCGTTTGACATTACCCCCATGATCGAAGATATGCTGTTCTGGGCCGTGATCGGGTATCTGCTGATGTTGTGTTACCGGATTTACTGGAAGAAGAAAGCGTACGGTAAAATGGTGTTGTGGGGATTGCCTCTGGTATATTTCCCTTTTCTGGAGGGGTGCCAGTTGTTTATCATGGGAAGAACCACGGATATAAACGACATCATCAGCGGGTACCTGGGAATAGCCCTGGGATTTTTCCTGTATCGGCAATTGCGGCCTCTGCGGCGTAAGATGCATCGGCGGGATCTGGATCTGCTGGTCATTCCCCTGGCCATGTATCTGGTTTTCATCGTCTTCTCCGGCCTGCGCCCGTTCGACTGGCTGTATGCCCCCGATGCCACTCTGAGTGACTGGAGGCTGGAGAATCTGGTACCCTTCTACGCTTATTTCCGCCACACCAGCCTGTGGAACATCTACGACCTGGCCGATTCCCTGTGCTACTTTTTGCCCATCAGTCTGTACTGGAGCTACATCCTGAAAGAGAAAGGGGTGCCCTATTCGCAGATCTACTGGCGCACCACCCTGGCGGGATTTCTGTTGGGTGCGTTTATCGAATTAACCCAGTTGTTCTCGGTGGAGCGAATTGCCGAGATTACCGACATCCTGGCCTACGCCGGCGGCGGGGCAATCGGCACCTTTTTGATCTATTATCATGAGCGACAGGTGGTCCCCACGCTGCATCGCATCCGGGAGGGGGTATTGCACCTGGGTTGATTTTTGAACCTCCCCCCATCCTCGAAAAATTTCCCTCCAAAATGTGAGATAGGGCGAATCCTTCTCGAAAAAAATCCCCAAACTACGCATAACTTTGCAGAAAGGGCGCTCCGTCCCGGTAATCGGGATGGATGAGGATTCATCAAACCGACAGGGTGAGGCCATGAAAACCTTCGCCATCCTGAGCCTGAAGGGAGGGGTTGGGAAAACCACCCTGGGCATTAACCTGGGGGCGGCGCTGAGCCTGCGGGGGAAAAGGGTGCTGTTGATCGACTTCGATCCTCAGCACGATTTGACCACCAGCCTGGGCATGGACCCCCTGACCATTAAGGGGGTTGAGTTTCTGCTGGAACGGGATCTCGATTTCGAGGAGGTGAGGGTATCCTATCGAGACAACTTGGATGTGATTCCCGCCGGCAGCAAACTCAAAGAGATGGAGCTTTCCTTTTCCAATCTGTTCGTCAAGGCCAAAGATTCCTACTTCTGTCACCTGCTGCGCAACGTCATGCAACCGGTGGAGCATCGGTATGATGTCGTCTTACTGGATTGTCCCCCGGCGGTGGGGTTCCTGACCATCAACGCGTTGACCTATGTGGAGGGCATTATCCTTCCGGTGCAGTGCCAGCATCTGGGGTATGAATCTCTGAAGTGCACCGTATCTCTGATTCGCAAAATCAAGCGGTTCAACAATCCCGATTTGCAGATCGCCGCGGTGGTGCCCATGATGTATGATGTGCGCAACCGGCTTTCCGGGGCCATCGTGGAGCGCCTGAGCCGGTTTTTCAACGGCGCCCTGACCCAAACCCGAATTCGGGTCAACGTGGCGCTGGCAGAAGCCCCGGCCTTCGGATTAACCATTTTCGACTATCGCCCCAACAGCCACGGTGCGGAGGACTTTTCTCGATTGGCGGATGAAATCCTGGAAAACGGGCCGGTAAACGCAACTTGAATTTGGTACGCGCTGTCTGTCCCTTCCTGAGCGCGTCACAGTTTGATGCACACATTCTTCGGCTCGGTAAAGAATCGCAGGGCCTCAAACCCACCTTCTCGACCCACCCCGGAATGCTTCATCCCTCCAAAGGGGGTGCGCAGATCCCGCAGCATCCAGCAGTTGATCCAGATAATCCCCGCCTGCAGCCGGTTGGCGATGCGATGGGCCCGGGTGAGGTTTTCCGTCCACAGAATGGCCGCCAGACCGTACTCCACCCCGTTGGCGTATTCCAGCACCTCCTCTTCGGTATCAAAGGGGATCAGAGTCGCCACCGGGCCGAAGATTTCTTCCTGATTGGTGCGACAGGTGGGGGCCAGCCCCTCAATTACCGTGGGCTGCACAAACCAGCCGTTGCGGCATCGCCCGGGCAAAATAACCCGATCACCGCCGCATAGAACGACCCCTCCTTCCTCCTGTGCCAGCCGGATATAGGAGAGAATTTTCTCCATGTGTGCCTGCGACACCACCGCACCCACGGCAGTTTCTTTGTCCAGCGGATCTCCCACGGTCAATTCCCGGGCCCGGGCCACGAAATCGTCTCGAAACCGCTCATACAGGGGCCGCTCCACAAAAATGCGCGAACCGCACAGGCAGATCTCCCCCTGATTGGAAAAAGCCGCCCGCAGGCTGGTTTCCAGCATCTCCTCGTAGCGGCAGTCGGCGAAGACGATGTTGGGATTTTTTCCTCCCAATTCCA
>CAYQGB010000356.1:0-3813 GCA_964416895.1 uncultured Calditrichaceae bacterium
ATCCAGTATGTATCGAGCATCCAGTAACCGGATACAAGGTTCGCTCAATTCACTAAACCCTCAATTCACCAACTCAATGGAGGTTTGCTATGAGTCGTAAGGCTACTTCTGTGAGTGTGGCAGTGCTGCTGGTGCTGCTGCTCTCCGGTCTGGCATTTGCCCAGGCACCCCAGGTGGACATTCTGTTCAGTTGTAACATGGAAGTTCAGATTGCGATCAATTTCTTTGATCCCAACGATCCCAATCACACCCTGGATGTGCGGGGCAACTTCAACGGCTGGAGCTTTAACAATCAGATGTTCCCCGGGGCCTTCGACCCCAACGTCTATCAGACGGTGGTGCGGGTGGATACCGGGATGCAGGAGTATAAGTTCGTGATCATGCGCAACGGCAACACCTTCTGGGAAGGCGGCCAGAATCGCACTTATCACGCCACGGGAATGGAGCCGGATGTCAACAATGACGGGGTTCCCGACGCCATTCTGGATACGGTGTTCTGGAACAACATCACCTTCAACGACATCTTCACCGATTCCCAGACGGTCTATTTTGAAGTGGATGTCCGTCCGGCCCATGCCTATCTGAACGTGTTTGGCATGATCACCTACGGCGGCGACACCGTTACCAGCGTCGATGAGGTACACCTGAGCGGTAATGCAGGGATCTTCACCACCCCGGAACTGAAGTGGGTGTGGGATCTCACTCAGGGCGATCCCAGCATCGACTCCCTGCTGATGAACGACCAGGGAATGAACGGCGACCGGGTGGCCGGCGACAGCGTCTGGACGATCCCGATCCTGTTTGAACCCGGCGCTCCCAAGATTCCGGTGTGGAAGTACGGCATCAACCGGATCGACAACGAAGCCGGGTTTGCCATGGACCATCGGGATACCGTGTATTTGCCCCCCGACTTCCGGGTATTCAATCAGTTCGGTGAGCAGGATACCTTCTATACCAGCGTGTGGGATTATGAAAACGGTCGCCCCCTGGGCATCGAAGACGACATCACGCTGAGCCAGATTCCGGACAACTTCCAGTTGTTCCAGAACTATCCCAACCCCTTCAACCCCACCACCAGCATTGTGTATGCCATGACCCGTCCCGCCACGGTGACCATCGCCGTGTATGATCTGCTGGGGCATAAGGTGCGCACGCTGGTGAACAAGCGCATGCCCGCCGGGGTGCATAAGGTGGTCTGGGATGGAACCAACGATCGCGGGGAAGCGGTCAGTTCCGGTATCTATCTCTATCGACTGGAAGCCGGCAAATTTACCCAGGCCCGTAAGATGGTTCTCATGCGATAAGGCATCATGGCGTTTCCTCCGCGTGATGCATGAGATGACCTGCACGAGACCCGATCCTGAGCGTCAGGGTCGGGTCTCGTTGTATGGGTGGGGTTTTACCGTTTGTTTCGGTTCATCCAGAGGCAGGGGAATGCCGGCTTGTTCGGATGGCCTATGTGATGCGTGAAACGTGATCCGTGATTGTTTCTTCACGCATCACGTATCACGCAAAGTGGTATTTTACAGGAGGTTTTTTGATCTATTGCAGAAATATCGGTTGGCCTTAACGATACAGATCATTGCTTTCCTGCTGCTGTGGTTGTTGCCTGCCTGTGATGAGGGTAGGGATCACCGCATTCTGATCTGGACGAATCTTCGCCCGGTGGAGCGGGAGTTCCTTCAGAAAAAGCTGGATGCATTTGCCCAACGGTATCCGGAGTATGAATTCCGGCAACTGTTTTACGAAACCGAGGAGTTGCGCACCAACTTCATCATTTCGGCGCTGGCGGGGAAAGGCCCGGCGCTGATCCACGGCCCCAGCGACAATATCGGCCCCATGGCGGAACTGGAAGTGATCAAACCCCTGGAAGAATTCTTTGATCAGGCCTTTCTGGATAGCTTTGTGACCGAACCGTTCGAGGCCAACACCTGGTTCCAGGGGCATCTGTACCAAATCGCCGATCGGGTGGGCAATCATCTGTGTCTGGTGTATAACAAAGATATCATCGATACCCCCCCGCGCACCATGTCGGAGCTGATTGCTCTGGGAAAAGAGCTTTGCCGGGATGAGGACGGTGACGGCCAGCCGGAGCGATACGCCCTGGCCTGGAATTTCATCGAACCCTTTTTCTTCGTGCCGTTTATCGGGGGATACGGGGGGTGGATTTTTGACGAAGAGGGAAATCCCAATCTCAACAGCGAACCGGTCATCAAAGCCGCCCGATTGATTTACCAACTGCGCAACGTGCACCGGATCATCCCCATGGAGTGCGATTACGAAACCGCCAACGCCCTGTTTTTAGACGGCAAGTCGGCCATGATCATCAACGGCCCCTGGTCGTGGGGCACCTATTTGAAACACGGGATGAACATCGGGTTGGCCCGGATTCCCATGATCGACGAAACCGGGCTGTGGCCCCGTCCCCTGGTATCCCCCCTGGGCTACATGGCAAATGTGAATTTGAAGGGTAAAAAGCTGCGCATTGCCGTGGAACTGATCCGGTATTTAACCTCTCCGGAAGTGCAGCGGGAATTTGCCCGGGAGTTTAACCTGATTCCTTCCCGCCGGGATGTGCAGCAGGACAGCGTGTTGCAGAACAATCCCCTGTATCAGGCGGCGCTGGATCAAATGAGGGTGGGGCGGGCCATGCCGGTGATTACCGAGATGCGCTGGATCTGGGATGCCATGCGCCCGGCTTATCAGGGTATTTTCACCGGCCAGTACACCCCCGAGGAGGCCGCGGCGGAAATGCAGAAACTGGCCGAAAAGTTGATTCGGGAAAATCGGGAGTGAGAGGGAGGGGAAAGGCAAACAAGAATGCCTGATCGCTATTCACATGGGAGAAATTTCTGGCACCGGCTGTGGATGAATCCCCGGCGGCTGGCCTATCTGTATGTCGCCCCGGCGCTGCTGATCATGGCCGCGGTGGTGCTGTACCCGTTCCTGTACAACCTGGTGATCTCCTTCTCCAATATGAGCCTGGCCCACTTCCGGGACTGGCGTCTGAAGGGCCTGGAAAACTACCTGGTGGTGCTTACCGATCGGGATTTCTGGTATTTTTTCGGCAAAACCGTGTTGTGGACGGTGCTCAACCTCATCTTTCATGTGAGCATCGGGGTATTCCTGGCCCTGATCCTGAACAAGGATCTCAAGGGGCGGTCAATCTTCCGCACGCTGCTGATTCTTCCCTGGGCGGTGCCCCAGTACATTACCGCCCTGACCTGGCGGGGGATGTTCAATCCCGAATACGGAGCGGTGAATCTGTGGCTGGAACGGCTGGTGGGGATTCAGATACCCTGGCTGTCCACCGAATGGGGCGCGTTCACCGCCTGCCTGATCACCAACATCTGGCTGGGATTCCCGTTTATGATGGTCATTGCCCTGGGCGGTTTGCAGAGCATTCCCGATGAGCTGTACGAAGCGGCGGATATCGACGGAGCCGGTGCCTGGCACAAGTTCCGGCATATCACCGTTCCCCTGCTTAAGCCGGTGATGGTGCCGGCCATTACCCTGGGGGTGATCTGGACGTTTAACAACTTCAACGTGGTGTGGCTGGTCAGCAACGGCGGGGAGCCTTCTGATACCACCCACATTCTGGTAAGCTGGGTGTATAAGGCGGCCTTCCGCTATTTCCGGATGGGCTACGCCGCGGCCTTCTCCATGATCATCTTTGCCCTGCTGCTCCTGTTTAGCTGGCGGTTCATCCGTCGCACGGGAGCGACGGAGAGTGTGTATGAATAGTAGTGCTCTTTCAAGGTTTGGATGACGGGTTGTTATCCTGATGCAATTCATAAAGGACAGGGATTCTTC
>CAYQGB010000357.1:0-3800 GCA_964416895.1 uncultured Calditrichaceae bacterium
AAAGCATTTTGGTGATTGAGAGTTTTCTCCTCTTCTCGTATATTCCCTCCGGTCAATGCCGGAAGACGACCGGTGAATTCCCCCGGAAATGGATGCGCATTTCCAGGTCACCCTGACGATTAGTGGAAAAGGAAAGCGTTTTTATGCCCTGGCCCCTGAGAATGCTGGCTCGTTTGATCTTCCCCCTGATCCTGGGGATATATCTGTTTGTCGCCTGGCGCTTTTCCCGGGCCATTACCGTGCTCAGCGGCATTCCGCCCTGGAAAATCCGGCTGGCCGTGATTGCCGGCGTGGGTTACCTCAACCTGCTCCCGATTCTGATCTGGGGGGCTTACCTCACCGGCAACGGCTCCAGGTTGTTTCTTCACCGCCCCACAACCACCCTCGCCGATTATCTGATTACCTTCCCGTACTGGTTCGGCCTGATCCTGGTCGTGGAAGTGTTCCCCTATTTTCTGACCCTGGAAGGTCTTGCGTGGCTACTCCGGCTGTTCCCGTTTTCGGCGGGGATTAATTTGCGCATGTGGAAATCCGCTTTGCAAGTGATAATTGTGATCGCCGTGGCCGGATATGTGGGCGCTCGCCTGTATCTGGACACCTTTCGGGTGCAGATTCGGGAGGTGAGCGTCTCGGTGCCGCACCTGCCCCGGGAACTCACCGACTTGCGGATGGCCTTCTTCTCGGATCTGCAGGTAGATCGGTACACCCGGGGCAGCAAGCTACAGCGGTTTGAATCCTGCTGGGAAGAGATGTCCCCCGACGTGGTGCTGTTCGGGGGGGATTTGATCACGCACGGGCAGCAGTTCATTTCTCCGGCGGCGGAAGCGCTTTGCCGGATTCATCCCCCGGCGGCGCGGTTCGCCTGCATGGGGGATCACGACTACTGGGCCAATCCCCGCCGGGTAGCCGGGGAACTCTCCCGCTGCGGATGGGAATTTCTGGAGGATCGACACATGACCTTCGCCTACCGGGGGCACACCGTGCTGGTTACCGGGATCACCCACATTTACAGCCGCCCGTTATCCCCGGCGCAGTTGCACCAATTGCTGAAGAACGCCCCACCGGCGGAGGTGAAGATTCTGCTGGTGCATCAACCGGCGGAACGGGTGATCCGGGCCGCCCGGCAGTATGGTTATCATCTGGTGCTGGCCGGCCACACCCACGGGGGACAGATCGTCTTCCGCCCTTTCGGTTTTTCGTTGACACCCACCCAAATTGAGAATACCTTTTACAGCGGATATTACGAGTATGAGGGAATGCCGGTCATTGTCACCAACGGCATCGGCTTGACCCTGGCGCCGGTGCGGTATCATGCCCCGGCGGAAATCGTTCGCATCCGTCTGAAAAAGCGGTGAATCACTGTACTATCACGTGACATGGGAAAATTCTGTGGAACCACCCGACAATGCGCAACTGAAGACGTAAAAGGGCAACCAGGCGTATTGCGTATTGCGTAACCGGATGCATCAAAATACGCAATACGCAATACGTTCTGTGGCATTTCACACCGATGGAGCGCCCGTTATCGGTTGATCTTGTAAAATTCTCAAATGTGGGTGATAGTACAGGTGAATCACACACAAGGTGGAAATCCTATGGCATCGGAACTGGTGTATCTGAGCTGGGATGAATACTTCATGGGGATCGCCATTTTTACCTCGTTGCGATCCAAAGATCCCCGCACCAAAGTGGGGGCGGTGATCGTGAACGATCAGAATCACATTGTGGGCACCGGTTACAACGGCTTTGTGGCCGGGGCGTACGAGGGCGCCTTCTCCTGGGCCCGGGAGGGGGAATGGCTGCAAACCAAATATCCCTACGTGGTGCACGCCGAGGCCAACGCCATTTTAAACACCACCATCAACGATCTGCGCCACTGCCGGTTGTATGCCACCCTGTTTCCCTGCAACGAATGCGCCAAGATCATCGCCCAGAAAAAGATCGCCGAGGTGATCTATCTGTCGGATAAAAACGCCGGGGAAGATGCCCACACCGCCGCGGTGCGAATCTTCCAGGCCGCCGGGATCAAGATGCGCCGGCTGGAACTCCCCTCGTTACAACAGATGTTAAAAAAATTCCAGAACTATATTCCCTGATACCGTTGGGGGAAGGAGACATCATGATCGAGCATCTGGCGTTTGACATCGAAACCGTTCCGGCAGCGGACCTGTCGGAATACAGCGACGCCGTCCAGGAAAAGATCCGGCGCAAAATCGAACGACAGCAGGAACGCAACCCCGATTTTGACTTCAAGTATTTTGCCAGCACCCACGGGGATTTCGGAAAAATCATCTGCATCTCCCTGGGCTACATCAAGGACGAGACCATTCATCTGAAATCGCTGTACGGCCACGACGAACGGCGCATCCTGGAGGAATTCAACGCCATTTGCGCCAAAATCACCACCGGGCCGTTCATCCATTACAACGGGCTGAATTTCGACGTGCCCTTCATCCTTCAGCGCATGGCCCACCACGGAATTCGCCCCTCCAATCCCCGGTTCACCCAGCTTCGCCGCTACTCCAACGATCCCCATTTCGATGTGATGATGGCCTACTACAACTGGGATATGCAGAAGGTAATGCCTCTGGGGGTGCTGGCGGAACTGCACAACATCCCCAGCCCTAAAGAAGACCTCAGCGGGGATCAGGTGTATCAGGCCTACCTCAACAACGAGTGGAAGCGCATCGTGCGGTATTGCGAATTCGACGTGGGCACCACCCTGAATCTATGGAACAAGCTGTTCCAGTACGAGCCGGTGATCGGGGTGGAAAATTACCGGTTCAGCGAGATTGATGAGGAGGATGAGGGAGAAGCCGCGGTATAACGCCGGCCGGACAGGGCGGGGAAAGGGCTTATTTGGCGGTTTTGGGGGAGGGGTGTTTTTTCTGCTGCAACTTACGTAGCAACTCCTGCTTCACTTCTTCCGGAAGCGGCTCCACTTTATATACCGTCTGGCATATCTTCACCGTCTTTTTGATCGATTCAATGTAAGCCCGGCATTCCGGGCAATTTTGTACATGTTCGTGGAGTTCTTTGCACATGGGACTGTCGAAGTCATATCCCAGGTAGTTGCACAGTTCATCCACAATCTTTTTGGCATGGGTGCTCATGACGATTCGGTCCTGATTAATTCGCTCATATATTTGGCCAGCCGATCCCTCAAATACATTCGGGCGCGCTTCAGGCGCACTTTGACGTTGGTTTCGGTAATTCCCAGAATCTTGCTGGTCTCCTTAATAGAAAGATTTTCCAGGTCTCGCAACACAAACACCGACCGGTAGATCTCCGGCAGCGAATCCACCGCCTCTTCTAAGTGCCGTTGAAATTCCTCGGACAGCATATTTTGCAAAGGCAAATCCTGCCATTCCTGAATCTCCACACTGTTGGGGCGGTCGTAGTAAACTTCCAGTTCCTCATCGGACAACACCGTGCGCCGATCCCGACGCAGCTTCATCAGGCTCAGATTGGTGGCAATCCGATACAGCCAGGTGAAGAAGTTGGAGCGTCCATCAAAGGTGTGGATTTTCTCATACACCTTGATGAACGTCTCCTGCAGCACATCGGCGGCATCATCGGGTTTTCGCAAAATGCGCAGGGCCAGGTTATACACCCGGTCACTGTATAGATGCACCAGCTGGGTAAAAGCGGTTTCATCGCCGGCTTTCGCCCGTTTAACGATCTCCCGAATTTCGCTGTTATCCATTTCCCAACCGCTCTGTATTTGATCCCATCCGGAGTTGATAAGTTACAAACTTAAATCCATAGCAGGGCATTTCAAAGTGAAATGGATAACAGGA
>CAYQGB010000358.1:0-3762 GCA_964416895.1 uncultured Calditrichaceae bacterium
ATTAATTTCTTAAACCCATCCCAAAAAGTTCGATAACCCTGAGAAAATACAGCAGGTTCGGAACACCGTTGATGAGAACAGGAAAGCTACACCATGAAAATTTTGATTGCCGAAGATGACAATGTTTCCCGCCGGATGCTCCAGCGCACTCTGGAGAAGTGGGGCTATCAGGTCATTTCTACTACCAATGGGGTAGAGGCATTTAAGGCATTTGAACAGGAGCATTGTCCCCTGGTAATCACCGACTGGATGATGCCGGAAATGGATGGGCTGGAGCTGGTGCGTCACATTCGGAAAATTTCCACTCAGGAGTATGTATATATCATCATGCTGACCACCCGGGAGGGAAAGGCGGATCTGGTCGCCGGGCTGGAAGCCGGAGCGGATG
This sequence comes from uncultured Calditrichaceae bacterium, assembly GCA_964416895.1. GTDB lineage: Bacteria > Calditrichota > Calditrichia > RBG-13-44-9 > J075 > CAYQGB01. The sequence goes on from CAYQGB010000358.1 coordinate 389, forward strand.
ACTTTATTCGCAAACCTTTTGATCGAGAGGAGCTACGGGCACGGGTACAGGCCGGGGTACGGGTAGTTCGGCTGGAACGCACCCTTTCCGAGCGCAACCGCATTCTGGAAGAGAATAACCGTCGGATGAAGCATGAGTTAGCCATGGCCGCACGCCTGCAGAAGGCGCTGCTCCCCACTGCTGCCCCTAATGCGCCGGGATACCACTTTGCCTGGAAGTTCCACCCTTCGGAGGAACTGGCCGGGGATACCCTGAACCTGTTCTGTCTGGATGAAAATGCGCTGGGTTTCTACCTGCTGGATGTCAGCGGCCACGGGCTGCCGGCAGCCCTGCTGGCGGTCTCCCTCAGCCGCCTGCTCACCCCCATGATGGATCAGGCCTCCTTGCTGAAATATCGCCGGGAATATCCCCCCGGTTATGGGATTACCCCGCCGGCGGAAGTGGCCGTTCAGTTGAATCGCCGGTTTCAACTGGATCCCGAATTCGGCCAGTATTTCACTCTGATTTACGGGGTGTTGACCAAAAAAACCGGAGAAATTCGCTATGTGTCCACCGGACATCCGGGAATGATCCATTTGAGAAGGGGGCAACCACCTCGAATTCTGGAGGTTTCCAATGTGCCCATCGGGATTCTGGAAGAATTTCAGTATCAGGAAGACACGTTAACATTGCAACCGGGGGATCGGCTGTTTGTGTACTCCGACGGCATCCCGGAAGCGGAGAATCCCGAAGGAGAATTTTTCGGAGAACAGCGATTGCTGGAAAGCCTCCATGAAAGCTACTCCGAACCGCTGGAAATGAGCCTTTGCCACCTCATCCGTCGGCTGGAAGATTGGGGGCAATCCGAAAAGTTTAAAGATGATGTGTCTATTCTGGCCATCGAACGGCTGCCGGAGGAATCGACGGAAGGGCACCCCAAAGGCAGCACTTGATTTTACCGATCAAATTGGTTATGATTGGATGCCTTTTGAGGGCATCCGATAAGGATCGGAACCGTCACATAAAAAACGCACCGGGCGATGGCTACCAGAAAACGTCCCTACCTGATCGGAATTGCCGGCAACATCGGAGTGGGCAAAACCACCCTCACCCGTCAGCTTTCCCGCAAGCTGGGCTGGCAAAGCTACTTTGAAAGCGTGATCGACAATCCCTACCTGGATGACTTCTACCGGGATATGCACCGATGGAGTTTTAACCTCCAGATCTACTTCCTTGCCCACCGCTTTCGCAGCCAGAAAGAGATTGTGGAGGCCGGGGTGAACGCCATCCAGGATCGCACCATTTATGAAGACGTGGAGATATTTGCCAAATCCCTCCACGAACAGGGCTACATGGATGATCGGGATTATGCCTGCTACCGGGATCTCTTCTACAACATGGTGCCTTACCTGCCCCAACCGGATTTGATCATCTACCTTCGCGCCTCGGTGGATACGCTGATGCATCGCATTCACCTCCGGGGGCGGGAGTTTGAGAAACGGATCAGCCGGGAATATATCGAGTATTTAAACCGGGCTTATGATAACTGGATTAAGGAGGCCCGGGAGCAGTTCAACGTGCTGGAGATCAACGCCGACGAGAGCGATTTCGTGAACGGAGACGCGGATCTGGATGACCTCATCCGACACATCAAAACCTACTGCCCATAAACCCCACCTTCTGTTCATCAGCTACTACTTTCCGCCCATGGGGGGAGGGGGCGTTCAACGCATTGTCAAGTTCCTCAAATACTGGGATTATTCCCGCTTCCGGGTCAGCGTCCTTACGGTAAAGCCGAGCTTCTTTTACAGCCGGGACGAAAGCCTGACCGCGGAAGTACCCGCCGGAGTGCAGGTGCTTCGCAGCGGTTCGCTGGATCCTTTCCGATGGATGTATCTGCTTGGGCGGTTGTGGAAACACCCCGGCTCCCCGGAAAATCGAACCGCCCTGCCCTATGAAAGCCGGGGATGGTGGCGCCGGGCGGCCATGTCCCTCTTTGTTCCCGATTCTCGGCTGCTGTGGTTGCCCTTTGCCGTGGGAAAACTGGGGCAATTGCATCGGCGAGAACCGGTGTCGGCCATCGTTGCCACCATGCCGCCGTTTACCGCCGGCCTGATCGGAGCGGTAGCGCACCGGTGGCGGAAGATCCCCCTGATTCTCGATTTCCGCGACGCCTGGATCGATAACCCGTACATGCCTTCGATGCCCCGGCTTCACCGGAACATCAATAAGCGATTCGAGCGGTGGTGTCTGCGACAGGCGGAGGGGATAATTTTTGTCAACCCGGCGCTGGAGGCACATTATCGGCGCCGCTATCCGGAACTCTCCGGCCTGTCGGTAACCACCATTCGCAACGGGTACGATCCGGAGGATTTTACCCATCTTCCATCGGGGCAGAACGCCGACGGCCCCACCGGAAAATTCCGTGTGGGCATTATAGGCACGATCTATTCTCAGGGGAACCGACCGCTGAGCTTGCTTCGGGCTATCCAGGAGTTGCGCCGGGAAGATGCCACATTCGGAGAGCGTTTTACGCTGGTGTTTCTGGGAAAGTGGTCGCCGGATTTTGTGGAAGAGGTGCGGGAAATGCACCTGGAAGGGGCGGTGGAATTCATTCCCTATCGCCCTCACCGGGAGGCTCTGCGCCTGGCCGCCGGTTTCGATGCCCTGGCGTTGTGCATCGAGGGAAATCTTCCCGGCAGTGCCGCGGTGACGCCGGGGCGTATCTACGAATATTTGTATCTGAAAAAGCCCATTCTGGCCGTGTGCCCGCCGGAGAGCGATCTGGCCACGCTGGTGCGAGAGTGCCGGGCCGGGGAAGTGGTACCCCCGGAGGATACCGGGCGCATCAAAACGGTGTTGCGCCGATGGGTGGACCGGCCGGCCTCCCTGAGGAAGGACTTTCAGTTTTCCGGGGTGGAACGGTTTTCTCGCCCCCGACAGGCGGAGGAGTTTATGAGGTTTCTGGAACGGGTACTAAGATGAAAGATCAAAGCATTTGTTTTTCCCGTTGTAAGGAATGCCGGGCGAGATGGATGCGGGCGCCGGCGCATCTTATAGGTTCACATGGCAATTTAGAACCACTACCGACGAATCAACTCCCCAAAATCCCACTTGACATTTCAAGGAAGCCCTAATATCTTGTTTGAAAACGAATGGCTAAAGGGAATTATGATTCGCACACAAGTTTATCTTACCGAAAAAGAATATCAGTTGCTCAAGAGCGTTGCGTTGAGCACCGGAGTTACGCAAAGCGAGCTTATCCGGCGTGCCCTCGATATATTTTTGGCGAGCTACACTTCCAATAATCGGCTTCAATTTTTGCGGGCTGCACGGGGAATGTGGAAAGACCGGGATAATCTTCCCGATATTAGAACACTGCGAGAAGAATGGGA
>CAYQGB010000359.1:0-3673 GCA_964416895.1 uncultured Calditrichaceae bacterium
GGCGCACTTTCTCAATCTCGATGGCTGTATCCGCCCGAACTTTCTCAATCTCCCGAGTCAAATCCGCCTGAACTTTTTCAATCTGTAGGGTTAAATCTGACCGAACCTTCTCAATCTCTAACTTTAGCTCGTAGATGTCGCGCCGGGTGGCTACATCCTCAGGAAGGCGAGATTCGATGAACTCCATCACCTTGTAGGCCTCTTCTGTACCAAAGGCCTTTTTGAAAATCTCCAATGTCTCGTCCCGAAGGGGCATACGCACTTCCACCCTTAGCCTAACAGTTTAAACAGAATCCCCGCCAGCAAGGCCATCTGAGAAATCCAGAACAGAAAACTCCATTTCAACAAACCGGAACGCATTTTTTCGATCTCCACCCGCGTATCCGCCTGAACTTTCTGAATCTGTAGGGTTAAATCTGACCGAACCTTCTCAATCTCTAACTTTAGCTCGTAGATGTCGCGCCGGGTGGCTACATCCTCAGGAAGGCGAGATTCGATGAACTCCATCACCTTGTAGGCCTCTTCTGTACCAAAGGCGCGCTTGAATATTTCCAGGGTTTCATCGCGAAGGGGCATTGTTCCGATCATCCCTGTTTACGTCCACAAAGTAAAGATATAACACCTACACCTTTTATGCAATGCAGAAACAGATGCGCCCGGAAAATTGTTTTTCTCCCGCCTCGCCCCCGGATGGTAGCGCCTTTTGATTCACCGTTTTGGGATTGCCTCCATAATGGCATCATGCAGGGGAGGGCGAATTTCGTTCATGCGGTTTTGCGCAGCCACGGGGTGCACCCGATTGCTCAGCAGCACCACCACAACTTCCCGGTTCAAATCCACCCACAGGGAAGTGCCGGTAAATCCCAGGTGTCCGATGCTCCGGGAGGAGAAGTATTTCCCGGTGGAGCCGCCGGAGGTGGGTGTATCCCATCCCAGAGCGCGAGCATGTTTCCGGGGATTATAGCGAGAACAGAACCGTTCCACCGTGCGATGCCGAAACATGCGCTGACATTCGTAGATGCCTCTCTGAATCATCAGTTGCCCCCAGGCGGCCACATCCCGGGCATTGCCGAACAGACCCGCATGCCCCGCTACACCGCCCAGTACAAAGCCGTTGGTATCGTTGACCACTCCCTGAATGGGCTGCTGCCGGAGCGCATCGGTGCCGGTGGGGGGAACGGCGGCTCGCATCTCCTCCGGAGGATTAAACCGTAGCGAAGTCAACCCCAGCGGCTGATAAAAATGATCCCGACAGAAGGTATCCAGGGAAACCCCCGTCACCTGTTCCACAATATCGCCCAGAAGGATGAATCCCAGATCGCTGTACACTGCCCGGCTTCGGGGAGCATACTCCAGAGAAGTGTTCAAAATCCGCTGGATGATGGCCGCCCGGATTGTTCCGGGATCCATCTTCTCCGGATCAACTTCCTCATACAGCGGCAGCCAGTCGGGAAGCCCGCTCTGGTGGCTCAGCAGGTCGGCCAGGGTGATCTCCCGTTTGGGGTCATTCACCGGCAGGGGGTAAAAATCCGCCAGAGGTTGATCCAGAGATAGCGCCCCCCCTTCCACCAGCTTCATCATCGCCGGGGTGGTTGCCAGCACTTTGGTTAAAGAAGCCAGGTCATAGGGCGTATCCGGACAAACGGCGGGCGCCTCCGGGGAATAGTCAAACCGCCCGTAGGCGCGATGCAGCAGGATCTTTCCCCGATGGGCGGCCAGCACCACACAGCCGGGGAAAATTTTCGCCTCCATCGCCCGGTGTACCAGGTCATCGACTTTGCTCGATGCCAATGGCGCCTCTGCAGGCTCCAGGATGTATCGCCGGGCCGGTACGTCCAGGGCATCGGCAAACGGAGGTGTTAACGGGATCGGGAGCCGCCCCCGCACGTCGATTTGACTGCACAACGCCCGGAATGCAGCTTTCTGGGTTGCGGCCACATAAGAGTAGGTCAGAAAAACCGCATCGGCTTCCGCGGCTTCGGGAAAATCCTGTAGGCGCCAGGGATTACCGAACAAAAACAGCACCACGGGAATGCCCCGCTTGTGAAGGGTTTTCAACGCCGATACCACCGCCTTTCGGTTGATCTCCTGCCGATGTCCGGCAAAGGTGCGAAAATACACCGACACTACCGCAGCAGTCGATGGGGTGGTTTTCAAAGAGGAGAGCGCCTCCGGAGCAGGGTTATTCAGAATGTGGGTTGTGTCAAAAAACTCCTCCAGTTCCCGGCAAAAATCCTGCAAGGGTTGCCCGGAGAACTCCGTATCGGTAAAAATCAGATGAACGACTTCCGAAATCTCGGTCAAAGGCAGGGGAAAACGCTCCGAGCGGTGCACCAGGGTAATACTCTGCTCCGCCACCTGAGCGGCGATCCCCACGTGGTTGGGATGCTCGACCATTTTATACACCCTCAGGGGGTGGCTCTGCTCCGGCTGCTGCTTCATCACCCACCGCTTCAGAGCCATAATCCGATCCACCGCCTGCTCCACCCGGTGGCGAAACGCTTCGTCCTCCCGCAATCTCCTCAGCACCATCTGGTAAGCCAGGGGCACCTGCGGCGGCATCAACAGCACATCCGCCCCGGCCTGTAACGGCCCCATGATCTGTTCCCACAGGCTCCCCTGCCGGCGCATGGCCCCCATATTCAGCGCATCGGTAAAGACCACTCCTCGATACTTCCACTGCTCGCGCAATACGGATTGAAGAATCGCCGGTTCCAGAGAGGCAATCCGGTTCCATCCCGGTCCCTGAAGATGTCCGACCATTATTCCCTGAACCCCTGCTTCCACCGCGGCTCGGAAAGGCCGCCAATCCTGCGCTTCCAGTTCCGGGAGGGCACGGCGCAGTTCTGGAACTTCCACATGAGAATCGCTTTGGGCCGAGCCATGACCGGGAAAGTGTTTGGCCACGCAGGCAATGCCATATTGTTGCACCGTTTCGACCACCCGACGACCGAACTGGGCCACGACCTCCGCCCGGGCGTGGAAAGCGCGGATGTTAATGATGGGATTTTCCGGAGTATCGGCCAGATCCAGCACCGGGCCAAAAAAGAGGTTTATCCCCACGCTGCGGGCTTCCCGGGCCAACACTTCCGCCGCCCGGTGCACCAATTCCTCATCCCCGGCAGCGCCAAAAGCCAGAGCATGCGGAAATAACGTGCCATGCGCAAACACGCTCCTCAAACCGCGCTCCATATCCGCACCAAACAGCAAAGGATAGCGACTCTCCCGCTGCAACAGGGTCGTCCAGGCGCGAATGTCCGCCGGGTGCCCGTGGAAAAAGATAATCCCCCCTACACCAAAGCGATGGATCAGCCGATATAGCTGCCGGGCCTTCGGGGCATGGCGATTGAAATAATTCAGATCGACCGCGGGCATCAACACCTGCCCGGCCAATTCTTCCGGGGTCATGTGATGCGCGCGAGGAAATTTTTTTCGCTCCATGGCGTGACGTTCTCCGAAACGATGAACATGACCGATTTGCCCAATCCCTTTCCCGGTGACCGGGCGGCTACCGGCGAGGGCACCTGATGGCAACAGGTTAAAAAACCGGGAGGAACCCCATTCCAGAGGTTCGGCCAATCATCAATCCCCTGAGAAAATACTCCCAGAAAACGCTTCAGTCAATCGCAGAGATGCAAGGCATCGTTTTCTATAAAGATCGATTTTTCAAACC
>CAYQGB010000360.1:0-3641 GCA_964416895.1 uncultured Calditrichaceae bacterium
CACCCGGGATAACAACCCGTCATCCAAAGCTTGAAAGAGCACTCGTGCCGGGTCAGCATCACCATGAATTAGAGGTGCAGGAAGATGATGCCTGAACCTGTTCCGCCGCCCTGCGAGCATTTTGACGGATTCTTTCCGCCGCTCGCCTGGCTTGTTCCTGCAGCCTCCTGATGGTCTGCTGCGCCCGTTGTTGAGCGGCGAGAGAGCTTCGCCTGACCCGTTCCCGGATGGCCGCAATTTTTCGTCGATTCTGTTCTGTTAATGCCTGTATCCTTTGCTCGGCCCGACCCAAGATCTGCTCTGCTTTTTGTGAGGAAGCCCGGGATACCCGGGATAAAGAGGCCTCCGAAACCGGGATTGGGGAGACAGGAGCCGCCGTTCCCCCGGCTTTCACCCCGAACACCGGCGGCAGCCCGCTGGGCACCCGTTCCGGTACCGTCAGCAGATATTCCGGCAGGGCCGTGCCGGGATCGGTTAGCGCCTTCATAAACTCCACGATGGCGTTGATCTCTTCTTCGGTCAACCCCAGCGGTTCCCGCAATACCGGGTCGATCATGTCGTCGGTTACCGCCGGATGCCGGGGCCGGCAACCCTGGTTATAAAAGCGCACCACTTCTTCCAGTGTTTCGAATACCCCGTCGTGCATGTACGGCGGGGTCAGTTCCACGTTGCGCAAAGTGGGCGTACGAAAAGCATATCGGTCTGCCGGATCATGGGTATGCTCTTCCCGCCCGGTATCGTCGCCGGGAATGACCGCCTTACCCGGCCCTTCCTGGGGCACGCCCTGCACCACGAAGCGAAAATCGCTGAACATGGGGCCGTTGTGGCATTCGGCGCATTTGGCTTTGGTGAAAAACAGTTCCAGCCCTTTCTTCTGCACATCGGTCAGGGCGTTGTCGTCACCTTTCACGTAGCGGTCGTAGGGGGAATTGACCGTAACCAGCTCCCGCTCGTATGCGGCAATGGCCCGGGCATACGTGGAGGAATCGATGACGCTGGGGCGCAGGCCGGAATCCGCCTGAGCGGCTTCTTCCGGGAAGGCCATGCGGAAATACATCACGTACTCCGGGATGGCCCGCAGCCGGTTCAGCACGCTATCCAGAGCCGCCGCGGTGGCCTCTTCATCGGTGCCGGGATAAGCATCTCCCCGCATCTCCACCCGGGAGGCAATGGGCTTGGTGGCCTGCACTTCCAGGCTCTTCACCCGCCCGTCCCAGAACTGAAACCCCTGATGGGTGGGCTGTCCGGTTTCATCGGCGTTGTAGGCGGTGTTAAATACGGTGGGGGCGTTGCGAGGGGTCAACTCGATGGGCTGTCCGGACACGGCGGAAACCCCGATCAACCGCTCCGGCCCCAATCCCACGCCGCTGACCCCCACCGGAAACTGCCGCCGATCGGTGAAAGCAAAAGCCGGGTGGTGGCAGGTGGCGCAGGCCACGTCCTTTTCACCGGAGAGGATGGGATCGAAAAAGAGCAGCTTCCCCAGGGCAATCCGCTCCTGCCGGGGCGGGTTGTCGGGAGGGTAGGGGATGGGGGGAAGGGTTTGCAGATTGAACCGCACCCGTAAATCCTCTTCCACCGGGGAAGACGTGGCGTTCTTATCCTTGTTACAGCCGGTAAAGAACAGGATCAGAAGCACCAATATCCCCAGGGAAAAAACGGGTACACCATTCCCGCTGTAGCGATGGTCTCTCATGGTTTCTCCTCCTGCCAGATGGTGGTATGATTTTGTCTATCTATGCTCCTTGTGAAAAGCTTTTGCTCTGTTAAATGATGTGAATATCTCCGAATCGGCGTTTCGCCTTCATGGGAAAGCATCAAAGAACCTGTGCGAATTAATCACAATAAAGGAATTTTTGCAAGCGAAAAAGAGGTTTCTAATGATGTGACAAATAAAAATTGACTCTTGTCGATATTTTCTTAAATTTTAACGAGTTGCCCCAAACGTGGGGTCGCACTGAGTGGGGAGGGGTGAATATACCGGCAGGTAGAATTCACCGTGACCTTGGAGGAGTTCATGTCCGATCTTTTGAACGACCTCACCGGTTGCTCCAATCTATCCGGTATTACTTCCCATTACCGATTTTTCCTTGATTTCGGGTGAGGCGAAACCCTGCTCGATGGGGCATCTCGAAGAGTCATAAAGAAAATTTCCCCGGAACCGAAGTTTGTACAAAAAGAGGTTGAGGAGACGATGGCGACGCGACGAAAGCGAGTGTTGATTGTCGATGATGAAGAAGACCTGACCTGGACCCTTTCCAAAAAGCTATCCAAAGACAGCGATAAGTTTGAAGTGATCTGTGTGAACTCCGGGCGGGAGGCCATTGAGGTGCTCAATCAACTTCCGGTGGATCTGGTGATCACCGATGTGCGCATGCCGGAAGTTTCCGGGCTGGATTTGCTGGTGGATATTAAACGGTTATACCCGGATACCAAAGTTACCATAATGACCGCCTACGGGTCTCCGGATGTGCAGCAGGAGGCCTCCCAGCGGGGTTGTTTTGATTATATCGAAAAACCCTTTGAAATCAACGAGTTGCGGAAGCGGATTATCGAGTCTCTGGAGCAGAAGCGGGGATTCCGGGGCAGCATTGCCGACTTTCAGTTGGCCGACATCGTGCAACTGAATTGCCTGGGGCGGATCACTTCCACCTTGAAGGTGCGGGGAGAAGGGGGTGAGGGAACGATCTACTTCCGGGATGGCAACGTGGTGCATGCGGAAGCCGGGCACCTAGAAGGGGAGAGCGCTTTCTTTTACATGATGAGCTGGTCGGGCGGGGAGTTTCAGGTCTTCCGAAACATGCCCCCGGCGCGGGAAACCATCACCCGGGGATGGCAGAGTTTGCTGCTGGAAAGCATGCGGCTGCTGGATGAAAGCTCCGATCTGGCCAAAGAGCAGGCCGAACGGGAGAAGCGTCGCCGCCAGCACAAATTGGAACAGATGCTGGGAAAAATCTTCAAAACCGAGGGCGTGGAGCATATTCTTCTCCATACCCGGGCCGGCTTTCCCCTGTTTTACACCGGCAACTCCCCGGAACGGCTGGCCACCATGAGCGAACTGGGAAATCAACTCTCCAAATTCATCCAGAAGATAGAGGCGCAGGAAAATTCTCTGGATTGCGGTAAACTGGAATACTGGGAATTCCACGGGGAAAAACGGGTGGTGATTATTCAGCGTATTCCCAACCGGGACGCCTACCTTACCGTGCTGGGAGACCCCTCCCTTAACGCCGGATTCGTGCGGGTGGAGATCAAGAAAAACCTCCAGGAATTGGTGAGGTTGGTGTAGTCAGGTTTCCTCTCCAGAAAGTAGTGGCAACCACGCTTGTTTTTGAATATCTTTTGCGTGTGGTAAGTAAATTAAAGCATCATCTACCGGGTGGAAGCCATGCACATGTTGTTAAATGCCGTTTACAAAAATGGGGTGTTAGTCCTTGATGAGAGGTTAGAAGGTGATCAAGAAGGAAAGCGCTTCCGAATAATCCTTTTTGAGCAGGAATCCACGGAGGCGAGAAAAAGTAGATTTTTTGAATTCGTAGAAAAACACGCCTTCAAACTTGCTCCGGATTATAAGTTTAATCGAGATGAACTCTACGAACGATAAAATTCTGGTGGATACCAACCTCTGGGTTTACCTGTAT
>CAYQGB010000361.1:0-3619 GCA_964416895.1 uncultured Calditrichaceae bacterium
GGCCGGTGAAGGTGCTGGCGGAGAATTATTACACCCACGACCGCTCCGGCAATTTTGTGGCCTGGGATTATTCTTACAATATGCTCAACTTCGCCGAGCCGAACGGAATCATCTTTACCAATGGGGACAATGATACCTTTCCCCTGTGGTACCTGCAAGAGGTGGAGAATATTCGCCCGGATGTGCGGGTCGCCAATCTGAGCCTGTTGAATACTCCCTGGTATATCAAACAGTTGAAGCACAAAGAGCCGAAGGTGCCCATGACCTTCACCGATGACCAGATTGAAAACATTTCCTTGATGCCCTGGCCCAAAGAACAAACCTTCGAGGTGCCGGTGGTGCCGGAGGAGGTTCGCGCGGCGGAAGCCCAACAATACCGATTGGCCTTCAACCTGGATACCCTGGACATCCCCCGAACCATGAGCTTCAAGGTAAAACCGAAAAAGATTTATATCGGTGGAGGACGATATGCCAACGTATTGCGGGTGCAGGATGTAATGATCTTGAATATTCTCACCGCCAATCAGTTTCGTAAACCGCTTTATTTTGCCGTCACCACTTCCACCCAGAATCAACTCAACGAATTGCGCAAATACCTCCGTATGGATGGGCTGCTGTTCAAAATCACCACCATCCCCGGATGGGAAATGGATCCGGAGACCCTGTATAAGAATATCATGAATTTTAAGTATCGGGGCCTTAACGATCCCGAGGTGTATTTCAACAGGAACATCACCGGGTTGTTGCAGAACTATCGCACGGCCTTTTTCCGCCTGGCCAATTATTATCTCACCGCCAGGAATCAAGAGCGCTTCCGGGAGGTCATGGCCAAAGCCTATGAGGTGATGCCTCCGGAGGTCATTCCCTTTACCAACGCCCAGCTGGAGCAGATTATGACCGGCTACGCCCTGTTAGCGGGCATCTTGCCGCCGGACACCCTGCGCACGGAGGCGTTTGATCTGCGGAAGTTGCAGGGCATCGGGCAGATGGCCGCCCATTATGAAGCGTATGACCTTGCTCGAATCGCCCTGGAAACCCTTCTGGAACGCATCGAAAGCAATCCCACGGGGCCTGAAGTGGATGCCTTTCTGGCGGCGGCAATTTCCCGACCGGAGTTGTATGCCAGCGCCAGTGAAAATCTGAAAAACGATCTGCGCAAGCGAATTCTGGGCAGTATCCGCCGTCAACTGTTGCGGGTGTATAAAGAAGTGGGAGATACGGCCGCAGCGGTGATGTTTCTGGAACGGTGGCAGGAAGCCGACCCGGAAAACGAGTTCGCCAAAAAAGAACTGGAAAAGCTGAAAACGGAACAGCCGGAGGAATAGGCGGCCGCTTTCCCCGAAGGTGCTGGAGGATATGGCCGCAAAATGATCGATAACCGGAGGCTGATCAACCCATCGATCTATGAAATGCCTATGAAGCGGGTAGTGATGAACATCTTTCGGATAGGCATCAGCGTGGGATTGCTGAGCTATCTGATCTATCGCGCCGACGTGAGCAAAATCTACCAGACCCTGCGGATGGCCGACTACGGCTATGTGGCCCTGGCAACGGGGATTTTTTTTCTCGCCATTGCCCTGTTTTCCCTGCGCTGGAAGTTGCTGCTGCGCAATATTCCCCAATCGCCGGGTTTACTTCACCTGATGGCGTATTATTTGATCGGCCTCTTCTTCAATAATTTTTTGCCCACCACGGTGGGAGGCGACATCACCCGGGCTTACAATGCCGCCCGGGAGAATGGCGAACGGCGGGCGAATCTCGGTATCGTTATTCTGGAGCGAATGCTGGGCACTCTGACGACGCTTACCCTGGCCTCTATCTCCCTGATCTGGGCGACCCGGTATTTCCATACCCGTCGAATTATCTGGATTACTGTGGCCTGTTTGGGAATGGTGGTCTTCTTACTATGGAATCTATGGAACCCCGCCCTGCATCGGTTCTTGCAACCACTGCTGGAGAAGATCACCGCCTTTTCTCTGGGAGAACGGCTGAATGGGGTGCTTCAGGGAATCTATCGCTTGCGGGAATCCCGCAACGCCATTCTGGGGGCACTGGGCCTTTCTTTGATAAGCCAATTACTCCTGATTTATATGAATTACCTGCTGACCCGGGCCCTGGGGCTGGAAAAAGTAACCCTGTCCTATCTGTTGCTGGTGGTGCCGATCACGTTTGTGATGGGGCTGATCCCTTCCATCAACGGCCTGGGGGTACGGGATACCGGCTACGTGGTATTGCTGGCCCGCATCGGCCTCAGCTCTGCCGAAGCCCTGTCCCTGTCGTTTTTGAATACCTTGATGCCCCTGCTATACAGCGTTGTAGGGGGAATCCTGCATCTCTTTTTAGGACACGGCGTTAAAAAGAGTTTGGAAAATGCACAATCATCGGGTAGGGTAACGGTATCGCCGGAGGAGGTGAAATGATGAGAACTGCGAATAACGGTCTGTATCGTCTGTTTGCCCGGGCGGGAGTCCTGGTGCTGACGGTGATTTTTCTGGGGATATTGGGCGCCGGTTGTGAAACCAAACCCCCATCCATCGGAGAACTGGATGAGATTTACGTCTTTGCCGATTCGGTGGATTGGCCGGATTATCAGCATGCCCTGGATACCCTGTTCGGCAAAATTACCCTGATGCCGGTGGCCGAAAAGGAATATCTGATAAGGTGGCGACCTTTCTCGGAGTTTGAACAGTACAAAACCCGCAAAAATTTGATGCTCATCGCCCGGCTGGATTCCAAATTGCCCGTTTCCGCCGAAGTGAGTTCCTTACTCAGCGAAGAAATTAAGGCAGGGATCACCTCCGGCAAGTATTTTTATATTCCCCAAAAAGATGTGTGGGCCCTGGAGCAGTACGTAGTCTTTCTGGTGGCGCCCACCAAAAACGACATGATTCAGCGCCTGTATGATCTGGGCCAGTTAGTATACGATGACTTTGAGAAAGCCTATTACAACCGCCTGCGCAACCAGATGTTTCGGTATATGGAGAATAAAGATCTGGAAGAATATCTGGCCAAACACTTCCCCTTCACCCTGCGATTGCAACCGGATTACATACTGGTAGATGAATCGCTGGAAGAGCGGTATGTCTGGTTGCGGCGTTTTCAGCAACTCCCCAACGGCTTGATTGATCGCTCCATCGTGGTACACTGGATGCCCTATACCGATACCATCCGCATCAATTATGACTGGATTGTCAAGCAGCGGAATCGGCTGGCGGCCAAGTTGTATGAAGGGGACGTGATCGTGGAAGAAGAAACCCGCCTGGTGAAAGGCACCTTTGGGAATCGGTATCATCAGTGGCCCTGCCTGCGTCTGGAGGGCACCTGGAAAAATATGAAGCATCTGATCGGCGGCCCTTTCCGAACCATCGTGTTTGTGGATAAGAAAACCAATCGAATTTACATGATCGACTTTTACGTTACCGCTCCGGGCAGGCGCAAGAAACCTTTGCTCGATCAACTGGAAGTTATTGCCCATTCCTTTCGCCTGGTGGAAAAGGCCGGCAAACAGACCGCTGGTCTGGGATTATCCGGAGGATAAGCCATGAAGAAGCTTCCCATCGGGATTTCCAATTTCGAGTCCTTGATTCAGCGGCAGAGCGTATATGTGGATAAGACGCCG
>CAYQGB010000362.1:0-3522 GCA_964416895.1 uncultured Calditrichaceae bacterium
AAACATACTTGATAATATATCTTTTTCAGAAACAAGAAAATTTTGTAGCTTTGATAAGGGTTAAAAGAAAAATCAACCGCCAACATCTGCAGAGCGAGCAAACATGGTTCAGAAGAAGTAGAACGAAGGGGAAATATTTTCTGCCGGGGGTGGCTTAAACCGGTTTTTCTGTGTAAAATTGGAAAGTTTCTATTTATAAGCCGGGATCACCTTATCGTTGGTCTATTGCAAAAATCTCAGTTCCTCTTACACTATCAATCGCATAAGTCTAAGGAATAATGCTATGGAAGACACCCAAATGCTAAGAAAACAGATCATTGAAGATATGGAGAAGCTTTCCCATGATAAGCTTCGCCAGGTTTTGAGTTTCATTAGGTATTTACTTTACAAAGAATCCCCAAAACCTCAAAAGGGATCGACAGGAAGTGTAAAAGATAAATCCGATCCTATTTTAAGCTTCATTGGGGGAGTTTCCCATGGAGCGTTAGCGAGTGATATTGATATCGAACTCTACGGCGAGTTACGATGAAATAAGATAGTACCTCCCTGCCAGCTTCTTCCTCAATCCGGAAATTTTGACAGGCCGCTTTTCACTCCGATTTTCTCCTTTACAGGCATTTAAAAATTTTAAAAACAACAACTTACTTTTAAAACCCGCCCCGGCAGCCGGAAAGTGGCACGGAAATTGACGCACAGCAGGCGGGCAAAAAACAACTGACAACATGGACCAGGTGAATTACCTATTGAAAAGGAGGTGTTTTCTATGAACCTTGACAAATATACCATGAAAGTACAGGAGGCCCTGGGAGAAGCCCAGCAGATGGTCATTGCGGCGAATCAGCAACAACTGGAACCGGAGCACGTTTTCGCCGCCCTGCTGGAAGACTCCGACGGCCTTATTCACACCATCTTGCAAAAGCTGAACGTCAATCCTCAGCAGGTGGCCTCGGAAGTACAGAAACTCATTGATAAATTTCCCAAAGTGCACGGGGGCCAGGGGCAGGTGTATGCCTCGCCTCACTTCAATCAGATGATGGCCACCGCCAATCGTATCGCCAAAGATATGGGGGATCAGTACGTCTCCACCGAACACCTGTTGCTGGCGATTCTGGAACTGAAACAACACCCCTTGGCCCAACTGCTCGCCCGGCTGGGGGTTACTCAGACGGCGGTGACCAATGTACTGAAGGAAGTGCGGGGCAACCGTAAGGTGACCAGCCAGAACCCCGAAGCCCAGTACATGGCCCTGGAACGCTATGCCCGGGACCTCACCAAACTGGCCCGGGAGGGCAAGCTCGATCCGGTGATCGGGCGAGATGAAGAGATTCGCCGGGTGTTGCAGGTGCTCTCTCGCCGTACCAAAAACAACCCCGTGCTCATCGGTGATCCGGGGGTGGGTAAAACCGCCGTGGTGGAAGGCATTGCCCAGCGGATCGTCAACGGGGATGTGCCGGAAACCCTCAAGGATAAGCGCATCGTGGCTCTGGATATGGGCGCGCTGATCGCCGGCGCCAAATATCGGGGCGAGTTTGAAGAGCGCCTGAAAGCAGTGCTCAAAGAAGTCACCGAATCCGATGGGCAGATCATCCTGTTCATTGACGAGTTGCATACCCTGGTGGGTGCCGGCGCGGCGGAAGGTTCCATGGATGCTTCCAACATGCTCAAACCGGCGCTGGCCCGGGGCGAGTTGCGGTGCATCGGTGCGACCACGGTCAACGAGTACCGCAAATACATCGAGAAGGATGCCGCACTGGAACGGCGCTTCCAGCCGATCCTCATCGAGGAACCCTCGGTGGAAGACGCCATCTCCATGCTTCGGGGGCTGAAAGAGAAATACGAAGTGCACCACGGGGTGAAGATCACCGACGCGGCCATCATTGCTGCGGTGATGCTCTCCCATCGGTACATCACCGATCGGCGACTGCCGGATAAGGCCATCGACCTGATCGACGAGGCCGCCGCCCGGTTGCGCATCGAGGTGGATTCCATGCCCGAAGAACTGGATGAAATCCAGCGGCGGATCAAACAACTGGAAATCGAACTGGCCGGTTTGAAGCGGGAGAAACGCGAGGAGAACAAGAAGCGCATCGAGGCCATCAACGAAGAGCTGGCCAACCTGCGGGAAGAGCATCAAAAGCTGCATACCCACTGGCAGATGGAGAAGGAAACCATCCAGGAAATTCGGGCCGCCAAAGCGGAAATCGAGCGCCTGCGCAATGAGATGGAGCAACGGGAACGGGAAGGCAACCTGGATCGAGTGGCGGAAATCAAATACGGGCTGATTCCGGAGCAGGAGCGGAAGGTCAAAGAATTGACCGCCAGATTGCAGGAACTGCAAAAAGACCGGGCCATGCTCAAGGAAGAAGTGGAT
Organism: uncultured Calditrichaceae bacterium; assembly: GCA_964416895.1. Lineage (GTDB taxonomy): Bacteria > Calditrichota > Calditrichia > RBG-13-44-9 > J075 > CAYQGB01. The sequence continues at coordinate 2,372 of CAYQGB010000362.1, forward strand.
GAAGAGCAAATCGCCGAGATCGTCTCCCGCTGGACGGGCATCCCGGTAGCCCGAATGCTGGAAAGCGAACGGGAGAAGCTGCTGAAGATCGAGGAACGGCTGAAGCAGCGGGTGGTGGGGCAGGATGAGGCCATCGAAGCAGTGGCCAACGCCATTCGGCGATCCCGCGCCGGTCTGGCAGACAAAAACCGCCCCATCGGTTCGTTCATCTTCCTGGGGCCGACCGGAGTGGGGAAAACCGAACTGGCCCGCGCGCTGGCGGAATTCCTGTTCGATGACGAGAACGCCATGGTGCGGATCGATATGTCCGAGTACATGGAACGGCATTCGGTATCCCGGCTGATCGGTGCCCCTCCGGGATACGTGGGTTACGAGGAAGGCGGCCAGCTCACCGAAGCGGTGCGGCGCAAGCCCTATTCGGTGGTGCTGTTAGATGAAATCGAAAAAGCCCATCCGGAAGTGTTCAACATCCTGCTGCAGGTGTTAGAAGATGGTCGCCTGACCGACAACAAAGGGCACACGGTGAACTTCCGGAACACCATTATCATCATGACCTCCAACATCGGGGCGCATCTAATTCTGGAGAAGTCCCGGCTGGTTACCGAGCACAACAAAGATGAAATCTACCAGGACATTCGCCGGGAGGTGCTGGCCCTGTTGCAGCAGCAACTGCGACCGGAATTCCTCAACCGGATCGACGAGATCATCGTTTTCCACAGCCTGACCAAAGATCACCTGAAACGGATTGTGGAGTTGCAAATCAAACGGTTAGAGGGGCAGCTGGCCGAGCAGGGTATGCACATCCGATTGACCGAGGCGGCCAAAGAGTATCTGGCCAATGTGGGCTACGATCCCGCCTTTGGCGCCCGGCCGTTGCGGCGGATGATCCAGACCCAGATCATCAACGAACTGGCGAAGGAGATTCTGGCCGGAACCATTCAGAAAGGCCAGGTCGTGGAGGTAGATTACCGCGACGGCCGGCTGGTCTTTCAGGCGGAGGCCGAACCGGAGGAAGTGGTCGAAACCACTACCGAATCCTGATAGACAGGGCAACCTCACCGGGTTGCCCTTTTTTGTATCCGGGGAATATACTCGTTAGGGGTAAGAACTTGCGTTTCTTTGCCGGGTAAAACTTCTGAATTTTTGCCCCA
>CAYQGB010000363.1:0-3509 GCA_964416895.1 uncultured Calditrichaceae bacterium
AGCCTGTCCTACAGATGCTCTTCAAAATACCGGGTCATTTTTTCTAACAGGTGTAGCCGATCCGGGCCGTAGATGCCGTGAGGATGGCCGGGATAGACGAAATAATCCGGTTGCACTCCGGCCTGGATGGCCGCTTTCAAGAACAGAATGGTATGCTGCCACATTACCACGGGATCGGAAGTGCCGTGGATCAACAGCAGCCGCCCTCGCAATTGATCCACGTAGTTCAGGGTGCTGGATTCCTGATAGCCCTCCGGATTGGTTTCCGGAGTATCCATGTAGCGCTCGGTATAGATGGTTTCGTAATACTTCCAGTCGATGACCGGTGCTCCGGCGATGCCCACCTTGAACACCTCCGGCGCCCGCAGCATCAGGGAGGTGGCCATGAAGCCGCCAAAGCTCCACCCCATTACGCCGATGCGGGTGGTATCCACAAATCCCATCTGCTTCACGTAATCCAGCGCGGCCAGCTGATCGGCGATTTCCACCGTTCCCAGATGCCGGAAGGTGGCCTGTTCAAAGGCTTTCCCCCGGTTATACGTGCCTCGATTGTCCACCGTAAAGATGACGTATCCCCGCTGCGCCAGATAGTACAGCCACAACTGCCAGCTTCCGAAACCGCCGGTCCAGGCGTTGCGCACCAGTTGCGAATGGGGGCCGCCGTACACATACACAATCAGGGGATACTTCCGGGAGGGATCGAAATTCGGGGGAAAAATCAGCCGCCCGTAGAGGGTTACTCCTTCCTCTATTGTGATGGGCAAAAGCTTAATCTCTCCCACGCGATATTCCGCCAGGGGATTGGGCGATTGCTTCAGCGTTCGGATCTTTTTTCCGGAGATGCGGTACAGGGTGGTGTTTAAGGGGGTTTCCAGACTGGTAAACTCATCCAGAAAATATTTCCCGGAAGGTGACACCCTGGGGCTGTGGGTGCCCTCTCCGGTGGTGCACCGCTGCAGTTCTCCTCCCCGCAAATCCAGCCGGTACAGATCCCGTTGCAGAGGATGTTCCCGGTTGGCAATGAAGAACAGATATCGCCCTTTGGGATCAAACCCCAGGCCTTCGATGACTTCCCATTCTCCGCGAGTCAGTTGTCGGATGAACCCCTGCTCCAGATCGTATTCGTAAAAATGGTTCCAGCCATCCCGGCGGGAGAGCCACAAGAAGCGGCGGCTGTTGCGGGGATGGAAGAACGGCCCCACCTGGGGATCCAGATATTTTTCCTCCTTTTCTTCAAAGATGGTGCGCACCGGTTTGCCGGTGTGAATATCGTATTGCACCATCCGCAGGTGATTCTGATCCCGATTGATCTGGGCGATGAGGAGATATTTTTCATCCGGCGTCCAGGTGAGATTGGTGAGGTACTGATCGGCCGGCTCCCCGGTTTCCAGCCACACCGTGCGCCCGGTCTCCACGTGGTAGATGCCCACGGTGGCGATGTGATTGGTCATTCCCGCCATGGGGTATTTGTCCGGCTTCACCTGCGCCGGGCGGGTGGTGAAATCCACATACGGGTAATCGGTCACCTCTCGTTCATCTTTGCGGTAGAAAGCCAGATAGCGATTCTCCGGCGACCAGAAGGTGCCCTTGCGGATGCCGAACTCCTGCCGATGCACCTCCTGCCCGTTCACAATACCGGGATCTGTATCGGCGGTGATGGCAACTTCCTCCCCGTTTTTCCGGAGCAAATACAGGTTGTTTTCCCGGGTGAAGGCGACCATCAAGGTTTTTTCCGCCACATCCACGTTGGCGTGTTCCCCGGAAAAATAAGTATGCACCTGCACCTGCTTCTTGTTCATATCGGTGAGGATCAGGCTATCCCCTTTCCAGAACCAGAAGGAGTGTTCATCTTGCCAGTGGATGCGGGGGAATCGGTGGAGGGGCTGCAATCCTTCCCGTTCCAGCCACCGGTTCAGGCCGGTCAGGGAAAGGCGGGGTTGGGATTTCCCCGAACCGGCGGTTCCCACGAACAGGGTTTCCACCGAATCCACCATTTCCACATAAGCGAACCGATCCGTCTCCGGAAGCCACTGCAACTGCTTTACCCGTTCCGGGGCCAGTTCGTCGTACCAGTGCAGGGCCACATCTTCCAGGGACAGTTCCCGGGTTTGCGCCGACAACAGGCCAAAAGCGACCAAAACTGTGTAAGAAAATGCTCGAATCCACCATCGCATCATTCGCTGCTCCTTCATTTTGCCACAGATTCCGGGGTAACCGATTTCGGTAGAAGTTATCATTTTATCTCGGGCTATCACCTCACATTTGAAAATTTTGCATGACCAACCGATAACGGGCGTCCCATCGGTGGGTAATGCCGGGAAACGGATTCCGTAGTGCGTGGTGCGTATTTTGATGTAGCCGGTTACGCAACCGGCATAGGCACCGGGCCTGATTGACCTTTCACGCCTCCGGGCACGTGTTGTCGAATAGTTCTACAAAATTCTCACCTGTCACGTGATAGTACAATTTTATCCCCAATAAAGCAACCGATGCGAGAGCAAAGGTTGGTGGAAGAATCGCTTTTTTCTTTGCTGATGAGGAAGGTTTTGGCTATTTTTGCCCTGTTCAAGGGTGGTGTCGGTATCCATGCGGGGAGGTTTAGCACGCCATGAAGCGATTCTATAAAGCGATATGGCTGGTTATGGCGCTGATCAACGCCGTTCAGGGCGGTGAGGAAGATTCCTTATGGCGCCATCTGGATGTGGGGCTGGAATTGGGGATTTTCCCTGCCTCGCAAAAATCCCGGGTGGGGGATTCCCGGATCACCGTATTGCGCATCGATCCCCGCCACTATGAGTTTAAACTGTTGACCTCTACCGAGTATGGGCGGGAGCCGCAGACGGTGCGCCGGTGGGCGGAGGATTTCGGCCTGATTGCGGCGGTGAATGCGGGGATGTATCAGGAGGATCACCGCACCAGCGTGGGCTTTCTGCAAAATTTTGACCATGTGAACAATCCCCACGTGAACAAGAACCGCACCATCTTTGCCTTCAATCCCACCGACTCCACCCTTCCCCCGGCGCAGATCATTGATCGCACCTGTCAGGATTTTGAGGCTCTGCGCCCCAAATACCGCTCCTTTTTGCAGAGCATCCGCATGTTGAGTTGCCGACAGGAGAATGTGTGGAGTCCCCGGCAGAAGGCCTGGAGCATTGTGGCGCTGGGAATGGATAAGCAGGGGCGGATTCTGTTTCTGTTCACCCAATCGCCCTACACCGTGCACGATTTCATCAACATCTTGCTGGAACTTCCTCTGGATATTCACAACGCCATGTATCTGGAAGGCGGCCCGCCGGCCACGCTGTATATCTCCTGCAATGGATTCCGGATGGAACGACACGGGATTATCGAGGCCGGGCCGTTACAGGATAGCGTTTTGAACACCGACTGGCCGATTCCCAACGTGCTGGGGGTTGTGAGGAAGGGAGAAGAGTGAAGATGAAAGATGAAATGTGGATGCGGCGCAGCCGAGGCTGCTGTATCAAATTCTTGTACCGGTATAGATTACC
>CAYQGB010000364.1:0-3489 GCA_964416895.1 uncultured Calditrichaceae bacterium
CAGTTCGGAATTCGATGAAACGCATCCGTTTGCTCAGGAAATTCTAACCCACGGTGTGCTAATATTCGATGCCGGTTCCCAACCTGTGCCGGCCGAGAAGACCGCTTCCTGAAGCATCAATACCTGCCCAATAAACTCCGAAGCTTCAACTTCCACACCATGAAAATCGCCTCCACGATGATCTTCCGGGACATTTTGGATTGCCCTTCGGTGCGGTCGGTAAAGATGATGGGAATCTCTTTGATCCGGAAGCCCCGCTTCCAGGCCTTAAAATTCATTTCAATCTGAAACGAATACCCGTTGGAACGCACTTCATCCAGGGGGATGGCTTCCAGCACCTGGCGGCGAAAGCATTTGTACCCTCCGGTGCAGTCGGTCAGCTTTAATCCGGTGATTACGCGGGTATACAGGCTGGCGGCCATGCTGAGAATCAGCCGGGAAAGGGGCCAGTTGATCACGTTCACCCCGGTGAGATAGCGAGACCCCACCACCAGATCCGCCTCCTTGATCGCTTCCAGGAAATTGGGAATCTCTTTGGGATCGTGGGAAAGGTCGGCATCCATCTCGAAGATGTACTCGTAGCCGTGCTCCAGGGCATATTTGAACCCGGTAATATAGGCCGTACCCAGCCCCATCTTTCCGGGACGTTCGATGAGATGGATACGGGGATTCTCCTGCATCAACTCCTTTACCACCCCGGCGGTGCCGTCGGGAGAGTTATCGTCGATGATGAGCACATCCAGGTGGGGAATGTTCAGGTTGAAGATTTCCTGGAGCAGGTTGGGGATATTGTCACGTTCATTATAGGTAGGAATAATCACCAGCACTTTCTCCATAGGCCTCCTGCAATGCTTTTCCGTTCCTCCGTTCCGTTGGCGCGATCAGGCGATTGTGCAGAAAAAAACCTGAGTTTTTTGATATTTTTCGCACCCTGGTAGTTTCGCGATTCGACCTGAATCGTTACGCCGGAGCGGCGAATTTACCCATTGCTCAGGATTCGGCCAACCGGGATTTGAGAAATTCCAGCGCTTGGGTGATAGAACGGGGTTGGTATCCCAGGTCGGCTTTGGCCTTGTCGATGCGCAGCCCCCCTTTCATGGGGCGGGGGGCTTTCTGCTTCAGCTCCGCCGTAGTGATGGGCTGCACCCGCCATTCATCGAACTCAAACACCCGGGCCACCGCCCGGGCGAATTCGTAGCGGTTCAAATAATCCTCCCCGGCCATGTGGTACACCCCGTATCCGGATTGGGCAATCAACAGCCGGATGCCTTCGGCCAGATCCTCCGCCAGCACCGGATTGTTGTACTGATCGGTTACCACCCGGATGGTCTGTCCCGCTTTGAGACTGTTGTACACCCACAGAAAAAAGTTGGTCTTTACCCGCTCGCCGATACCGTAGAGCACGTTGGTGCGCACAATGGCATAGGGAATCCCCGCCACCCGCACGGCGTTTTCTGCGGCCAGTTTGGCTTTTCCGTAGTACCCCAGCGGTCGAGGGCGATCCGTTTCTCCATACGGCCCGGCGGTACCGTCAAAAATGTAGTCGGTGGAGAGTTGCACCACCAGACTCATATGCTTGCGGGCAACTCGCGCCAGGTGCTCCACCCCCTTTACATTCACCTGCCAGCACAGCTCTTTCTCCTCTTCGCAGGCATCTACATGGGTATAGGCGGCTGCATTGACGATGACATCCGGGCAAAAGTCGTCGATGACCTCCCGGCATTGCTGCAAATGGGTAATATCCAGTTGGCGGTATGCAACGGCGTCGTCCCGGGGTAAAGTGTCCGCCGGGTACCACCGAGGCTGTCGGGCAGTGGCCAGAACCTCAAAGTGCGGGAACAGGGCCAGCACCAACTTCTGGCCCAGCAAGCCGTTGGCTCCGGTAATTAACACACGTTTCATGGGAACGGCTCAGGGGTGTTTGGTCAGGTTGGCCATTCGGATGGTTTCTATGGTCTCCTGCAGGCGATGCATTTCGTTGGTGCCTCGCAACTGAGTGTTGGCGGCGGCCACCAGGTTGCCGAAATCGGCGGCTTTCAGGAAGTCCCCTGTTTGCAGGTAGTGTACCACAAATCCGGCGCCGAAGGCATCTCCACAGCCGGTAGCATCCATCACCTGAGAGACGGCATAGGCCGGAAAGTGCTTGTGACCCACCAGTCCCTCCCGGCGATAGACCACCTCGGCACCTCTGGCCGCTCTGGTAATGAGCAGAATCTGATCTTCCTCGAAATAGTGCTGGTAGAACTCCACTTCGTTGCGGAACCCTTCGGCGAGCAGCCGGAATTCGTCTTCATTCATCTGCACAAATCGGGCGCCGGTCAACCAGTCTTCCACCCGCTCCGGTTTTTGAGGAAAGCGCCGCCCCAGATTGTCGATGCCCATTACCAGGTAATGCACATCCAGATACAGATGGTTGCGGGCCTGGCGGCTGAGTTGCACAAACGCTTCTCGCCGGAGATCCCACCCGCAAATGAGGTTCACGATGATCATCTCCGCATCCAGGAAAGGCTCAATATGAGACCATTCCAGAGGAGGAAACTGGAACAGAGATTTCTCATGGCGATGATGAGGAGAGTGATATTCCAGGATCACTTTATGATTTTTCTGGGGCAACACCATCAGCCCGTCGGTAGAAACATTGGGGAGCTTCTCCAGCACGGTGCATACGGTTTCGTACACATCCTCCCCCACAAAAGCGACCGGTTGAATACAATCGGTTTCCGCCAGCAGGGAAGAGAGCACGGCCACATCGTAAAAGATGCCCCCGAAACTTTCGATGGGAGCCCCTCCAAAGGGCAAAATCAAATCCTTATTGATGGTGCCAATAACGGTAATCTTCATGATGGAATCCGACAGTGGTTATCCTTGAACGCTTTTAGCTTTTCGGCAATTTTCGGTTCGGATAAAGCCAGAATTTGCGCGGCCAGCACCGCAGCATTGCGCGCCCCGGCCTTTCCGATGGCCACGGTGGCCACGGGCACTCCCGCAGGCATCTGCACCATGGCATACAGGGCATCCACCCCCTGCAGGTCACTGCCGCTCAGGGGTACACCGATCACCGGCAGGGTTGTGTAGGCGGCGATGACCCCCGGCAGATGGGCGGCCATGCCGGCGCAGGCCACGATAACACCGTAGCCATTTTCTTCCGCGTGGATAGCAAACTCCTGTACCTGCGTCGGCGTGCGGTGGGCGGACATCACCAGCACATCCACAGGTATCCCGAAATACTCAAAGTACTCCAGCGAGCTTTCCACCACCGGACGGTCGGATTCACTTCCCATAACCAGAGCAACTTTTTTCATCTACAACCTCTCATCTTTTATCTGTAATCGTTGATCTTTCATCCCCATTTGGCGAGGCCCTCGCGATGGATTAAACGAATATTTACGACAGGCTAATTCCGGGAACTCAACTTCTCCGTTTTCCACTCGGTGACCCGGCGTTCCCCGGTATCGAAGTTGATCCCCACCAGAACAATCTCCTTCCCTC
>CAYQGB010000365.1:0-3461 GCA_964416895.1 uncultured Calditrichaceae bacterium
ACCTTTTGCAACGAGAGAATTGTAGGCAAACGCTTAGGTTCACGCCTATGCGCCCCCGCGGGGCTTCACGAAGCACAGCCGGAATCTCCGAGCTTTAGCTGCTGACTGCAAACCGCAAACCGAGAAGCGTCATTCCCCGTTCACGCATCACGCTGAACAATCCATCTGGCAGTTTTTCCGGATCAAGGGCCTTTTTCATCTAACTGATCCATTCGTAAGATCACCGCCCGCAACAGCTTCTGGAAGGAATCTTTCACCCGGTTGGCGATTTCGGTGACTTCGTCGTGGGAGAGGGGCGTCTGACTGAGACCGGTGGCCATGTTGGTGATGCAGGAAATTCCCGCCACTTTGATCTTCCGGGCGCGGGCCACGATGACCTCAGGCACGGTGGACATGCTCACGGCATCCCCGCCCAGACGGCGGATCATCTGCACCTCCGCCCCGGTTTCGTAGCTGGGGCCGGTGGAGACAAACAGCACTCCCCGGCGCACGGGAATGCGCAGTTCCCGGGCGGTCTCTTCGATCAGATCGGCGTACGGGGGATGGTAGGCTCCCCACATATCCGGGAAGCGGCTTTCCGGAGGTACCACCGGGCCGATGAGGGGATTGCGAAACATCAGGTTGATGTGATCCTCGATGATCATCAGATCGCCGGGGCGGAAGCGGGGATTTACCCCTCCGGCGGCGTTGGTAACCAGCATCTTGCGGATGCCCAGCACCCCCATCAGCCGCACCACGTACGCCACCCGGTCGATGGGATGGCCTTCGTAATAATGCGTGCGCCCCTGCACCGCCAGCACCGGCACCTCCTCCACTTTCCCGAACACCAGAAACCCTTTGTGGCCTTCCACGGTGGAACGGGGATAGTGGGGAATATCGGCGGTGGGAATGCGATCCGCTTCCGAGAGGGTATCGGCAAAGCTGCCCAGACCGGAGCCGAGGATCAGACCGATCCGGGGATTTTGTTGAGTATGCTGACGGATGAAGGCCAGGCTTTCCTGCAACTGCTGTTCGATGGGGCTTGGGTTTCGAGCCATAAAGCGGTCACCTTTCCATAAGTCGTTGTTCCCGTAATCTGGACAAAAAGCGATGGGCATAATGGATCAGGGAGGCAAAGAACATCATCGCTGTGATATATTGCATGGGCAATTGCAGCGGTTCCAGTTCCAGAAGATATACCAGATACAGCAGAGCCAGGATGGTCACGGCAATTTTCCCCAGCATCTCCGAAGGCGCCACGTAGGGCAGGCGGGTGAGGAGGATCAGCGCCCCGAACACAATCAGCACATCCCGCCCGATGACCACCACCACCACCCACAGGGGGAGGCCGTAGCTCTGATGCAGCGCCACGGTGGCCAGCGCCCCGCACAGTTTGTCCGCCAGAGGATCCAGCACCTTGCCCAATTCGCTGACCTGATTCATCTTCCGGGCCAGATAGCCGTCGAAATAATCGGTGAGGATCAATGCAACCGCCAGACCCAACGCCGGGCCGGTGCGGTGATTGAGGGTCAAGTAGTAAATGGGCAGGCTCCCGATCAGACGAATCAGGCTGAGCAGATTGGACAGGGTAAAAACCTTTCCCTTCTGAAACAGATTCTGCCACACATTTGCTTCAACCACGGTAAATTTCCCTCCCCATGCCGGTACCGTCGGTATTCATCATGGGATAAGATAGCAACGAGTGCCCTGCAGTTACAAATACAAACAATTTCGAGTAAAGGCCGGCGCGCGCAAAGTGGAGAGAAAATCACAGGGTTCGATTGACATGTAGAAGGAAATTGGCTAATTTGGACATCGTAATATCGAAATTTCATAAAATTTGGTTATTGGAGTAACCAAATGGTACGAATCAGCGAAATCAACCTCCAGAATCCCTGGTGGGCCCGGGGAGAGGAGTTTGTTCGTCATGATCTCCATCTTCAGCGGGCCCAACCGATCTTTTTTCGCCGCAAGCCCATTTCGCTGGAGCCCGGACAGATTTATTTGCTTCGAGGTCCCCGGCAGGTGGGAAAGACCACTTACATCAAAGCCCTGATCCATCAGCTTCTTGCCGGAGGGGTGCCGCCCCGGGATGTCCTCTATCTTTCCCTGGATTTTTTTACCTCCCGTCGGGAACTGCGCAATGCCATCACCCACTTTCTGGATACTCGTCGGGAAAGCCCCCGATTCTATCTTTTTCTGGATGAGGTTACCTACCTGAACGATTGGAATCTGGAGTTGAAGTTTCTGGCGGATCAGGGGTGGCTCCGGCGGGGGGTGGTGCTGGCGACCGGTTCCAGCGCTATTCGGTTGAAAGAGAAAGGTGAACTGCTTCCGGGGCGAGGTGTGGAAGGGAACGAGTATTACGCCAAACCGTTGAGCTTTCGCGAGTTTATACTTCAATGCGCCGGATATCTGGCGGAGCACCAACCGGAGGAAGCCTTTGCAGACGATCTTCGACATTTGCAATCTACATTAAGAAGCCTGCCCCCGGAATCCGCATTCACTCAAACGTTTTATGAACAGGTAGAAGAAATTTTGCCCTTTAAACGAGAATTGGCTTATCTGTTTCGACTGTATCTGATCGGTGGAGGAATGCCGGGAGTTATCAACCATTACCTGAACAATCGATATGAGAAGGGTTTTGATCACGTGGATTCGCTGGTGGCAGAAACGTATATCCGGGATATTCTGGGCGATCTAAACCGTCTGCAGCGGCAGGAGGCTATCGGACGTCAGTTGCTACGGGCCATTATGGATCGATACGGTTCCCGGTATAGCCTGTCCCGCCTGAGCCGGGAAATGGAACGCTCGCATATCACGATCGCGCAATATCTGGAATATATGGAGGAATCGTTTATCTGTTTTGTTCTCTATCCCTACGATTTCAATAACAAGCGTCCTCGCCTCAAAGGGGACAAGAAGGTGTATTTTTTTGATCCTTTCATCCAGCATGCGGTCAGAAGCTACCTGAGCGGCATTGATGTATGGAACTGCATTGAACACGTTCTGGATGATGAGGAGATGTTGAGCAAAGTTGTGGAGGGGGTCGTGATTGCCCATTTGCGGATGTGGCAGGAGATTCCTTATTTGCGGACGGGGAATACATTTCTGTGGTTTTACTATGATGCATCCGGCAGGGAGATCGACGCAATTCTTCGGGAAAATGAGGAGTATTGGGGGATCCAAGTGAAATTCCAGATGCAGGTGGACCGGCGGGATCTCCGGCGTATTGCCCCGGTCAAACGGTACCTTCTGCTGAGCCGGGAAGAGGTGGAACTCGGTCAGGAAGACCTCGTGCTCCCCACTGATGTGTTCTTATCCCTGCTCTCGGTATCCGGCAGAAATATATGATGTAGAGTAACTATCTCGACAATGTCAAATTAAGCCGCCCTCACCCATCCCCACCCCGGCCCTCCCCCGCCGGGGCGCATAGGCGTGAACCTTAGCAGATTTAGTGAACAGATGACCACCATCTCGTT
>CAYQGB010000366.1:0-1423 GCA_964416895.1 uncultured Calditrichaceae bacterium
CGACCGGGCAACAACTCATACTCCTGCAACGAATCTCACCAAAATTCATGCCATACCGTTCCGGGAGAATAGCAAGGTCGTTGCTTTGGCTGAAGTTAGCATTAAAAAACCTTAATTGCAAAGGGTAATCCAAAACAGGTTGGAGAAGGAACTTTTTCCGATTGTGCACGGCAAATGGCAAAGTATGCGCACCGATATGGAGGGGAGGAGGCTACGCTTTTTTCCGATCGGAGAGAATGTGTTCAATACGGGTCAGGAATTCAGGGAGCAGGAAGGGTTTTTTCACAAATCCGGCAAAGCTCCGGGAACCAAATCGTCGAACCGCTTCTTCTTCGGAATAGCCGCTCATCAGAATAACCGGAACTTCGGGAGATAGCTTCCGCAGTTCCTGCAACGTTTCTTCTCCGCTCAGCCGGGGCATGGTCATATCCAGGATGACCAGAGAAATGCGCTCCTGTTCTTTCTGGAAAATTTGCAAAGCTTCTTCGCCGTTGGCAGCGGTGAGTACGGTGTACCCGTACCGGTGCAGGGCGTGATAACACAGTTCTCGTACCGGTTCTTCATCATCCACCACCAGCACCGTGTGGTGTTTTTCCGGCTTTGGTTGGGGCAGGTGCATCCTGGAGGTTTTGTCCCCGGAGGCGGTTCGGGAACTGACCGGGAGCAAAATCCGAAACGTGGTGCCCTCGCCGGGAGCAGACTTTACTTCCACAGCCCCTTTGTGGGAACGCACAATTCCCAGCACCGCCGCCAGACCCAATCCCCGGCCGGTGAATTTGGTGGTAAAAAAGGGATCGAAAATACGCTGTTGAGTCGTTTTATCCATGCCGCAGCCGGTATCGGCCACCTCGATATACACGAACTCTCCCGGAGAGATTTCGCTGCCCAGATACAACTTTTCCAGGCATTCCGCATCACACCGAACCGTTCCGGTAGCGATATTGATAACCCCGGATTGATTTTCCATCGCTTCCGAGGCATTGGTGACCAGGTTCATCACCACCTGGCGCATCTGGGTGGCGTCGGCTTCTACGGCGGGGAGTTCCGGTGCCGGATGAAACTCCAGTTGCACTTTCTTGGAGATGGAGATTTTCAACAGCCCGACCATTTCCCGGATCAGGGAATTCAGGTTCACCGGCTTTATCTCGAAGCGGGCTTTGCCGGCGTAGGCCAGCATTTGCTGACACAGTTCGGAGGCGCGCAGGGCGGTGGTGCGAATCACATCCAGGCACTGAAAGGAAGGACTATCCGGGGGAACGTCCATCTGCACCAGTTCGGCGTTGCCCAGAATGCCGGTCAGCAGGTTGTTGAAATCGTGGGCGATCCCTCCGGCCAGCACTCCCAGGCTTTCCAATTTCTGGGCCTGAAGCAAATCCGCTTCCAGTTTCCGGCGGAGTTCCTCGGCCCGTTTCCGTTCGGTAAT
>CAYQGB010000366.1:1523-3433 GCA_964416895.1 uncultured Calditrichaceae bacterium
CATCCGGGGAAAGTTCCACCAGGCTGCGGTAGCGTTCTTCGCTTTCCATGAGGGCCAGTTCGGCGGTTTTACGCCCGGTGATATCCAGAGAGACCATCAGAATGCATAACTCCCCGGACCCCGTGGGTACCGCAGAAGCAAATTCCTCCACCCAGATCAGGCTGCCGTCCTTCCGCACTTTCTGCAACTCCCAGCGGTGCACCGTGTGGGGATTCCGAAGGCATTCCTGAATCTGGTTTTGCAGACCCTGGCGATACTTTGGGGCAATAATGTTCAACATCGATTGCCCTTTCAGGTCTTCCACTTTATACCCCAGGTGCATGGCGCCGAATCGATTCACCGAGATGATGGTGCCTTCCGAATTCACCGTGAAGTACATGCTGGGGTTGTGCTCATACAGTATTTGATACCGCTGCTGGCTTTCCCGCAGGGCGGCGGCAGCCTGTTGCCAGTCGGAAATATCCCGGGAAAAGGAGCAGTGATATTCCTCCCCCTGGAATTCCAGATGGTTGATAGACACTTCCACGGGAATCAGGCTGCCGTCTTTGCGGCGGTGCATTGTTTCCAGGCGACGGGTGCCCTCACGCTTGCAGATTTGCCAGTGCTCGTCCCACTTTTCTGCCGGAAAATTGGGATCGATGTCGCTTACGCGCAGTTGCTGCAATGCTTCCCGGCTATATCCCAGCGCTTTGCCGGCGGCCTCGTTGGCATACAGAATTCGCCCCTGTCGATCTACCCATAGAATGGTTTCGGGAGCCTGATCTACGGAGAATTGGGCAAAACGCAATTTCTCCTCGATCCGTTTCTGATGGGTAATATCCCGATAAAACCAGGCCCGGCCGTAATGCCTGCCGGCGTTGTCCCGTACCGGGGCGCTGTAGCGGTCGAAGATGCGGCCGTCCCGCAGCCGGATTTCATCGCGACTGGTTTCATGGGGATGGGCATACAGGTATTCGATTTTGGCCTGGAATTCCCGGGGATCTTCCAGGAGGTTCTGTACTGCCTTCAGGGCGGCTTCGCTGGATCGGGAGCGTACCACCTCTTCCGGGATGTTCCACATTTCGATGAAGCGCCGGTTGTAGGTTAACCACTTTCGGTCGGGGGAGACCACCAGAATTCCCTCCGGGGATGTCTCCATCAGGCTTTCCAGCAGGGTTTTCTGAAAAGCCAGTTCCGCTTTCAATTCCTTTTGCCGGGTAACGTCGATCATCACTCCCCACAACCGTACCGGTTTTCCTCCTTCGGCGATCACGGTAACGATATCCCGCAGCCAGACGGTTCGCCCGTCGGCGGCGATGAAGCGGTATTCAAAATCGTGGGGTTCCAGAGCGGCGGTGGCTTCCCGACAAAACTCCACCGCCCATTTCCGATCCTCCGGATGGAGGTGCTTTACCCAAAAATCCGGTTCGGTTAGCCATTGTTCGCAGGGATAGCCCAGCAATTCCTCGGCCTTCTGGCTGACAAACGTAAACTGAGTGGTCTCAGGATCGGCCTCCCAGATGATAGCCCCCAGGGCATCCACCAGGTTTTCCCAATTTCGGGAGCCGTTATCTGCTCCGGTCATTACCGGAGAAGGAAGTTGCTTTTCAGAGGTGCTCATTATCTGTCCTGCCGTGAGGAGGTTTTGAATTATCAATTCTGTATCCGGAAATATGCCGGTCAAAAACAACCGCAACACCGAATCAAGAGGCGGGATGCGCAAGATCAACAAACGAACATATTTTCGGTTATGCACCCTGCATGTTTATGTAAAATTTAACCCGGTTGGTGATCTATCTCAAGGTGAATCACAGATACTTATAAACCCGTTGTATGATCATGTCACACCTGAGAATTTCGCAAGACCAACCGACAATCGGTGCCCACCGGCGTGAAATGGAGGAAGCGTATTGCGTAATGCGTATTGCGTA
>CAYQGB010000367.1:0-3426 GCA_964416895.1 uncultured Calditrichaceae bacterium
ATCAGTGTTCAGGCGTTACTTTACCGGCTTAGAGACTTACAGATTATAAACGAATCACTTTATCGAGATTGGTGCATAACCATCAATCAGATGGGATGGAAAAAGCAAGAACCGGCAGAGATCTCCCCGGAGCGGCCGCAATGGTTACATCTCGCCGTTCTGCGCGCTGTCAGTGAGGGTTTTTTGACCGTTTCTGAAGGAGAAAGCCTCCTGAAACAAGAATTACCGGCCGAGCTCCGCGCTGGAGTTATACCGAGACGGGAACTCTTAAAAAAAACACTTACCGAACGAAGAAAAATCTTGGCTCAACAGGCCCGGCAGTTACAAAAACACTACGAGGAAGACCAAAGCTGGAAGGAGTTGCAGGGAGGCGACATCATTGAGTATTAAGGCTGTTCCCAAACGAGGGAAAATCTGGCTGGTAAATTTTGATCCCACCATTGGTGCAGAAATTCGGAAAACTCGGCCAGCCGTAGTGATCAGTTCCGATGCATTGGGTAAATTGCCTATTAAATTGATCGCGCCGATCACTGAATGGAAGCCCTATTTTGCACAAAATTTATGGTTGGTAAAACTGTCTCCCAACCATCTAAATGGATTGAAGAAAACTTCTGCAGTTGATACACTCCAGATACGGGGCGTTGATATTCATCGATTTATTCGTAAAATGGGGCGGGTATCGGCCACGATTATGGAAGAAATTGTGTCGGCCATAGCTATTGTGATTGAATATCAATAGATAAATTTGCTCCCCTCCTTTTACGCCACCATTGACCAACCTCGGTAAAATTCCTCGGCCTGTTCCATCACTCGTTTCAAAATGAAACCGAAATACTCCCGCCGGATACGACGTTTGCGCAACACTCGTTTAACTTCCGCCCGAATTCCCCGCGATCATATAAATCCCCGCATTGGATTGCTCCGGCCAATCCTGTATATTCTGGCCGAGCCAAAGCAGAAAATAGCCCGGAAATCGAATCCACAGGAACAGGCGCGATGAATTCCATCTCCACCCTTCGAGCGACCCTGCGCCGAATTGACGGTCGGGGATATAAGGCCTACAAAGATATCCAGGGCAGCTACGAGGGCAACGGCTACACCCTCTACATTGACCATGTGCAGGGCGATCCGTTTGCCACACCCTCAAAAGTGCGGGTTCGGGTACCCGCTCAGGTGGCGCAACTGCCGGAGGCTCTATTTTCCACCCTGGTGCGCCGGGTGGCGCTGGAGGATTTTCTGGCCCGGAAGGTGCGTCAGGCCATACGCCGCCACGGCGGAGGGGTTCACGGCACCGGCAAAAGCGGCCTGATTTACGTGGATGCCGGCGCACAGGAGATACTTCAACGCACCGCAGTGGTGGTTACCGGGGATTGGGTGGAAGCCCGCCTTCAGGTGGGGCTACCGGCGGCCGGTCGCACCGTGTTGGGCAAACAGGCCGAGCGTCTGCTGTGCGAACAGTTGCCCCGCATTGCCGAAGAAAGCCTGCGCTGGGCAAAACTGCCCCGGGAAACGGCCCGGCAGTTCGTGGAGTGCGTGGAAAATCAGGAGCATATTCGGCAGCAACTGGAGGCGCTGGGGCTGGTGGCTTTCGTCGCCGACGGGGCCATCCTCCCCCGCAAAAGCGGCGTTAGCGATGAACCGATGGCCTCCACCCGGGCAGTGGCCTTTCGCGCGCCGGAATCGCTGAGGGTTACCGTGGAAGTGCCCAATCCCCTGCTCCATTCCGGCGAGCGCCACCTCACCGGCATGGGCATTCCCGCCGGGATTACCCTCATCGTGGGAGGTGGGTATCACGGAAAATCCACCCTGTTAAAAGCGCTGGAACGGGGGGTATATCCTCATATTCCCGGAGATGGACGAGAATATGTGGTTACTCACCCGGCGGCGGTCAAAATTCGCGCCGAAGATGGTCGCTACGTGGAACAGGTGGACATCAGCCCGTTCATCACCAACCTGCCCCGGGGAGGCACCACCACCGATTTTTCCACCGACGATGCCAGCGGCAGCACCAGCCAGGCGGCCAATATCATGGAAGCGCTGGAAGTGGGAGCAAAAGTGCTGTTAGTGGATGAGGATACCTCGGCCACGAACTTTATGGTTCGGGATGCCCGAATGCAACGCCTGGTGGCCAAAGCTCAGGAGCCGATCACTCCCTTCGTGGATCGGGTGCGGGAGCTGTATGAGCGTTTCGGCGTCTCCACCATTTTGGTGATGGGCGGCAGCGGCGACTATCTGGATGTGGCCGATACGGTAATTCAGATGCAGGAATACGTGCCCCATGATGTTACCGAAGCGGCAAAGGCGGTCTGTCGGGAGCTACCCACCCGGCGGGAAGTGGAAGTTCCCGCCCCGATGCAGGAGATCACCCGACGCATTCCCCTGCCGGACAGTTTCGATCCTTCCCGGGGCAAAAAGGAAGTGAAGATCGACGCCAAAGGGCTGGATGTCATCGTGTACGGTCGGGAGCCTATCGAGCTACGCCATGTGGAGCAGCTGGTGGATGTCAGTCAGACCCGGGCCATCGGCCATGCCATCCATCTGGCGGTGGCAAAAGGATTTATGGATGGGCGTGCTTCCCTGAAGGAGGTGGTCATGGCGCTGGAGCGGTTTTTCGAGGAGCAGGGGTTGGATGCGCTGGATCCTTTCCACAGGGGGGAACGGCATCCGGGCAACTTTGCCCGCCCTCGAATTTTCGAGATCGCCGCAGCCATCAACCGCCTGCGCACCCTGCGGATGCGGCAGGGCTAAGCGAAACGTCATGCGTACCCCACAATGCGCATTGCGGGGTCAACCTGTCTATCACGGGTCATATATCCCGATGGCAGCAAAAATCTTGAAGGTTTTCCTCTCCTAAAAAGCGAGTTTCCTTTTTAAAAGAGGATAACCGTTTGCCTGAATTGCTAATTGCGGATTATATTTATCTTCCATACCGTTTTTTAAAGGAAGGAAAAAGATTGTGGCTGTTCATGTCACTTTAAATCTTCCGGAAGGTTTATTCTCTATTACCCGCACATCTCCGGAGGAATTTGTGAGAGAGTTGTGTCTGGCTGCGGCCGTTAAATGGTACCAAATGGGACGCATTTCCCAAAGCAAAGCTGCCCAATTGGCAGGAATGAGCCGTTCCGAATTTATTGATGCCCTACACCATTTTCGGGTTTCTCCCATTCAAACCACGGTAGAGGAATTAAGAGAGGAATGGGAGAATGAGTAAACATTGGGTTTTGAATGCTTCTCCCCTTATTCTTTTAAGTAAAACTTCCCACCTGTGGCTGTTTGAACAATTATGTGACCAAATCACCATTTGGTTTATTCCGGGAACACCGGGATTCAACATTGGAAATGGTTCATCTATTCATCTCCTACGGAGATGGCAAACAAAAGGGGATGAAATTTTCGCTACAATAATTCAACTTCTACGAAGTTGAC
>CAYQGB010000368.1:0-3426 GCA_964416895.1 uncultured Calditrichaceae bacterium
AGAATACTTTGTGGTCAGGATCTCTTCTTCGGAAATATCCAATCCTTTTAGCAGACCTTGAAGGTCAGCCAAAGTGCGTTTTCGTTCTGCAAGAGGTGCACTGACATGGGTGTTTCCGGAAATTTTTTTCTGCAACCGTGCAATTATTTCCGCAATAAGATTCAGGAGTTCTGCTTCTGAAAGAGAATCTATCAGTTTGCGAACTTGTTCATATTGGGTCGATAGGGTAGGCATGGCGATTTCCTTTTCTTTGGGTATTACATGGGACAAAGTTACTGAATGTCATGCCGGCGAAATTTGTTCCTGCACAAACAGGAAGGGTTATCCATAAGTCATTGAATAAATGGACTCCCTCCGTCACTACGGGGGGAATGGTCCTGAGGAAGATTGCAACCTTTTACCTGTCATTTATTACATATCTCAAACAAAATTAAGAACCACAGGTCGCAGAATCAAGCAGGACAGTTACCTGTGCCCGGCGCTACTGTTTTTCCCCCAAACGTTTTTCCAGAAATAAGATTTGGAAAAAAATGCTTGCCCTACTGAATCCATCCTTTGGCCCGCTCCACGGCTCGTTTCCAGTTATGGCGTTCCTGTTCCACCCGGTCGGCGGGCATACGAGGGAGAAAGCGGCGCTCCTCCTCCCATTGGGCGGCGATTTCTTCTTCACTGCTCCAGTATCCCATCGCCAGCCCCGCCAGATAGGCCGCTCCCAGAGCGGTGGTCTCCGAGATGCGCGGACGAATCACCGGCGCCCCCAGCAGATCCGCCTGAATCTGCATCAACAGATTGTTCACCGTGGCGCCGCCGTCGGCCCGCAGATCCTTCAGGCGAATGCCGGCGTCGGCTTCCATCGCTTCCAGCACATCGGCGGTCTGGTGGGCCATGCTCTCCAGGGCCGCCCGGGCAATATGAGAGGCGGTGGTGCCCCGGGTTATCCCCACCAGAGTTCCCCGGGCGTAGGGGTCCCAGTGGGGGGCGCCCAGCCCGGCAAAGGCCGGCACCAGATAGACCCCGTCGGTATCGGTCACCTGCCGGGCCAGAGGCTCGATTTCCCCGGAGGATTGAATGATTCCCAGCCCATCCCGCAGCCATTGCACCACCGCCCCGGCGATGAATACACTGCCTTCCAGAGCATAGCTCAACTGTCCATCCAGCTGCCAGGCGATGGTGGTCAACAGGTTGTTGGAAGAATGGATGGCTTCCTCTCCGGTGTACATCAACAGGAAACAGCCGGTGCCGTAGGTATTTTTGACCATTCCCGGTTGATGGCACACCTGCCCGAATAGCGCCGCCTGCTGATCCCCGGCCATGCCCGCCACCGGGATGGGCGCTCCCAACAACTCCGGAGCGGTTTCTCCGTACACCTCGGCGGAACTGCGAACCTCCGGGAGCATGCTCCGGGGAATGGCAAACAGCGACAGCAACGCGTCGTCCCACTCCCCGGTGTGGATGTTCAGCAGCAGGGTGCGGCTGGCGTTGCTGGCGTCGGTGGCGTGCACCTCTCCCCCGGTGAGCTTCCACAGCAGCCAGCTATCCACCGTGCCAAAGGCCAGTTCTCCGGCCTCCGCTTTTTCCCGGGCCTGAGGAATGTTTTCCAGAATCCAGTGAATTTTCGTGGCGGAGAAGTACGCATCCGGCACCAGCCCGGTTTTCTCCCGGATCATCTCCGCCTTCCCGGCTTCCCGCAGTGCATCGCACATCTCCGCCGTACGGCGATCCTGCCACACGATGGCGTTGGTTAGAGGTCTGCCGGTGCGGCGATCCCATACCACGGTGGTCTCCCGCTGATTGGTGATGCCGATGGCGACAATATCCCGGGCGGCAATTCCCGCCTGATCTAACGCCTGCCGGGCTACGGCCAGTTGCGATTGCCAGATCTCGTCTGGATTGTGTTCCACCCACCCCGGACGGGGAAAAATCTGGGTAAACTCCTGCCGGGCTACGGTGACGATTTCTCCGGATCGATTGAACACGATGGCCCGGGAACTGGTGGTGCCCTGATCAAAGGTGAGGATATAGCTCATGGTTGCCTCTTCGGTGGAGTCCGATCGATGGCGCGATCGCCGCTCTGTTGAGGAAAAATGTAGCGGTAACCGGTGAAAATGCCAAACGCTTTCTACGGTGATTCGCTGCAATCCGATAAAACCGGGAATTGGAAGGCCTGTCCCCCGGCGGCGCAAACGGAATTTCAAAATCAGAGGAATTGGCTGGCTTTTTCCTTCCCGCACAGTTATCTTGAAAATTCATAACCGGGTGGTCTCCTTAATGAGTGTTGTTCATGTTTTAGCTGTCTTGTGTCGCCCTGATTCCGCCCCGGCGGAATCAGGGCGACAGGTAGTTATTGGCTTTGCTGAATAGTTACTAAAAATCTCAGGAAAACCCCATGTCCCACCCATCGATTTCTCCGGAATTCCCCTTTGAATCCCGCTATGTGGAGGTATATGGTGCCCGGATGCACTATATCGAAGCGGGGGAAGGCGATCCCATTTTATTCCTCCACGGCAACCCCACCTGGTCCTATCTGTGGCGGAATGTGATTCCCCACCTGCGGTCTCACGGGCGGTGCATTGCCGTGGATCTGATCGGCTTCGGCAAATCCGATAAGCCGGATATTGCCTACCGATTTTTTGATCATGCCCGTTTTGTGGAAGGATTTATTGCGGCACTGGGATTGGAGAACCTCACCCTGGTGATTCACGATTGGGGATCGGCGCTGGGCTTCCACTATGCCCGTCGCCATGAGGAGAAGGTAAAGGGGCTGGCCTTTATGGAAGCCATTCTGGCCCCGACCCGGTGGAAGGATTTTCCCCGGGAGTTTCAATTGACCTTCAAGCTATTTCGCACCCGGGGGATCGGCTGGTTCCTGATCGGGGTGATGAACGTGTTTATCAATCAAATTTTGCCCAAAGCCATCCTGCGCCGGTTGAGCCGGGAAGAGATGCAGCAATATCGGGCCCCTTTTCCCACGGTGCGCAGCCGCAAACCGGTCTGGCGCTGGCCCAACGAGATCCCCATTGACGGCTACCCGGAGGATGTGACCGAGGCCGTGGAGCAATACCACCGATGGTTGCAGGAAACCGATCTACCCAAATTGTTGCTCTATGCCACTCCCGGAGGGATTGTCTCCCACCGCACGGTGGAATGGTGCCGGGAACACCTCAAAAATCTCCACTCCGTGGACATTGGACGGGGCATCCATTACCTGCAGGAAGATAATCCCCACGGCATCGGGGAAGCGGTGGCGAAATGGTATCAGCGGTTGTAATCATCTTCCCTTCGGGCGATCGTCACCCGAAGGGAAGATGTCCCTTACCGGGAGATTTTACCGGCTGTACAGCATTTTCCGGGTGATCACCCCTTCAGGAGTGGAAAAACGTTCCAAAATGATTTTATTTGGAAAACAGGATTGTAGTGTCTAACTTA
>CAYQGB010000369.1:0-3285 GCA_964416895.1 uncultured Calditrichaceae bacterium
GCCCTTCGCTATCTCATTTAGACCCCTTCGAGGTCTAAAATATGGAATCTACACTATCAGTCTAAAGGGCTACAGCCTATACACCTGAATAGTTACTTTAATCTTGAATTCTTTCATCTTTTATCACCCGATCCCACACGCTATTGGATCCTTTGATGGGTGTTCCCTCCGGGGAATGGTCAAAGGAGATGACAATAGCGGAGGTTTAACCCAAACGTAAGGAGTGATGCATGAAGGTTGGATTGGAAGATTTGCTTCGTCATGGTGTCCATTTCGGCCATTTGACCCGCCGCTGGAATCCCAAGATGCGCCCCTATATCTTTATGGAGCGCAACAATATTCACATCATCGATCTCAAGAAAACCCTTCAGGCCCTGGAAAAAGCCTGTCAGGCGGCGAAAGAGGTTGTGGCCGGAGGCGAGCAGATTCTGTTCGTGGGCACCAAGAATCAGGCCAAGGAGTTGATCAAGGCCGAAGCCATGCGTTGCGGCATGCCGTACATGGCCGAGCGATGGCTGGGCGGTACGCTTACCAACTTTGCCACCATTAAGAAAAGCATCCGCAAGCTGGAAGCGCTGGAGAAGAAGTTCCATGACGGCACTGCGGAAGGGCTGACCAAGAAAGAACGCCTGCGAATGGAACGGGAAATTGCCAAGATGAAGAAGGTCTTTTCCGGTATCCAGGAGATGAAGCGCCTTCCCGGGGCCATCTTTGTTGTGGATACCCGCAAGGAGGAAATCGCCGTCAAAGAAGCCCGAAAGTTGGGGATTCCGGTCATCGCCATCGTGGATACCAACTGCGATCCCGATCTGATCGATTACGTCATTCCCGGTAATGATGATTCGGCCAAGTCCATCGGGCTGATTTTGCGCACCATTGTGGATGCGGTTCTGGAAGCCAAAACCACAGTGGAAATTCAGGAACAAGAACAACAGGCCCTGGAAGCGGAAACTCAATCCGCCGAGTAGGGGGATAATTCAAACACATCTGAGCATCAACCACGGAAACGAATCGAAAAGATTCACCGGTGAAGCAGGAAAGGAGTTTGTAGATTATGGCCAACATAACTGCGGCAATGGTAAAGGAACTGCGGGATAAGACCGGCGCCGGTATGATGGATTGCAAAAAGGCGCTGCAGGAAACCGATGGGGACGTTGAAAAAGCGGTAGAATATCTTCGCAAGAAGGGAATTGCCAAAGCGGAAAAGAAAGCCACCCGGGAAGTCAAAGACGGCCTGGTGGAAGCTTATATTCACGCCGGCGGCAAACTGGGCGTGCTGGTAGAAGTGAATTGCGAAACCGATTTTGTGGCCAAGACCGATGAGTTCAAGGAGTTCGTGCGCAATATCGCCATGCAGATTGCTGCCACCAATCCCATTGCAGTGAAGCGGGAAGATGTCCCCCCGGCGGTGGTAGAACGGGAACTGGATATCTATCGGGCCCAGGCCCGGGAATCGGGAAAACCGGATCACATCATCGATAAAATCGCCCAGGGCAAGCTGGAAAAGTTCTACAGCGAACAGGTGCTCCTGGAACAGGCCTATATCCGGAACCCGGAGATCACCGTAAAGGATTATTTGACCGAAATGATTGCCAAATTGGGTGAGAACATTACCGTGCGTCGATTTGCCCGGTTCAGAATCGGAGACGAATGAGATGCCACAGGAGCCGGTGTACAGGCGAATTCTTCTGAAACTGAGCGGCGAGTCGCTGGCCGGGGAACAGAAGTTCGGCATCAACCTGGATGTGCTCCGCCGATTTGCCCTGGAAATCAAAAAAGTAGTGGATATGGGCGTTCAGGTGGCGCTGGTGGTAGGGGGCGGAAACATCTTTCGGGGAATTTCCGAAGCCGCCCGGGAGATGGATCGGGTCTCCGCCGATTACATGGGCATGCTGGCAACGGTGATCAATTCCATGGCCCTGCAAAATGCTCTGGAAAACATCGGGGTGATCACCCGGGTCCAGACGGCCATTCCCATGAACCAGATTGCCGAACCGTTTATTCGCCGTCGGGCCGTTCGGCACCTGGAAAAAGGACGGGTGGTGATTTTTGCCGCCGGTACCGGAAACCCCTATTTTACCACCGATACGGCGGCGGTGCTCCGGGCGGTGGAAATTGAGGCGGAAGTGATCCTCAAAGGCACCCGCGTGGATGGCGTGTATAGCGCCGATCCGGAGCAGGACCCCTCGGCCGTTAAGTTCGATGAACTCACCTATATGAAGGTGGTCAAAGAGGGGTTGCGTATTATGGATACCACCGCCATCACCCTGTCGATGGATAATGGTTTGCCAATAATTGTGTTCAATATGGAAAAAGAGGATAACCTGCGACGGGTTATCCTGGGCGAACCGATTGGCACCAAAGTGAGGAGCTAATCATGGACTTACCCGAAATTTATAAGGATAGTGAACAGCGCATGAAAAAGTCGGTGGAGCATGTGCGCCATGAACTGGCCCGGATTCGCACCGGTCGGGCGACACCGGCGTTGCTGGATGCCGTCAAAGTGGAATATTACGGTTCCATGGTACCCCTGAATCAGGTGGCGACCATTACCGCCCCGGAACCCCGGCTGCTGGTGGTGACTCCCTGGGAGAAGCGGATTATCGCCGATATTGAGAAGGCCATCTTGCAGGCGGATCTGGGGTTGAATCCCTCCAACGACGGCAACGTGGTGCGGGTGCCCATTCCCGAACTCAGCGAAGAGCGGCGCCAGGATCTGATTCGGGTGGTCAAGAAATTCTGTGAGGATGGGCGGATCGCCATTCGTAACATTCGCCGGGATGCCAACGAGCACATCAAAAAGCTGGAAAAGGAACACAAAATTTCCGAGGACATGTCCCACGACGCTCAGGACAAAATCCAGAAACTGACCGACAAGTACATCTCCGAAATTGATACCCTCCTGGAGCACAAAGAGAAGGAAATTCTGGAAGACTGATCAGAAGGGGAACATGAGAAATTGTACCGGGCCGGGAACGCAGTGCTCCCGGCTTTTTTGTTTGTGCGGCAGTGTTCTTGAGCATGCGAGTATGCTTAAAACGAGAATCTGGGGGGCGAGGTGATCTGTTCGATTTTTCGTAGTGTTCTTTCAAGCTTAACGTGACGGGTTTCCATGTCATTCTGATTCCGCCCGGCGGGAGAAGAATCTCTTTATGAATTCAACCCGTCATCCAAACTTTGAAAGAACAGTAGTGCGTGGTGCGTATTTCGTGGGAAGTGGTTATGCATTACGCAATGCGCATTTCTAAACAAAGGAAAAACGGCAGTGGGAAAAAAAATTCTCAT
>CAYQGB010000370.1:0-3283 GCA_964416895.1 uncultured Calditrichaceae bacterium
CCGCACACCACCGCCACCCACTCGTTCATCACCCATTTGTCGGCGATATATAGCCCGGCCTGTTTGTAGATGTAGGAGAGCCGGCTTACATCCTCCTTCAGCAGGCCGGAAAGCAGCAGGTTTCCGCCGGGTTCCAGCAACTGATAGAAATGCAGCGCCAGCCCCGCCAGCACCCCGAACTCGATATTGGCCAGAATGATCGAGAACCGGCGCCCTTCGGCAACGGAGATATCCCCCACCACAAAGTCGATGTCTTCCACCTGATTGAGGGCGGCGTTGTGCCGGGCGTTGGCGATGGCTTCCGGGTCAATATCCACCGCCAGCACTCGCCCGGCGCCCAATTTTCGAGCCAGGATGGCCAGAATTCCCGACCCCGTGCCCAGATCCAGCACCGTGGCTCCCTGCATCGGCAACGTCTGCATGGCCTGGATCATCAGGCGGGTGGTTTCGTGATGCCCGGTGCCGAAGGCCATCTGGGGATCGATGATGACCTCTGTTCCTCCGGCTTCTTCCGGAAGAGGGTGCCAGGGCGGCCGTACCCATATTCCCGGCGCCGCTTCGATGGGAACGAAATATTGCTTCCACTCCGCATTCCAGTCCCGGTAGGGCAACTTCTCAAACCGGGCGCTTTCGGGATCAAAATCCGGGTTAACCTGTTGCAATCGGCTCAGCAATTGCCCCATGTGTTCCGGCGTCCAATCTCCGGGAAGATAGACCAGCCATTCCCCGGCATCATCCAGTTCCTGAATCCCCATACACCCGGCCATGTACAGGATGCCGGAGAGGGCGTCAGTATCAAAGCCTCCAATGGGCAAATGGAGTTCGATGTATTCTTTGTCTTTCATTTTGCTAACAAACTATAAAGACGCAGGAGCGCCCTATTCCTCCCATCCACCGCAGGAGCGGTGGATGGAGAATCCAAAGCTGTGCTTTGCCGGCCCCAAAATGCTTATCTTATACATCACTTTTTCTTTACCCGCTGACTTTCCATCCAGATGTATACCCGATAAATCTCATTGGCAAACCGATACGCCCCTCGCCCTTGCTCCATATCCGGTTCAATCACGCCCAACTCCCGAAACCGGCGCAGAAAATTATGGAATACCTTCTGTTCGTCCGCATTGAGCCTCTTTTCTACATCGCTTTTGGAAAAACTTCGAGAGAGGGAGATTTTGCCCAGTTTTCTCAATATTGAACGATACCGGGGGCTTCGGATGGCCCGATAAACTTTGGGATCCAGATATTTTTGCCCTACTTTTTCCGCGGCAATGAGAACGCCCCGGGCAGCATCGTTTTGATCTACTTTCAGATCTGTATCCACCCAGAAGGTGGCATCTCCAATTTCATGCATGAGCAGGGGAAGCCCACTGGAAAACTGAACCATGATTTTCAACGCATCCTGTTCTACCGTCATTCCGGCACTCTCAAACGCGCGGGCCAAAAACTCTTCTACTTCCTGATCCGACAGCCGCTCCACCTCTACTACCCGGAAAATGCGCATCAGGGAGGGTTGAAGTCGGGCCAGGGTATCGCGCCGTTCCGGCAGTCCGATCAACACGATGAATACAGGAAAATCTTTATACTGTACTGCCACCTCATCAACAAAGCTCTTGTACCAGTGGGCAAATTCCTCTCTTTCGGCCAGCCCATTGATGTCATCCAGAGCAATGAACAACCCGGATTTGCGATCCTTTATTTTGCTCAACAGATTGTGGATGGCTTCGGGAAACTTCCGCACCAACTCCTGCAACGCTTCCTGAGGGGGATTAAAACTTACCGATATTCCGAAAAGCCCGATGGATTTGATGTATTTTCCGAAAAACTTGGTGAAATCATCGAACCAGGATTCGCCTTTTGACTCCTTCAACAACTGCTCAAAAATGTGGTGTACCATTTCTTCCAGCGTGGTCACCCGCCCCAGAAATACATGGATGCCGAGCATATTCTTTTCCAGAGCGGAAAGTTGCCGAAGAAATGCGGCCAGAGAACTTTTACCGATCCCTCGATCTCCGGCCAGGAAAACATTTTCCTGTCGTCCTGTGGCGGCCCGCCCCACGTATCGCATCAAATCCCGGACTTGTTCGGCTCTTCCCACAAACAGCTCCACCGGAACCGGACTGCCGGGAGTAAATGGGCTGCTTTCCTTCTCGTTCATGATCATCTCGCGATCTTTACCAGGCCTTTTCTCGTCGAATCAATTCCATCAACACCTCCCCCACGGCCTGCAGGCTGGCCGGAGAACACTTATCCGGGGTATCCTCCAGCGTATGCCAGTAGCGATGGCTCTGATCAGGATAGGCGAAGTCGATAATGTTGATGGTCGGAATTCCACCCTGATTGAGAATCACATGGTCGTCGTTGACATGAATACCGCTTTCATACACAAACTGGGGAATGCCCAACTCCGCCGCCAGCCCCCATACCTTTTCCACCACATCCGGGGCGTATTGCGCCGAATAGGCCTCGATGGGCAACTCCAGTTGAGCATCTCCCACCATGTCCAGCAAAATAGCATATCGAGGGAAAAATCCCTTATTATTTTTCACAAAATGGCGCGATCCCAGAAAATACTCTTCCAGATGCCCCTCCCGACCGTAGTCCTCCCCATCAAACAGCACGATGTCCACCCCGATGGCCGGGGGATTTTGCGACAGTTGCCGGGCGATTTCCAGCAGCACGGCCACGCCGGAAGCGCCGTCGTTGGCGCCGGGAATGGGTTTTTTGCGGTTGGTCTTTTCCGGGTCCCGATCTGCCATTGGGCGGGTATCCCAGTGGGCGCACAGCAGAATACGCGGCTCCACCCCTGGATTGAACCGGGCGATGATGTTGGTCAAGGTCAGCGATAGCCCTCGCACCTCATCATAATGCATGAACGGCTGTTCCTGCACCCGGGCCGCAAACCGGGAAAGCTCCCGCACCAGAAACTGCCGACACCGCTGGTGTCCCTCCGAACCGGGATTCCTGGGCCCAAAGGCCACCTGCTGCTTCAGGTATTCATACGCTCGATGGCCGTCAAAGGACTGCGCGGCAACGGCGGTGAACATCAGGCATAAAGCGGAAATCAGGAGCTTGTTCATTGTGGTATCAGGGGATTAGAGTACCGGGGTATCAGGTTATTAGGGTATCGGGGTATTGGGGCATCAGGATATTCCGGGTATTGGTGTACCATCAAGTTATACTGTTTCGATTGATGGGTTTATCTTCGTACACGGTTATTACACGAACTTTTAGTTATGCGACATACGACGCCAAGAGGTATCCGGCGACGCAGAGCGCCTAAACT
>CAYQGB010000371.1:0-3162 GCA_964416895.1 uncultured Calditrichaceae bacterium
GGAGAAGGTTGTTCTTGTAAATGGAACGGGCGAGGTGTATACTGTGGCATCCTGCTGGGGATGAGAATTTTGCAAAATCGGTGATATAAGGGCGGTTGCCCGTGTGAAAAACCATCAAAGCGTATTGCGTATTCCATGCCTCGCATTCTCCATATCCAGTTCAGGCGCGGTCGACCGGAACGTTTTCTGGTGCAGTGGGACACCGGGGAAGAACAGTTGTTCAGCCCGGAGATATGTTTGAAATACGGCTTCGCTCCCGGGAAGGAGTTTTCCGGGGAGGCGCTGGCAGGAATTCTTCACGAAGATGCGGTGCAGCAGGCCAAAGATCAGGCGCTGCGGTATCTGACCTATCGCCCCCACAGCCGCCAGGAACTGCTCCGGAAGACGGTGCAGAAGGGGTATCCGCCGGAGGCGGTGGAGGAAGCCCTGGATGCCCTGGAGAAGGTGGATCTGGTCAACGACGAGACGTTTGCCCGGCTGTTTATCGAAAACGAACTGCTGCTACGGCCATGCGGTCGCCGCCTGCTCAAAGAGAAATTGCTGGCGAAAGGCGTCTCGCCCGAACTGTTTGAACCCCTGCTGGAGGAGGCTTACGCCCAAAAGAGCGAAGAGCGCATCGCCGGGGAATTGGCGGCCAAATTTCTGGCCAAACACTCCCGGCCGCTTCCCGAGGCGCTGCGGGAACGGCTGATCCGATACCTGCAACGGCGCGGCTTTTCCTGGGAAGTGATCCGGTGGGTATTGTACGACAGCGGATTGATGGAGGAGGAGCGGGATTAATCCGGAGAGGCCAGTTCCACCCGGTTGCGCCCCCGGGCCTTGGCGGTATACAGGGCTTGATCCGCCTGGTGAATCAATTCCTCGGGTTCCTGAGCGTCTTCCGGGAAGGCCGCCACGCCGATGCTAATGGTCACCCGTTTCTGGGGCAATTTCTCTTCGCCGGGAAAGGGGGCTTCCTCAATAATCCGGCACAGCTTTTGGGCCAGCTGCTCGCCTTCCTTTCGGGAAAGCTCGGGGCAGATGATCACGAATTCTTCTCCGCCGTAGCGGGCGACGAAATCGCTGCTACGGGTGTTTTCCGAAAGCAGCGCGGCGACTTTTTGCAATACCCGATCTCCCGCCTGGTGCCCGTAAGTGTCGTTATATTTTTTGAAGAAATCGATGTCCAGCATGAGCAGGGCGATGGACGATTGATGACGCCGGGCGCGGCTGAATTCCCGGCGAAGCTGTTCGGTGAAGTAGCGCAGATTGAACAGGCCGGTCAGATGATCGGTGATGGCGTCCTTTTCCGCCCGAACGAACAGATGTTGCAGCGTCTCCCGAAGTTTCAGGTTTTGATAAAGCAGCCCCACCGTTTGCAGGAGCATTTCCAGAATCCGAATGTCGTAGCGGCCAATACGACGGGTTTCCTCGGCGTAATCCAGGAATAAATATCCTCCTACATACAGGGTTTCCGAGGAAAGGTACTGCTCCAGATATTCCCGATTCATCCCCACGGTGGTGGAGTTTTGCAGGGGGGAATCGGGAATGAGGTGGTCCAGCATCCCCTGCAAATCTTCCTGAATGGAGAATTGTTGCGCCTGATTGGCGGGAATGCCCAACAGGCCAAAAATGAATTGCCGGGTGTGGTATTTCCGGAGCATGGCCTGGATTTTTTTGTCCGGAATGCTCTCGACATTGGCGAAGAAGACCACCTGCTGATCTTCAAACAGTTGTTGAAAAACCGGCGCCTGATAGGGCAGGGCAAAGCGTTTCCACTGTTGTTGCTTAAATCCGCAGGCGTAGCGGGGGCGCAGGGCCAGCTTTTCCGGATCCACTTCCAGCAGAGCACAGCGGGGGAAACCGAAGGAGTTGTATATCTCTTCCACCAGTTGTTTTCGCAGGGATTCCGGCGATCGGCACAGTTGCAACCGGTGGATGATCTGTAACACAATTTCCAGCTTCTGGGAGTAATCTTTGAGTTTGTTGGTGCGGGATTGCAGCAGTTGGTTGGTGGTTTGCAGTTCTTTGACTTTCTCGGTCAGGTGATCCACCAGCACGGCCTCATAGCGGCGGCGGATGGCTTCCCGGCTCCGGGCATCCACTTCTTCCCGTTTACCGGCCAAGAATTCTCGAAGTTGCTCCGGGAAACGGTGAACATCGATGGGCTTGGTGATATATCCGTCGCAGCCGGCGACCAGGGACATCTCCCGGGCCTGGGCTTCTCCCACTCCGGTAATGGCCACGATCACCGTTTCCTGCAATTGGGGGAGATTTTTGATTTTGGTGGCCAATTCGGTGCCGGATATGTCCGGCAAATGAATGTCCATCAGGATCAGTTCCGGGAGGATCTCCTGGGCGGTTTGCAGCCCGGTCATCCCATCGGAGGCTTCGTACACCTCAAATTCCTCCGGGGGCAGTATCCGGCGCACCAGGTCCCGGGAAAGCGGTTCATCCTCAATGTAGAGAATCTTAACCGGACGGAGCGCTTGTGGGGGTGATTTTTCCATAAATCCGAAGCTGTTTCGTCCCTGAGATCGTGTTTTCCGAATTTTTGAGGTGGTACACGCGGCTTTCCCGGTTATCGATACATCTTCCTGGTCGTATGTGGAGCACTCATGCAAGTATTTCCGGGAGTTATGGTTCTCAAATTCGCCGGTTGCCGAAATATAATTAAAAATTTTTGGTCATCCACCAGAGAGAATTTTTCGCTATATTTTGATTTTCACAAAAATGTCGCGGAGCCATGCGGAGATCGGACAACGGAAATCAATTGCTGGAAGGGTCTATTCTCAAGCACGTGGTTCGGCTGGCCACGCCCATGATTATTGCCTTTGCCTTCATCACCAGCTATCATTATATAGATCGTTACTTTGTCAGCCGCCTGGGCGATCTGGCGACCGATGCCATCGGTCTGGCCTTTACCCTTCAGATCATCATCATCGCCATCGGCACCGGGGTGGGATCGGGCATCAATTCGTTTGTAGCCCGGAATATCGGTGCAGGGAATATTCGGGTGGCCAAAAACGCCATCTGGCATGCCTTGGCCCTGGGAATCGGGATCGGCCTGATGATCACCGTGGTGGGGCTGCTGATTGAGAGGCCCCTGTTCCGCCTGTTAGGGGCCGAAGGTGCAGAGTTGCGAATGATTCTGGACTACCTGACGGTGATTCTGCTGTTTGC
>CAYQGB010000372.1:0-2874 GCA_964416895.1 uncultured Calditrichaceae bacterium
TTGCGCAAAACCCACTCCGAGGAACAACTGCACAATCAGAAACAGTTGCCAACGTCCGGGCATGGTGTCTCCTCCAATAAGTGAAAGGCTTGCCATGTTTACGGAATGGCAGGCAAATTGTCAAGAGTTTTTTGCCCGAATTGGTTTTTGCTCACAAAAGCATCGACGGCGGGAGTTGTTGGGGGAGGATATGCCTGTTAAAGATGAAAGATGAAATAACTGTATTAATTAAAATGACTTAAGCGGTAATCAAAGAGCAATCTTTACCCTTTTATTTTTATACGAGAGCATTCGTAATTCGCTGTGGTGCTCCTCACCCGCTTCCCAGTGAAATACGGGAAAGCGCAGGTTCAAAGCCGACGTTTATTTTACCTTCAGCTCAAACACCCCGTCCCAGCTTTCCGGGGGAGGATTTTTGGCGTACTGCATCACCCGCTTGAGGTACAGGCGGGAGGGGCCGTCATCGGGTTCCAGCTTCAGGCAGTAGCGAAAACATTCCGCGGCTTCTTCCCAGTTGCGATTTTCGTAATACCGCAGGCCGGTTTCGTAGATGGGCAGCAGGCTCATCACCGATTCGGGCAGGCGGTCTTCTTTCCGGGCGATGAGTTCATACACTTTTACCGGTTTGAGTTTTCCCTTCACCCGGATCAAATCCAACGGGCGAGTCACCATCTTCTCTTGCACCGCGTTGTAAGTGGATTCGCTGATCATGATTCGGGTACCGAAGGCCTTGTTGGCTCCTTCCAGGCGGGCGGCTAAGTTCACCTCATCGCCGATGACGGTGTAATCGAACACCTTGCGGGAACCCATGTTGCCCACCACCATGTTGCCGGTGTTGATGCCCACCCGACAGGTCAGCACCGGGCGGCCTTCCCGGCGCCATCGGCGGGAAATCTGGCGCAACCGGGCCTGCATGTCCAGGGCCGCATGGCAGGCCTTCAGGGCGTGATCTTCGTAGTAGATCGGTGCTCCGAATTCGGCCATGATGGCGTCCCCCTCATACTTGTCGATGATCCCGTCGTAGTTCAGGATGATCTCGGTCATCTCGCTGAGATAGTCGTTGAGCAGGGCCACCAGTTGCCGGGGAGCCAGCGCCTCGGAGATGGTGGTAAAGTTGGCCACATCGGAAAACAGCACCGTCAGCACCCGCTCCTCTCCCCCCAGGGTGAGCTTTTCCGGATGTTCGATCAACTCCTGGATGACCTTGGCCGGCACATACTGCTGGAATGCCCCCAGGATAAGCTGCTTCTCCTTCTGGGTGAGCATGTACTGATACAGATTTACCGCCACGGCGGTGAAAAACATCGCCAGGGAAGGAGCGACCAACTCCATCACCACCCGGAATTGGGAGAACAGGAAAAACTGCGCCCCGATATACAGCCCGATGGCGGCCACGGTGATCAGGATTGACCACAACGCGGGAAACCGCTGGCACAGGCCCTGGATGCTCAGCACCAGCAATAGCAGGATCAACAGCCTCAGCCACCAGGGTGGACCGGAAAAGTACAGCCGGTTGAGAATGGTGCGCAGGGCGTTGGCGTGGATTTCCACCCCCGGTAATTCCCGGGGCGTGCCTCCGTAGTTCAGGAAGGGGGTGGGGAAATTGTCGTGCAGTTCGGCCACCGTGCTGCCGATGAGCACCATTTTTCCCCGAAACACGCTGTCGGGGAGCAACTGATCGGTGAAGTAATCCAGATCGTAATCTTCTCCTAAATCCACGGTAGAGTCATCCATCACCGAGGCGAAGGAGTAGTGGGGAAAGGTGCCCCGGGGGCCGGCGAAGTCGATCAACAGCGTTCCTCGCCGATTCAAAGGAATGCGAAATTCTCCGAAGCGGCAGACATTCTGATCCAGTTCGATGGGAGTATCCGGCTCATATCCTTTATATTTCCGCAGCATTTCCAGAGCAAAGGAGGGCAGGATGTCTTCCTGAAACGTCTGGGCCACCGGGTACCGCCGGAAGATGCCGTCGGGATCGGATTCGATGGACACCAGTCCCAGGCTGCTATCGGCGGCCTGAGCAAACAGGGGAAGGGGATCCACCAGATAGCGGTAGGAGGTGATCCGGGCATCGATCTCCAGCTTGCGGGCCAGCACCGTTTTTCCGGAGGTGCGCAGCGCCTCCGCCAGGCGCCGGTCGTGTTCCGGTCGCTGCTGATCCGGCAAATCCAGAATCACGTCCAGCCCGATGACCCTGGCGCCGGCGCGGGTGAGGTTTTCTACCACTTTGGCATAGTAGGAGCGGGGCCAGGGCCAGCGCTCCGGCAGTGCTTCAAAGGAGTAATCATCGATGGTGACCAGCACAATGGGGGTGTCGTCCACCGGCTCCGGGCCTCGAACCTCAAACCGCCAATCCAGGGTTTTCAGTTCCAGACTCTCCAGAGCCGGAATGGTGTAACGCACCAGGTAGGCAAATAACAGTGCGGTTATGGAAAGAGCGGTGAATTTCGCCAGACGAGACCAATCCATGGTCATTGTTTCCAAAGCCCTCTCAGAACATGAAATTGCCGCCGGTCAACGAACAAGGAAAATTCTAAAATATGGAAAAACAATGGCTTTATTGCTCTTTCAAGGATTGGGTGACGGGTTGTTATCCTAAACACAATTCATAAAGAGATTCTTCGGGCTGCCGCCTGATAGCACGCCTGCGAATGACACCAGGGCTTCTGAGGCAACAGCCCCTTAACATAAAATCGGCGCTTCCCCGGCGGCAGCCCTCAGAATGACATGGGAACCCGTCACGTTAAACTTGAAAGAACACTAGAAATTACCCCGGTTCACGGGGCACTGAAATGAACGATAAACGCCCTCGATCTTTTCTCAGAAATTCACATCATACCGCCCCAGAAATACCAGATCCTGATAATTCCGATC
>CAYQGB010000373.1:0-2715 GCA_964416895.1 uncultured Calditrichaceae bacterium
ATCGGGAATGATTGTCGTTTCTAACACCACTCCGCTCATAGGCCTGGCGTCTATCGGGCGATTTGAATTATTGAGGCAATTGTGCAGATTAGCTTTACCAGCGGTGAGTTCTCGAAGTTGTTTTGATAATAGGGTAAGAAAATCGCGGGTTTAACCAAAACGCAAAAGGAGGCATCATGGCGCTGGATGAAAAGACGCTTCAGGAGAAAGTGAAGGATATTATTGTGGATAAGCTGGGTGTGGCGGCGGATAAGGTGAAAGAAGAAGCCCATTTTATTGAAGATCTGGGTGCAGATTCACTGGATACCGTGGAATTGGTCATGGCCTTTGAAGAAGAGTTCGGGGTAGAAATTCCCGATGAAGATGCCCAGCAAATCACCACCGTCAAGGCCGCGGTGGAGTACTTGAAGCAGAAACTTGCCGAAAGCGAAGGATAAAAATCTGCTCCCCGGAGAAGAGTGCTTTGTCCGGAGCAACCCCCCCCGGGGCAGGACGGAGCACTCTTCTTTATGAGGAAGGAACAGGTGAACCAACATAAGGAACAGATATGCAGAGGCGCGTTGTCGTTACCGGTATGGGTGTTGTCTCTCCCGTGGGAAATTCGGTAAAAGAGTTCTGGGAGGGACTGTTAGCCGGACGGAATAATGTGGATTATATTACCCATTTTGACGCTTCGGAGTATAGTACGCGTTTTGCAGCAGAAGTGCGCAATTTCTCTCCGGAAGGGATTTTGGATCGGCGGGATATTCGCCGCATGGATTTGTACACTCAGTACGCGATGGTGGCCACCCACGAAGCCATCGAAGATTCCGGGCTGGACCTGGAAAAGATCGATCTGAATCGGGCGGGGGTGGTGATCGGTTCCGGTATTGGAGGGATTTTATCCTTTGAACTGGAACACGAGAAATTTCTCAAAAACGGCCCCCGGCGCATCAGCCCCTATTTTGTTCCCCAGATGATTTCCGACATTGCTGCCGGGCAGGTCTCCATCCGCTACGGGTTCAAGGGGCCGAACTATTCCACCGTTTCCGCCTGCGCCACGGCCAACCATGCCATCGGTGATGCGGTGCGGATGATCAAATACGGGGATGCGGAGGTGATTATTGCCGGCGGATCGGAGGCGGCCATTACCCCCATGGGCGTGGGAGGCTTCTGCGCCATGAAGGCCCTTTCCACCCGCAACGATGATCCCAAACGGGCCAGCCGTCCGTTTGATAAGGAGCGGGATGGCTTCGTCATCGGAGAAGGGGCCGGCATTGTGGTGCTGGAGGAACTGGAGCACGCCCGCAGGCGAGGCGCCACTATCTATGCCGAAATTCGAGGCATCGGATTTACCGCCGACGCCTATCATGTCACCGCGCCGGCACCGGGTGGAGAAGGCGCCGTAAGGGCCATGCGCCGATGCATTGAGGACGGGCAACTGGATCCGGAAGAGATTGACTATATTAACGCCCATGGCACCTCCACACCCTATAACGACAAAACCGAAACCGAGGCAATCAAGACCCTGTTTGGAGATCATGCCTACCGGCTGAATATCAGCTCTACCAAGTCGATGACCGGCCATCTGTTGGGCGCTGCCGGAGGGGTGGAGTTGATTGCCACGGTGCTGGCCGTGAAACACGGGGTGATCCCCCCGACCATCAATTACGAATATCCGGATCCGGAATGTGACCTGAATTATACGCCTAATCAACCGCAGGAACGCCCGGTACGGGCGGCCATCTCCAATGCTTTTGGCTTTGGAGGGCACAATGCCTGCATTGCGGTTGCTCGATTTGAATGAAGGGATTAAAGAACGTTGAAGTTCCTGAAGAGACTGCTTCAGCGAGGCGCAGGAAGCGCCAAAAGTTCCCCGGCGGCTTCAGGGGCGGATTTACCGGCCGGTGAAGCCGCCGTGGTGGAACAGTTTCAAAACCGGTTTCATCTGTATTTCCACGATCCCACCCTGATTGCCACCGCCCTGAAACATCGCTCCTATCTCAACATCACCAACGAACCCCGCACCCATTCCAACGAGCGCCTGGAATTTCTGGGCGATGCCGTGCTGGATCTGGTGGTAACCGATTTCCTGTTTCGCCGATTTCCCAACAAAACCGAGGGGCATCTTTCCAAAGTCAAGTCGATTCTGGTGAGCAAGCCGGTGTTGGGAGATATTGCCAGGGCCATGCCCCTGGGGGATTTGATCCTGATGAATCGGGGGGAAGAGAAAACCGGAGGCCGGCAGCGCAAATCCATTCTGGCGGATGCCTTCGAGGCCATCATCGGAGCCATTTATCTGGATATGGGGCTGGAAAAAGCCAGCGCCTTCATTCATCAATATCTGTTATCGGATTTGAAGAAGATTTTGCGCAAAGGGATGTACCGCAACTACAAGAGTATCTTGCTGGAATACGCCCAGGGAGCCGGCGGTCGGCTGCCCGATTATCGGGTGGTGGAGGAGTTGGGGCCGGATCATGCCAAAGTGTTCGTGGTGGAGGTGTGGTTGAACAACCAATTGTTGGGGCGTGGACAGGGCAAAAGCAAGAAAGTAGCCGAGCAGGAGGCGGCCAAGCAGGCGGTGCGCGCGTTAGGGTTAGAAGAGAGCATTTAAAGTGTTTGAGGGCTGGTGGTCACCCTTCGACCACCGGGTGCCTCGGATTTCATAATTCCTTGTAAGGATATCGCCCTCACCCATCCCCACCCCGGCCCTCCCCCGCCGGGAGAGGGAAGGGG